>JANNPJ010000254.1:0-20388 GCA_031400005.1 Kineosporiaceae bacterium | reverse complement strand
CCCAACGACACGGCTCCCAGCGCCCGACTGCGTGACGGCCTCCTACGACCAAAGATCAACGACGTCAACGGGCACCCGGAACCCCATTTTCAGCCCGGAACGGGCCGCCCCACCAGAGGGGCGCCCAGGACTGCGTGCCTGGCTGGCCCCTACCCACTCGCTCGCGCCCGCCTTTGATCGCGGGCGTCATGGAACGTGGCCGGGCGTCGGCGGCGGTCAGTCCCGGAGGCTGGCGGGGCTGACCCCGCGGACTCGCTTGAAGGCCGTGCTGAACGCGAACGGGCTGGCGTACCCGACCTGGCGAGCGACCGATCCGACGGTGGCATCCGGCTCGCGGAGCAGGTCGGCAGCCAACGTGAGCCGCCAATTCGTCAGGAAGGTCATCGGCGGCTCGCCGATCAATTCCTTGAAGCGGCGGGCGAAACTGGCTCGGGAGCTGCCGGTTGCGGCGGCCAGCGAGGCAACCGTCCACGGCCGCGCCGAGTCGTTCTGCAGCAGCCGAAGCGCTGGCCCGACGATCGGGTCGCTGTGTGCGGCATACCAGCCGGGAGTCGCCGCGTCCGGACGCGCGAACCAGGCCCGTAGGACGGCGACCAGCAGCAGGTCCAACAGCCGGTCAAGCACCGCCTCCTGGCCCGGCTCGTCCCGGACCACCTCTTCGGCGAGGTAACTGGTCAGCGGATTGCGCAGGTTGTCGGCGGCCAACACGATCAGCTCCGGCAGGGCGGCAAGCAGTCGTCGGCTGATCTCGCTGTCCGACTGATAGGTGCCGGTGAGCAGCATGGTTGCCCCGTCCGGCTGGTTTCCCCACGTTCGGATGCCGAGATCCATTAACTGGTAAGGTATTTCGCCGTCCGGTGTGGTGCAGCGCTGGCCCGGGTGGATCACGACCTGCGGTCTAGTGCTGGGATCATCGGCCACGGTGTAGGGCTTCGGGCCACGCAGGACGGCGACGTCACCAGGGCGCAGAAGCACGTCGTCGCCGACCTCGGGGAGCACCCACGCCGTTCCGCGCACAACGGTGACCAGGGTCAGCGGTGCCTCGTCCTGGATCCGCATCGCCCACGGCGGACTCACGATGGACCGCAGCAGGAACGCTTCCCGGGCCCGAGGCCCGTCGAGCAGGCCGGCGACTGAATCCATCCACTCAGCGTAGAGCGACCAATCCGGCCGCAGTAGACGTTCGCGTATGGATTGGAGCCTCACAGCGATGGAAACTGGCACTCCGGGGAACGCTAATTGATGTCATGACTTCGACACCGGCTTCCACCCTGCCGACGATGACCCTCGAATCCGCCCTGACCCTGGCCACCGCGCTGGGTTGCGGTCTGACGGCCGGCGTCTTCTTCGGCTTCTCCAGTTTCGTGATGAGCGGGCTGGATCGGCTGCCACCAGGCCAGGCGATTGCCGCGATGCAGTCGATCAACGTCACCGCGGTGCGGCCGGCCTTTATGGCCCTGGTGTTCGGGACGGCGCTGGCTTGCCTACCCGTGATGGTGCTCGCCGTCCGCGATCGGGATGAGCGCCCGGCCGTCCTGCTGCTGGTCGGTGGCTTGCTGTACCTGATCGGCGTCATCGCTCTGACGATGGGCTATCACGTGCCGCTGAACAATGCCCTTGCGACGGTGGATCCGGGCAGCGCCGACGCCGCTGCCCGCTGGAACGACTACACCGTCGGCTGGACCCGGCTGAACCACCTGCGCGCCGCCGCCGGCTTGGCCGCGGCCGCAGCCTTCACCGCCGCGCTGGTCCACCGCTGATCCACCGCTGGTCCGACCCTGATCCGAGGGCCTTGCCTTCCGGGTGGACCTGCGATTGGGTGAAGAACGTCCTCGCCGTCGGGTACCGGTCGACCGGATCGTCGAACCCACGCCTTCACTCAGGAGACTCTCCCGATGACCGGTTCCGCCCCGACCGCCGATCTGACCGGCTGGACGTGTGCCCCTTTCACCGCCGCCGACCGCACCCATGACGTGTACGAAAAAGGCAGCGGGCCGGGTGTTGTCCTGATTCCGGAGATCCCAGGCATCACACCGCAGGTACTCGCCCTGGCCGAATACTTGGTGAAGCACGGTTTCACGGTTGCGGTTCCGTCCCCGTTCGGGGACCCGGGGCGAGCGGAGTCCCTTGGATATGTTGTCCAGATGGTCGCCCGGCTCTGTGTCTCCTCCGAGTTTCGGGCCTTCGCCACCGGGGCGGACCGGCCGATCGCGCACTACCTTCGTGCCGTGGCCGCGGATCTGGCAGACCGCACTCCGGGGCCGGGGGTCGGCGTCATCGGGATGTGTTTCACCGGAGGTTTCGCCCTGGCCGCGGCGGTCGACGACAGTGTCCTGGCCGCGGTCCTGAGTCAGCCTTCGGTCCCGTTTCCGCTCGGGAAGGCTCGCCAGAACGACCCAGGACTGTCCGAGTCGGAATTGGCTGTCGTCGCGGCCCGGGGCGACCTGTCCGTCATCGGCCTCCGCTTCAGCAAGGATCTGGCTTGCCGCCGTGGGCGGTTCGACGTCCTGAAGGACCGACTGGGAGACGCCTTCGAGGTGATCGAGTTGGATTCGGCGCCGGGAAATCCGGGTGGGTTCGGTCGGAGTGCGCACTCCGTACTTACCAGGGAAGTCCGGGAAGCGCCCGACAACCAGGCCGCCTTGGCGCGCGAACGCGTCGTCCAGTTCCTGACGACGCACCTGAGCGCCGGCGCCAAAAAGTCGTAGCCGGGAGTCGGAAAAGGATTTACCCGGACGGCAGTGCGCAGCGTCAGTCGGTGTCGTGGTTGAAGGTCAGATGCGTGGTGATCCGGTAGCGGTCCCCGCGGTAAATGGACTGCGCGAACTCGATCACCCGGCCCGCGGCATCGTGGGTGGTGCGCTCGAACAGGAGGGCCGGAGCGTGTAGCGGGACCTCGAGGAGGTGTGACTCCTCGGCGTCGGTGACGGTCGGTTCGGTGGTTTGGACGGCGTCGGTCGCCTTCACGTCGAATCGCAGCTGCAGGAGTTGGTACAGCGATCCGGACTCGAAGTCCGTGGGTTCGATCCCGGGGACGATGGCGACCGGGATTCGGATCGTCTCGATCGCCATCGGCGCGTGATCGACGATCCTGATCCGACGGACGTACAGCAGTTCCTCGCCCGGCGAGACCCGCATGCGCTTGCCCTGCCGTGGACCGGCCGGCTCGATTCGGAACTGATGGATCCGACTGTCCCAGGTGCCGTCCGACGGCGGCGCGGTGAAATCGGCGGCTCTGGCGGTGGGAGCTAGTTCTCTGGACGCCGTTCGGGTGTTCGTGAACGTGCCCCGACCGTGGTGTCGCACGAGCAACCCATCGCGTGCGAGGTCCTCAATCGCCGCGCGCAGAGTGGGACGTGAGACGCCGAACTGCTCGCTGAGGTCACGTTCGGACGGGATCAGTTCCCCAGCCGGACGTTCCTCGATCATTAGACGCAATTGATCGCGGACCCGCACCCTTTTCATCCTGCCCCCAAGACGTTATGACTCCCACGCCCAGAGTACAACAGAGCAGCGTTATGGTGGGGAGAAATACATATCCACTGGTAATGCCGGGCAATGATCTCTGGGCTCGGTCGCAGGCTGGGAAAGCGATAATAGGAGCAGGTCACAGCGAATCATCGGTGCTTCTAGCATAAGTCGCATCGGTAGCCCGAAAAACGGAAGGACGCCGAAGCCGAGAAGATCTACTGGGTTAGCCAGTGGAAAATTCCGGGCTCAGGCTGTGACGCTCTTCAGTGCCTGTTCGGCCTGGTACTGCGGCATCGGCGCATGCCGTAGGTAGCTGCGGGAGAAGAACCCGCTGCCGTGAGCCAATCCGCGAAGCGTCTGGGCGTAGGTGATCAGCTCGATCGCCGGGACCTCGGCAGTGATCTCGGTGCGCGCGTCGGCCGTCGACGTCGTCCCGGTCACCCGGCCACGGCGCGCGGACAGGTCACCGAGCACGGCACCGACGTACTCGTCGTCAACGACGATCCGCACGGCGTCCACCGGTTCTAGCATCGCCACCCCGGCCGAGGCTGCCGCCACCTTGAGCGCCAGGGCTCCGGCGACCTGGAAAGCGGCATCCGAAGAGTCGACGCTGTGCGCTTTTCCGCCGACCAGCGTCACCCGGATGTCGACCATCGGGTAACCGGCCAAGACCCCACGTTCCATCTGCGCCCGGATCCCCTTCTCGACGCTGGGGATGTACTGGCGCGGGACGGCGCCGCCGACCACCCGGTCGACAAACTCGAAGCCGCTGCCCTGCGGCAGCGGCTCCACCTCGACGTCGGCGACCGCGTACTGGCCATGGCCGCCGGACTGCTTCACATGGCGTCCATGCCCAGTTGCCTTTGTTTTCAGAGTTTCTCGAAGGGCGACCCGAATCGGTTCGGCGTCCACCTCGACTCCGTGTCGGCTGCTGAGCCGGTCGAGGACGACGTCCAGGTGGGAGTCGCCCATCGTCCAGAGGACCAGCTGGTGGGTGGCCCGATCCTGATCCACCCGGACGGCGGGGTCTTCGGCGTTCAGTCGGCCCAGCGCCTGCGACAACTTGTCCTCGGCGGCGCTGGTCCGGGCGACGACCGCGGTGGGCAGCATCGGGTCGGGAATCGGCCAGGGTTCCATCAGCATCGGCGCAGCCGGATCGGACAGCGTGTCACCGGTCACGGCCTGGGACAGGCGGGCCACGGCAAGGATGTCACCGGCGGTCCCAGAGGTCACCGGGGTCAGGGTCGCGCCGAGCGGGCGAGACATCGCACCGACGCGTTCGTCTGCCTCGTGGACGGGACGGTGACCGCAGACATGGACGACGTCGTCCGGCGCCAGCCGGCCGGAGAAGATCCGCAGAATGCTGACCTGACCAACATAGGGATCGGTGGTGGTCTTCAGCACCTCCGCGACTAGCGGACCATCGACGTTGCAGCTGATCGGGGCCAGCGGAGCGCCGTCCGGCGTGGTTACCAGCGGGAGTGGATGTTCCAGCGGGGAGGGAAAGCCACGGACGATGACCTCGAGCAGTTCGGTGATGCCGAGGCCGGTCGGAGCGATGGTCGCCAGCACCGGGTGGAACGAGCCCCGCGCGACCGCCCGTTCCAGGTCCGGGATCAGGGTGTCCAGCCCGACCTCCTCGCCGGCGATCCAGCAATCCAGGAGCGAGTCGTCCTCGGACTCCTGAATGATTCCCTCGATCAGCTCGGTGCGCGCGCTCTCGGCCGCAGAAAGGTGGTGATCCGGTGCCGGTCGACTGACTCGATTACCGTCGCTGACCGTGGAAATCTGTTGGGACAGTAGACTTAACAGGCCGGTCGGCGGGCCCTCCCGGTCGGCGACCGGTAGATAGATCGGTTGGACGCCGTCGCCAAAGGATCTGCGGCACAGGCCCAGTGACTCGGTGAAGTCACCGCGCTGCTGATCCACGTGGGTCACCACGACGGCCCGGGGCAGGCTGACGGCGGCGCACTCCGTCCAGAGCATTCGGGTTGTGGTGTCGACTCCGTCCACGGCCGAGATCACGAAAAGGGCCGCATCAGCGGCCCGCAATCCGGCTCGGACCTCACCGACAAAGTCCGGGTGGCCGGGGGTGTCAATCAAATTGATGGTCACGCCCTCGTGAACGGTGGAGGCCACGGCGAGCGCGACCGATCGCCCAAGTCGGCGCTCGACCGGTTCGTGATCGCAGACCGTGCTTCCATCCTCGACCCGGCCCGCTCGGTTGACCGCACCGGTCTGAGCGAGCAGAGCCTCGAGCAGTGTCGTCTTACCGGCGGCCGAGTGGCCCACGACGACGACATTGCGGATGCTATCTGGGGGCGGGGCGGCGGTTTCCGCCCCCAGTCGTACTCTGCCGCGAGCCGTCCCATGAGTTGTCATCAGCGGACCTCCCCGTCCACGCGCCGTCTCTGCCAGTAACGGTGCCTCGCCGCGCCGTTCACGGCAAGGGCCAGGTAGTACGTGTCGAGCTGCGGCCGATTACTCTGTGGAGTTATGATGAGCACAAAGTAATAGTACGTTATTCTGTCATATTGTTAACTTTGGCTTGTGATTCCGATGTAAGAGTATGTATGTGCGATTCGCCTCCGGCCTTTGCGCCGTTCTCGCCGCCGCGTTACTCGGTGCCTGCACCGTGAGTTCATCAACAACGGCGACTAAGAGTCCGCCGAATGCGATGCCGAAGATCTCACCGACAACGCCGGTGCAGAGCGGCACCGGACAATTTCCGCCGCCTTCCGACGGCACCGACGCGGTGCTGCAACTGGAAGCTCTGTTGGGCCTGCACTCGCTTCTCGCCGCAGACATGATGCGGGCCCGGATCCGCACGGACGCCGACTTGGCCCAATCGGCGAACGCGGCTCTCGGCCAGAACGCCGACGCACTGAGCGACTTGCTGCAACCGGTGATGGGAACGAAAGTCCGCGACCGGTTCGCCGAGGCCTGGACCGAACATATTCAAGCCCTGTTCAAATACTCGCGGGGGCTGGCGACCAAGAAGGCCGAGGTCCGCGAGGACGCCCGCCAGGACCTGAGCAGGTACGAGCAGGTTTTAGCCCGGCTCTTCGCCGATCAGTCGGACGGCCGGTTGAACCTGGCCGCCGCGCAGGCCACTCTCGGCAAGCACATCAATCACCTCGTCGAGGGCGTCGATACGTATGCCGCGAAGAACTATCCGGCCTCGGCCAAGATCTATCAGCAGACGTACGCGCAGGCATTCCAGCTCGGAGCGGTCCTGGGCAGTGCCTTGTGGCCGGCCAACGTCGGCAAGGAGCTCAACTCACCCACTGTGGCGCTGCGTTCGGCCCTCACCCAATTGCTGGGCGAGCACGCGGCGTTGATGATGGCGACAGTCCGCTCCTCTATCGGTAATCGGGACGACTTCGAGGCAATGGGGGCTGCCGTCAATGCCAACACCCTGAGCTTGACCGCCGCCTTCGACAGCCTGTTCGGCCCGGCGGCGGCCCGTCGATTCCAGGCGGGCTGGGCCGACCATGTGGATCATTTGTTGGCCTACACCTCGGCGACGGCCAAAAAGGACGCCGCGGGCCAGCAGAACGCCCGGCAGGGCATGCGGAGCTTCGAGACCTCGTTCGCCGCTTTCCTGAATACCGCCACTCAGAATCGAATCCCGGAGGAGGCGATGGTCGGGCAACTAGGGCAGTACGACGGTCGCCTGCTGGCCGAGATCGACGCCTACGTGTCGAATGACCATGAACGAGCGCAGGTTTTGCGGGAGCAAATCTACGGAGAGACCTTCGTCGTCGCTCAGCAGTTGTCCACCGCGATCGGTGCGACGCTCGCGACTCGGCTGCCGCGCGGTGGTTCTCAGACTGGTGGTGGCGGCGGAGTGGCGGTTCGCATGCACGGTGGGTGACTTGAGGCCGGTAGTCCTGGCGGCGCCGATCCGGCGGATCGGCGTCGCGCTGCTGGTGATCGGGCTGGCCGTCGGGCTGACCGGCAGCAGTCCGTCCGCGGCGAGTTGGTTGTCGCCGGGGACGACCGCTGGGCCGGTGCCCAGATCGGCGGACGCCTCCGCCACAAACCCGGCGTCATTTCGCTCGGTCCGGACGTATGTCGGCGTCGCCGTTCCGATTCGGCTCCGGATCCCGTCCCAACAGATCGACACCTCGCTGGATCCGCTCGGGCTGGCGGCAGACGGCACGATCGCCGCCCCGCGCGAGTGGCAGGTGGCCGGCTGGTACTCCCGGGGGCCGCGCCCGGGTCAGAAGGGCCCCGCAGTGATCGTGGGTCACATCGATTCACGTTCCGGTCCGGCGGTATTCTTTCGGCTACCCCAGTTGGCCCCGGGGGACGCCGTGTTTGTGGACCGCCAGGACGGCAGCACCGCCCGCTTCCGGGTGACCGGTCGCCGCCAGGTGGCCAAGAACCGTTTCCCGGCCAAGGCGGTGTATTCGCCGAACTTGCAGGCATCCCTGCTGCTGATCACGTGCGGCGGCACCTTTGACCGATCGGTCGGGCACTACCGAGACAACATTCTCGTCACCGCGGTCCCAGGGTGAGCGGTGATGGGCTGGCGAAAGCGTCTCGCTGCGGTCTTCGCGCTGCCGTCGATCCTCCTGCCGCCGCCAACGGTGGTTGTGGCAGCGACTGCGGCCACTGATCCGCACCTGACCATTCTCGCCGTCCACTCGACCGCCGACCACCAGATCTCCATCGTCTGTGAGCTGGAGCCTAAGCTGCCGCGCCCGCTTCCGCCGAGCGCGGTGAGCGTGACCTCGGACGGCACCCGGCCACCGATCCGGGTCAGCCGCCTGTTGTCCGATCAGCCCTTGCTCGGCTTGGTGATGGATGCTTCGGCCGACGGAGAATCCTCTCTACGCAGTGGTATTCGAGCCGGGGCAGCGAGTTTTCTGTTGCAGTTGCCGCCCGATGCGAGCACTGCGCTGATCGCTGATCGCCGGCCCCCCGCGGTGCTCGCACCGAGATCGGTCGGGGTGGCGGACGCCCTGCAGGCGACAAGCGCGCTGAAGGGCAGCGGTCCCCGAGCGACGTCCGCGGCGTTGACGCTCGCCCTGCGCACGTTGCGGTCCGGGCCGGACACCGCGGCGCCGATCATTGTGCTGTACACGAAAGCGCCGAACGCGGGTGGTGAGTCGGCGGCCGATCTCGGCGCTCGGTTGCGCCGAGCGAATGCCGTCCTCGCGGTGGTCAACGCCAGTCCGGACCCGCGGTACTGGCTCGCCGCCGCGACGTCCACTGGCGGGTTCGCGATCTCGGCCTCGCCGGACCAGGCGATCACGTCCTTCGACGAGGTTGCCGACGGCCTGCGCTCGCGATACATGGTGACCTTCCCTCGTCCGACAGCCGGTCCGGTGCAAGCGAACGTGCGGGTGAACACCGGGCGGAAGGTGATCACGGCAGCGGTGTCCGTACCCGCCGATCCGTTCGCCGTCGAGACCTCGAACCCACCAGCGACGGATTTCGCAGCGTCGTACCCGCAATCGTCGGACACGGACAGCGGGGGAGCCCAAACGTTCTGGTTGTGGCTGCTAGGAGTTGGCTTGCTGGCCGTTGTCGTGGTCGCCGGGATCGTTCTGCGCCTCTGGAGCCCAGAGACCGGCCGACTCCAGGGCGCCAACGCGTCGTCCGGCCTGGTTCGTCGGTCGGCGCTGCCGGGAGTTCGGGTCTTCGATGTGGCAGACCCGGCCGGCCCCCACGAGATCACGAACATGCTCTTCGAGCCGCGGTCTGAGCGGGATGCCAGATCCCAGCACAGGGAATCCGAGCACAGGGAATCCGGGAAGAAGAGCGATCCACAGCCGCGCCCCGAGGACAGACCTGCCCGAAACGACTGACCAACCCGAGACCGAGACGGCGGCGCGCGCGCCGGTGCGTGCCCGCCGTCTGGTGGACGACGTCGAGTCGGCCTGCGAGGGTCCGGACGTCTCGGCTGCGTCGGTCGACTAGTATTTCGTACAAGGCGTTTCTTATCACCCGGCCCAGCGTTGCTACCCTCGCTGAGCGCCGCTTCCTAGCTGCGCTCAACAGCAGCACGAAAGGGCGACGGCATGATCGCGGTGTCCTGGGGGTCGGCTACTGAACGCGGCCCCCGACGCAACAACCAGGATGCTTTCCTCGCCGAGCCTCCGGTCTTCGTCGTGGCGGACGGTATGGGCGGGCACGCTGGCGGTGAATTGGCGAGTGCCCTCGTCGTGGAGACCTTCCGGGGGCTCGTCGGTCGCGGTGTCATCCCACCGGCTGCGGTGTCCGACGTGATCGAGCAGGCCAATGAGGCGATTCTGCGACAGGCGGACGACAATCCGGGCCTGCGCGGGATGGGTACCACCCTGGTCGGCTTGGTGATGGTCAATGACGGCCACGCCGACTACTGGCTGGTCGCCAATGTGGGTGATTCCCGGCTCTACCGGTTGGCCAATGGGGAATTACGCCAGTTGACCGTTGACCACAGTTTTGTCCAGGAGCTTGTAGACGCCGGACGCATCCATGCCGACGAGGCACGGGTCCACCCGCAGCGGAACATTGAGACCCGGGTACTGGGATCCCTGCAGCCGCCCGAGGCCGAGTACTGGCTGTTCGCGCCGGAGGTCGGTGAGCGGTATCTGCTGTGTTCGGACGGGCTCTGCGGTGAGCTGGGGGAGCTTGACATCGCTCGGCTGATGGCCGGCATCCATGACCCCGGCGTTGCCGCGTCGACGCTGGTGAGAGAGGCGATCGCGGCGGGCGGGAGCGACAACGCCACCGCGATCGTGATCGATGTCTGGGACGGGGCGACGGCCGAATTAGAGATCGATCCGCACTACAGATCTGCGGACGACGAACTCCAGCGTGGCCGTGGCGGCCATCGAATCGACCGGGTCGACCAGGTGGAGCAGGGGTACGTGACGCCACCCCCAGTGGACGATGGAATGATTCATGGTGTGCCGTACGACAGTGAACGTTCCCCTCATGCTTGATCCGTCCTACCCGTCCTACCTGCCGGGTTCCTGGTTCGCCGTCGTCACCGCCCGGGCCGTGGTCTTGCTCGAGGACTCGGTGTCGCCTTCCCGACTGCAAGCGGTCTGGGAAGCCTGCAACGATGTTTCCTCGCTCGACCATCTGATCGAGGTGGTGACCGGGGGACGCTTCGTCGGTGCGCCGTTCTTCGGGATCGGAATTGTGGACGGCGCTGGGCTTCGGGTCGTGGTCCGCAGCGGCGTCACCGCTGTGGTGGGTGAGTCCATCGGTGCCACCCGAGCCATCGTCAGCGGTAGTGCCAACACGTGGGTAGAGGAAACCCTGGACGAAGCTCAGTCCCTTCGGCTGTTCCGGGACGCCCCGCCCTCCCCGGGGTTGGCGCTGCCCGTCAGAGGCGGAATCGTGATGGCCGATGAGGTCACCTGGACGCCGTCCTCAATGATCGCTGGGGGACCGATGGCTGCGCCCACCGCGCACGCCAGGCATGCGTCAGTGAACGAGCCCGACTCAGTGAGCCAGTTCGACTCAGCGAGCCAGTTCGACTCGATGAACCAGTCCGACTCGATCAGCCAGCCCGACTCGGTGCGGGGGAGTGAGCCCGACCCGGTGCGGGAGCCGGTCGCGCTGAGGCTGAGTGAGCCCGACGCAGTGCGTGAGCCGGTCGCGCTGAGGCTGAGCCAGTCCGACCCGGTGCGTGAGCCCGACTCGATGCGTGAGCCCGACTCACTGCGCGAGCCCGACTCACTGCGCGAGCCAGTCGCGGTGAGTGAACCCGACCCCGGGAGCGAATCCGCTCCGGTGGACGAGCCGGTTCCAGGTACCTGGCCCCCTCCAGTGAGTCCGTCCGTCCCGATACGTTCGGCGACGCCGTCGGACACCCCGCTCCGGCCCGCTACCCCCCTCCGGTCGGTGACTCCGCTCCGGCCGGCGACTCTGCTCCGGCCCGCAACTCCCATCCGGTCGGCTGCTACGCCGCCACCGGCAACGCCTGTTCCGCCGATGGGCACGCTGCCACCAGCACCCCCGGCGCAGCCGCTGACCGCGATGCCGCTGGCTCCGGTGTCCCAGACCGATCAAGATGACGCTGACTGGTCCGTGTGGCAACTGAATGAAGCGGGCGAACTGGCTGGATCGGGTGCGGCCGGCGCCTCCGCGGAGCAGCCGGAGCACTCGGAGCAGCCGGAGCAGCCGGAGCAGCCGGAGCAGCCGGAACTGAGCGAATTGCTCGGGGACGAATCGGACGACCCGCCGCCGCGGAACGACCTGCTGCCCCACTTGCCGGAGAACCAGCCTCCATCCCTGCTCGAGTCAAGACCAACTGCCGCTTCCGAGGAGCACACTCTCGGCTCGCTGCACTTCTCCAACGGACAGATCATCCCCCTGGACCGGCCGGTGATCGTCGGCCGGGCGCCGTCCGTGGACCCGGTTCAGCGGCCTGACCTGCCCCGGATGGTAAAGATCGACAACGTGGATCAGGACATCTCCCGCAATCACCTCGAGGTGTCGTTCAACGGCCGACATGTGTTGGCCGTCGATCTCGACTCCGCCAACGGGACGCTCGTCACGGTCCCCGGTCAAATACCGCAGCGACTGGTTCCGCTGGAGCCATTCCTGCTAGTCGGGGGGACGGTTGTGACTCTGTCGAACGAGGTCTCCTTCAGGTTTGAGGCTCCGCTGTGAGCGCCGGGAGCTACCGCTGAGGTCTGTCTGACGTCGGCGAGGGGACCGAACGGCCCAGTGGCCGGTCTGTGAAACGTGACACATCGTGCTACAGGACGGAAGAGTACGTCCGTCCTGTAGCACGGTTTGGGTTCAACTGCTCGTTACTCGAATCCGAAACGCCGGAATCTCTCGGGCTCAGCATAAGCTGGTGCATGGGACCGGGGGGCCGCAGCTCTTTCAGTCAAGACAAGATCCAAACGTGCCAGGCCTCGCTCCGGCAGGGTAGTTTCCAAGGCGCAGGAAGGGAGCCCATGACCGGGATTATTCGGCAACATAGCGTGGTGGGTCTGAATCTGCCTGCCCAAGAGGCGATCCACATCGCTCGACGAGTGCTGGCTGCAGAGGGCTACCAGAGTGTGGCGGTGGGGCCGACAGCGGCCACCTTCGTCCGCGACGTCCGACCGCCGCTGGGGATCTCCCTGCTGTCCGCGCTGAGCCGCTCGCAAGAGCAATGCAATGTGTCCGCTGAAACGTCCCGCCGAGGTACTGCCCTGAGCTTGAGCGGGGTAGTGACGACGAGGACGCTGCAGGAGCTGGAATCGGCGTTGCGTCAGGTCAGCGATCAACGGCCCCCGTTGGTCTTTCCTGAAGGGGACGATACCAACCGCTACCCGACACCGAGCCGAGGAGCGGCGGCCCAGCGATCTGGTCCCCCCACTCCGCCGCCCTCGCCGGTCACTCCGCCCCCGCCTGCTCGCTCATCTGCGCCGGCCGCCCCTGCCCCGAAGCCAGCGTCGCTGCGCGATCGGAAGTCTGGCGCGATCGCGCGCGACTCCGGTGCGATCGCGCGCAACTCCGGGTCGATCCCGCGCAACTCCGGGTCGATCCCCCGAGACTCCGGTGCGATCCCCCGTGGTTCCGGTCCGCTTCCCGGTCAGGCTCCGCTTCCGTCTGCTCCGCTTCCGCCTCCGCCTCCGCCTGCCGCTCCGGCGCGGGCCAAGTCCGCGACCTGGCCCACGGAACGAGACCAGTCGCGATCGCTGCCGCCGCCCCCGTTGTCCGCTGCGGATCTGCACAAGCGCACTCCGCCACGGCCCCCGGATATGGATGTCGCATCCGATCTCACCGTGGTCCGGTCCAGCCCACTGGCGGTCGAGCCCGCCGCGTGGGCCAGCTCGGCTCCACCGGCTCCCCGCTGGGTGATCATCCTCGACGACGGCCGGAGCATCGACATCCCCGATTTCGCGCTGATCGGTCGCGACCCAGAGCCGGCCGAGGACGATCCGGAAGCGGGGTTGGTGTCGCTGATCGACCCGGAGATGTCCGTGTCCAAGACACATGCCTCCTTCGGCGTCGATGACGAAGGGCTCTGGTTCCTGGACCGGTATTCGACCAACGGAACGTCTGTGCAGCCCCCCGGGGGTGAACGGGTCGGCCTGGAGCCTGGCGTTGCGACCCCGATCCCACCCGGTTCTCAGGTCTGGATCGGCCGCCGCCACCTGCGGATCGATCGCGCCGACGGCTAGAAGTGACCGGTTGTCGGGGCTGTTCCCGCAGATCATGACTACTGCGGGGCAGGCCCTAGCGGTGGGGTGATCCCTGCGTGGCCGTGGGCGGTAGTTTTACGTCATGCGATTCAGCGTGATGACCGCCGACGGCGTGGAGCACACCTACGACGGTACGTACTCGATCGACCACGGTGTACTCACAGTGCGTGACTATGAGAGCGATCAAATCGTGCTGCTCTCGCCGGCCTTCTGGCAGACCATCCACGCCGCCAACGAGTAAGAGCGTCCGGCAATAGGGACTGTCGGACGCTCTAAGCCAGGGCCCCTTTCCTCAGCTGTGGTCCGAGTCCTCGGCGTCCATCCGGCTCAGCACGTCCTGGGCGATCCGAAAGGCGGTATTCGCCGCTGGGACGCCGCAGTAGATCGCCGTCTGTAGCAGGACTTCCTTGATCTCGTCGTTGGTCAGCCCGTTGGTTCGTGCCGCCCGCAGATGCATCGCGAGTTCGTCGTGGTGGCCCTGGGCGACGAGCGCGGTGAGCGTGATCATCGAGCGGCTGCGTCGATCCAATCCCGGCCGAGTCCAGATGGATCCCCAGGCGTACCGGGTGATGAACTGCTGAAACTCGGCGGTCAAGTCGGTGGTGTTGGCGATCGCCCGATCAACATGGGCGTCACCGAGGACGTCCCGACGCACCTGCATCCCGTCATCGTGAACCTGTTTCAGGGTCCGGAACGAGGCCGCCGTTTCGTACCCGGTGGTGTCGAACTCCTCCCCCCCGTCAAAATCGGCCCCGGCGAACTCCGTCCCGGCAAATTCCGTCCCGACGAAACGAGCCCCGTCAAAGTTTGCCGCGTCGAAATCCGCCCTGTCGAAACCCGTGCCCTCGAATCCCGTCCCCTCAAAACCCTTCGTCTCGTACTCTTCGAGACCCGCCCGCGCTACCTGTTCCGCCTGTTCGGCTTCTTCCACCAGGTCTGCCAGCAGGCCGGCGATCTCGGCCGGATTCTCGGCCGGAGCCAGATGAGCGACACCTTTGATCACGGCCATCCGGCCGTTGACCACCCGGGTGGCGATCTCCTCGGAGTACTGCGGTGGGGTGACAACGTCGTCCGAACCAGCCACAGCGAGCACCGGGGCAGTGATCTCTCCCAGCCGGTCACGGACGTCGAACATCGCCAGTGCTTCACAGACCCAGGCGTAGCTGAACCGCTCTGTGTCCTGCAGGGCCTGCAGCAGGGCCGAGGCCACGGACAATCGACGTTCGACAAACCCCGCGGCGAACCAGCGGGCCGCCGATCCGGTGACCATGCTCGGCGTTCCGGAAGCCCGAACCGTCTCGGCCCGGCTCGCCCACGATTCCGGGGTGCCGATCTGGGCACCGGAGCAGATCACCGCGGCGGCCCTGATCCGCCCGGGATGGTCCAGGAGGAGCTGCAGGCCGACCGCCCCACCCACCGAGTCCCCGGCGTACACGAACGTCCCGCCGCGCTCACCTCGATCGCTCAGCACGCTTTCCACGAGTGCGAGCACGGACGACGCGAGCCCCGGGATGTCGAACGACTGCTTCGCGGCCGGGCTACCACCGTGCCCGGGCAAGTCCCAGCCGATGACGTGGAATCGCTCGGTCAGCAGCCCGGCACAGCTACCCCACAGGGTGAGCGTCGAGGTGCCCAGCGAGGGACCAAGCACGAGCAGCGGTTTGCCGGGACCGGACGGGCCGATGTCCGCGGCGTTGAACTGCACACCGGTGACTTCCGGCGGTGCGGTCATTAACCCTCCAGGAGCAGAAACTTCTCGGCACGGGCGAGTGTGGCATCGATCGTCAACTCGCTTGTCCCAAGGTAGCCGCGAGGGTCCAGTCGGTCGGTGTCGGTGGGACTGTGCGGATCTCCAGCGGTGCTCGGGTCGGTCAGACCGACGGGTCCAGGTTTCAGGCGTTCGGCGAGGATTCCGGGGGAGGCCGCCTCCAGGGTGGCGAACATCCGCAACGGATCGACCTGCAGGCCGAGGAGGAGTTCGGTGCTCTGACTCGCGGCCACCACGGTGGCCCGGGCGAGCGTTCGCAACGTCGCCCACTCGGTGTGCCAGGCCCCCGCCGGGCGCTCATCACCGGCGTCCGCGGCGGCCAGGTGCAACTGCGCACCGAGCATCGGTGCGGTCAGCGCGCAGCGGCGGATCAGCACGGACAGCACCGGATTGCGCTTCTGCGGCATGGTGGACGACGTCCCTCGCCCGGCACCGGCCGGCTCCGCCAGCTCGGCGATCTCCGGACGGCTGAGCGTGATCACGTCGGTGGCCAGGCGGCCCCAGGCGTCGTTGCATCCGACCAGGGCATCGCCGATCCGGGTGAGCGGTGCTCGGGAGGTATGCCACGGCGGCGACGTCGCCAGTCCGAGTCGCCGAGACGCCTCGGCGACGACGTTCTCGGCCCGGCGGGCGGGATCCGACAGCCGGACCCGATCCGCCGGGTACCTCTGGTAGCCCTGGTGCCTTCGGTCGGCCGGGGACTGTCGGTCGGCCTGGTGCTTGCGGTCGGCTCGCTCCGCCCGGTCGACCAGTTCCACTGTCGCAGCAAGCGTTCCGGCTGCGCCACCGAACTGGCTGCGCAGTCCGAGACGGATGTCCCTGGCCGCCTCGGCGGCGTCCAGAATGCCCTGCAGCCACCCGGCGGCCTTCAGCCCGAAGGTGATCGGCACCGCGAACTGGCTGAGGGTACGCCCGGCCATCAGGGTGCCGCGATGCGTGTCACTGAGCGCTCGCAGCGAGCCGACCTGCCCAGTGAATTCTCTCCGGAGCCGGTCCAGGACGTCGAACGAGCACCGGACCAGGGCGGTGTCGACGACGTCTTGACTGGTGAGGCCCTGATGCAGCCACGTTGCGGCGGTCGGATTCCGGTTGCCGAGCCGGTCTCGCAGGACGGCAACCAGCGGGATGACCGGGTTGCCCCCGGCCTCGGCGGCATGGGCGATCGGCTCGACGTCGGCCGGGCTGATCAGGCCCTGCAGTTCGGCGGCCGCTTCCGGCGGCGCGATTCCTACCGAAACCAGCGAATTCAGCCAGGCCTCCTCGACACTGGTCAGGGCAGCAAGGAACCGTCCCGCGCCGAACAAGTCACCGGCCCGCTCATCGCCGGGCCAGAAGAGATCGCCCGTCATCGCGTCCGGTTCACCGCCGATGCCGAGGCTGGTGAGGTAAAGGTGAGGAACACGGTCTCCTGCGGTCCCTGCAGGTGGACGTCGAAGCGTAGCGACGAGTCGCCGTCCCGTTGCGCGATCAGGGTGGCTCGGCGCTCGGCCGGTACCGAGAGCAAGAACGGGTCGTCTTCCAGGCTCTCGGTGCCAGGCTGGTTGGACTGCTCGGACATATCGGGCAGGTAGATCCGGGTGTGCAGGCGGTGCATCAACCCGCGGGCGAAGACCGTCATCGCGATGAACGGTGGCCCGACCCGGTCGGTGTCAGACCCAGACCCAGACCGGCCCGGCACCAGGGTGCTGAATTGGTAGTGTCCGACCACGTCGGTCGCGGTCCGGCCCCAGCCGGTGAAGGTATAGCCATCGCGGTGCAGTGAGCCGGGACGCTGCACCGGCCGACCGTCGCCATCGCCCTGCCAGATCTCCAGCAGGGCGTCCGGCACCGGCCGGCCGTCACCGTCCAGGACCGTGCCATGGAGCCGGACGGCATCCGGGTGATGCTGCGGCACGAGCAGGTCGCCACCGGGAAACGGCAGGGCATACCCGTAGAACGGGCCAACGGTCTGACCGGGCGTGGGTGCCAGATTGATGCTCACTGCACGTCCTCAGGTTCGAGCCAGGTCGCCCGCGAGCCGCCGAGCACGATGTCCCAGCGGTAACCGGTGCTCGTCTCCGGTCTCGTCACGGTGTGATCGTAAGTGGCCAGCAGGCGTTCACGGTCCGCCGGGTCGGGGATCGACTGGTAGATCGGGTCCAGGGAAAACAGCGGATCACCGGGAAAGTACATTTGGGTCACCAGTCGCTGGGTGAAATCCGTTCCAAACAGCGAGAAATGGATATGCGCCGGGCGCCAGGCGTTGACGTGGTTCCGCCACGGATACGGCCCGGGTTTGATCGTGGTGAACTCGTAGGTGCCGTCGGCCGTGGTCAGGCACCGTCCGACGCCGGTGAAATTCGGATCCAGCGGAGCCGGGTGCTGATCTCGCTGGTGGATGTACCGGCCGGCGGCGTTGGCCTGCCAGATCTCGACCAGTTGCCCGGCAACCGGGCGGCCGGAACTGTCCACCACCCGGCCAGTGACCACGATGCGCTCGCCGATCGGCTCGCCGCGGTGCTGGATGGTCAGATCCGACTCCAGCGCGCCGACGTCCTGATGACCAAACACCGGTGCCAGAAGTTCGACCGATTCCGGGTCCGCCGGGTGCAGGGCCTTGGTCGGATGCCGCAGCAGGCTGCTGCGGTACGGGGGGAAGTCGAGCAGCGTCGGTTCCGGGTTCGGTTCGCTGTGGTTTTGCCGTTGTCCGGCGGCCTTCTCATGCAGCGCGGCGATCTCGACGCTGATCGCTTCTTGGCTGAGCACTTCCTGGCTGATCGCCTGCGGGCTGCTCGGTCCCCGGCTGGCTTGGCCGGTCGGCTGGTCCATGGTGGTCACAACTCGACGGTAGGCACTGGATCCGCCAGCGGCGAGAGTAAGCTTCCGCTGAGCGAAAGGGTGAGGATGGCTGGTAACACTGCCCAAGCGGGCGCGACGGCGACGTCCCGGGTGCTGGCGATCCTGGACGCCTTCGATCCGAGCCACCGCGAGCTGAGCCTCAGTGAGCTCGCCCGGCGCTGCGGGTTGTCCCTGACGACGGCCCACCGAGTGGTCGCCGAACTGGCGGCCTGGGGGGCGCTCGACCGGCAGGCGGACGGAAAATACGTCGTCGGACGACGGATTTGGGATCTTGGCCTGCTCTGTCCGGTCCAGAGCGGGTTGCGCGAAGCGGCCTCGCCCTTCCTCCACGACCTCTACGGAGCCACCCTGGCGACCGTGCATCTCGCCGTCCGGGACGGTACCGAGGTGCTCTATGTCGACCGGTTGGCCGGACACGCCTCCGTCCCGGTGGTCAGTCAGCTCGGCTCCCGGCTGCCGATGCACGCGACAGGCGTCGGCAAGGTGCTGCTGGCCTATGCCCCGGAGCCGGTGCGACTGGCGGTGTTCGCCCGCCTGACCCGGATCACCTCACACACCATCACCCAGCCGGGCCTGCTTGGCCGCCAGCTCAGCCGGGTGATCCGCGAGGGCTTCGCACAGACCAGCGAGGAGATGAGCCTGGGCGCCTGCTCCGTCGCGGTCCCGATCCGCGATCGAACCGGTGTCGTGGTCGCCGCGCTCGGCATTGTCGTTCCGAATCTGCGCCGGGATCGTCCGAGGCTGGTCTCCGCGCTGCAGGTGGCCGCTCAGGGGATAAGCCGAAGTCTGCCGGAATCGGCCCTGGGTTCCGTACAGTAGCCAGCTCAGTAGCAGTTCCTTTCGATAGCTACCTTCTGCTGAGCGGAAGGTAGCGGTGGCCCAAAGCCAACATCCGGAGTTGACTCGGGAATATGCGTACTGAGGTCGCCATCATCGGCGCTGGCCCGGCAGGACTGTTGCTGTCCCATCTGTTGGCTCAGGACGGAGTGGAATCGGTCGTTGTCGAGACCCGATCCCGGGAGTATGTCGAGGCCCGGATCCGGGCCGGAATCCTGGAGAGTTCGACCGTCGACCTGCTGGATTCCGTCGGTCTCGGCGAGCGACTGCATGCTCAAGGTGACGAGCACCGTGGGATCTATCTGCAGTGGCCCGGTGAGCGACACCACCTCGACTTCGTCAACCTCGCCGGTCGCAGCGTCTGGGTGTACGGCCAGACCGAGGTGACGAAGGATCTGGGCCTGGCCCGGGACGCCGCCGGCCAGGAGCTGATCTACGAAGTCACCGAAACCGCCGTCCATGACATCGAAACATCGCACCCTTATGTTACTTTCGTCGATTCGACGGGCAATGACGTCCGGCTGGATGCGGATGTCGTGGTCGGTTGCGACGGGTCTTTCGGGCCGACTCGGTCCGCCATTCCGGACCGGGTCAAGCAGACCTGGGAACGCACCTATCCGTACTCCTGGCTCGGGATCCTGGCCGACGTCGCACCGTCCACAGATGAGCTGATCTATGCCTGGCACCCGGATGGGTTTGCCCTGCACTCGATGCGATCGGCAACCGTGAGCCGGCTCTATCTCCAGGTCGAACCGGGAACCGACATCGCCGACTGGTCGGACGATCGAATCTGGACCCAGCTCGCCGCTCGGCTCGGCCACGGGCAGGACGGCTGGGAGCTGACCCCCGGGCCGATCACCGACAAAAGCGTGCTGCCGATGCGCAGTTTCGTGACCCAGCCGATGCGTCACGGTCGACTGTTCCTGGCCGGTGATGCTGCGCACATCGTGCCGCCGACCGGCGCCAAGGGGCTGAACCTGGCGGTCGCCGATATCGGACTGCTGGCTCCCGCGCTGGTGGCCCTGCTGCGGAAGAAGGACGCCAGCCTGGCCGATGCCTACTCGGACAACGCCTTACGGAGAGTCTGGCGCTGCACGCACTTCTCCTGGTGGATGACCACCATGCTGCACACCTCCGGTGATCCGTTCGATGCCCAGCTGCAGCTGTCCCAGTTGCGCTGGGTCTGCGGCAGCGAAGTGGCCGCGCGAGGACTGGCGGAGAACTACGCCGGCCTGCCGATCGGCTTTTAGCCCACGGCTGAGCCTGCAATCGCGCCTGATCGACCCTGTTGGTCAATTCAAAGGCGCCGCAATCCTCCGGTGATCA
>JANNPJ010000235.1:0-4533 GCA_031400005.1 Kineosporiaceae bacterium | reverse complement strand
CGCCCGAGCGGTACGGCACCCCGGTACTCGGGTTCGTCGTCACCTGGGTCGGGGACCTCGCCGAGGGAATGCGGGCGATCGCCCCGCTGCGAGCCGTCGGTACCCCGATCGGTGACCTGATCCGGCCGGTTCCGTACCGCGCCGTGCAATCCCTGCTCGATGGTGCCGCAGCGCGCGGCAACCACTCGTACTGGCGCTCGCACCGACTGCCTGAGCTCTCCGATGGCGTGATCGAGACCATGGTCGGCCTCGTTCAGTCGATCACCTCGCCGTTGTCACTGCTCAACGGGTGGATGATCGGTGGTGCGGTCAGCCGCGTCGCTCCGGACGCCACCGCCATCGGCGCCCGCGAAGCCGGCTTTGAACTCAGGGTGATCGCGAACTGGCCACCCAGCGATCCAGCCCCCGAGCGGCACCAGGCCTGGGTGCACGAGGGCTGGGAGCAACTGCGTACCCACAGCGCCGGCCGGCAATACGCGACCTTCCTCTCCGATGAAGGCTTCACCGGTGTTCAGGCCGCATTTGGCGATCGCCTCCCCCGGCTGGTCGCCCTGAAAGACCGCTTCGACCCGACAAATCTCTTCCAGCTCAACCCCAACATCCCACCAAGTGGAGGCACCCGATGACCACGCTGGTAACCGGCGCGACCGGCACAGTAGGCAGCCATGTGATCCGCACGCTTACTGAAAAAGGCGTGAAACCGCGCGCTTTCGTCCGAGATCAGACCAAGGCAACTGGCCTTCAAGGCCAGGACGTCGAGGTGGCAATCGGCGACTACGGCAACCCGGACTCCTTGCCTGCCGCGCTGGACGGGGTTGAGCACCTGTTCCTCACCTGCGCCAACCATCCGTCCCAAGTGGCCTGGGAGACGGCCATGGTGGATGCCGCAGCTGCGGCCGGCGTCCGCCGGATCGTCAAGCTGTCCGCGTTGGGAGCCGAAATCGGTTCACCCGTAGCCTTCTTCGACGCGCACGGCCGCATCGAGGCACATCTGCGCGGCGCCGGCGTCCCGTCGGTTGTACTTCAACCGGCTTTCAAGATGTCGAACCTGCTCGCCGGAGCACCAACCGTCAAGGAAGCCGACGCCTTCATGCTCCCCGGAGCGGGGGCCAAGGTCGCCATGATTGACCCGCGATGTGGCGCAGTTTGCTGTCGAGGTACTCACCGGCGATGGTCACGACGGGCGGGCCTATCAGCTGACCGGCCCGGAAGCGGTCACCTCCGACGAGGTAGCCGAGCACCTGTCCACCATCATCGGACGACGGATCGGCTTCGTGGCAATCCCCGACGGCGCCGCGGTCGAACACATGGTCGGCAATGGCGTGCCGGAGTGGTTCGCAACGAACGTCGTCACCCAGTTCCGCCTGCTGCGGCAGGGAACTCAGACCCAAGTACAGGACGTCGTCAAGGTGCTGACCGGGCGCGAGCCGCGTTCCATCGCCGAGTTCCTCAGGGACAATGCAGGCGCCTTCAGCTGAGACGTGAATTCGCCTGCACGGAAGCGGTCTTCGCGCCCTTCGAGTGATCCATGGGCGGCGTTTGGGCCTCGGCGGAAGGGAGCGTGAACCAGAAACGCGCCCCTCCGCCGGGGTTGTCCTGGACGCCGATACGCCCGCCGTGACGGGTGATGATGCGATCGCAGATGGCCAGCCCCAGGCCCGTACCGGCGTAGTCGGCCCGCAGATGAGCGCGGTGGAAGTCCTCGAAGATGGCGCGGTGTTGGCCCGCGGGGATGCCGATGCCACGGTCGGCGATCTCCACTCGGACCCAGCCGGAGCCGGCTGGGGTGGTAGAGATGTCGAGACGTGCGGGGTGGCCCGGCGGGGTGTACTTCAGGGCGTTGCCGACGAGGTTGTCCAGCAATCGCCGGATCATGGCGGGGTCGGCGTGCACCGCGGCGAGCGGCCCGATGTGAGCCTGTGGCGCCGGTGCGTCCGGCACCAGATCGACGGCGGTGAAGCGGTCGGCGACGACGGCGTCCACCATGGTCTTCAGGTCGAGGTCTACCGCGTCGATCGCGCTGTCGCGCGAAGAGACGTAGCTGAGCAGATCATCGATCAGCTGCTCCATCCGTCGACCGTTCGTCAGCACCCGCCCGAGCTGGGAGAACGCGGCCGGCGACAGGTCTGCGACCTTGTCACGCGCAACCTCGGCGAAGCCCATGATCGCGGTAAGCGGGGATTTCAGGTCATGAGCGACGACTCCGGCGAACGAGATGAGATCGGCTTCACGCTGACGCAGTGCGGTGACGTCGTGAAAGACCGCCACTGCCCCGTGCTGCCCATTCGGGTCGACCAGCGGTTGGGCACACACCGAGATGACCGACCCGGCCGGGTTGGAGTCGTTGCGGATCAGCATCATGACCTGCTCGCTGGCCCGACCGGCCAGAGCCCGCACCAACGGCAGTTCGTCGGAGTCGAAAGGGGTCTTGCCGTCCGGGTGATAGATGCCGTAATGCGCCTGCCATCGTTCTGTCCCACTGTCGTCCAGGGCCCCGAGGATGTCCTTGGCCGCCGGGTTGTGGAGCAGCGACTCGCCGTGCTCGTCGACCACGGCGATCCCGTCGCTGCTGCTGTCCAGGATCGCCCGCAGCAGTTCGGCGTGCCGCACCGCCTGCGCATTCGCCTTTTCCAGGTCCGAAGTCCTGTCCCGGACCTGGGCGCTGAATCGGGCCCGGGCCGAGGCCGCCCCGAGAATCACCCCAACGCCGACCAATCCCAACCCAGCACAGGCCGTCCGGGCACCCAACACAGACAAGCCATACATCGACATCCTCTCTCATCGGCAGGTCGGCCCACCCGATTGAGTCAACAGTGCAGCCGATCAACTCCCGGTGGACGGCGGAATGGACGACGGTGTGGGCTGCGGACCAACCCGGTTCGGGTGCCGGCCGAGGCCGATCGCGCCCCAGGCGATGAGCGCGGCGCCGATCAGGAACAGGACCAGGCCGCCAAGCAGCAGGCCGGTGGCAATCGTGGCCAGGGACGGGATCTTCGCGGCTACCGACGCTTGAACGTTCAGGCCAGTGGCGCCATCCGGCCGAGCGGTCACAATCGACCAGGTGCCCGACGTCACCCGCCACTGCAATTCCTGCGTCCCGGTGCCGCTCGCAGACACACTCCAGAACCGTTGCTCGCTGGGCGGACTCACACCGGAACCACCGGATCGGCGCTGATACCTCAGATCGCTGTTGTCGATGCCGGTGATCTCATCGTGGGCGCGACCGGCTAGCCAGCGGTCAACGTCCGCCTGCGGCGCGATCCCGACGAAGACCGGAGCGGCGGCGTCGGTCGTGACGCGAACCCGTACCTGGCCTAGATCCTCCGACGACAGGAAGAAACGGGTACTGCGGTCGATGTCCAGGTCCACGTCCTCGATCGTCACCGCCGCCGCTGAACTGGAGATGGACCGAGTCGGTGTGCTGAGGAACCCTGCTCCGTCGCGCTGGGAATTCAGCCACAACCCGGCGCCACCGGCCGCAGCCAGGGCCAATCCAAGCAGGCTGAGCAGGACGCCGGCCATTAGTGCAACGATTCTCCCCGCGGACGAGCCACCGGGGGTGAGTGCGGTCGCAGCCGACGGTTTCGGATCGCTTGGCGCGGACGTTCCCCGCTCCTGCCCGCCCTGGTCCAGGCGAAACGGTGGGTAGACATCCGTCATCAGGCTGGCGTATGCCGTGACCCGCAGGGACCAGCGATTCACGCCCATCGCAAGATCGAACAACCCGCGCGGATAGCGACCGGTGAAAAGCAGTGCTACGCCGACGATAAGTACCACCACGGCGAGGACCCCGAGGGCGTGGTCGGTATCGTCCCAGCTAAGGACGGCGGTACCACCGAAGGCCGCCAGAATCAGGTAGTGCGGCAGTGCCAGCAACCACCACTTCACCAGCACCAGCCCGCGGGAAAGTTGTGCCGGGTAGTCGAGCTCCAGCGTTGCCGGATAGTCAGGTACCGCAGCAAGAGTGAACGGCGGATAGCGGTCCGTTCCCAGCGCGGAATAGCTGTAGAAGCCCACCCGCCAACTCCAGCGCAGTACGCCCCGGTTGAAACCGAACAACGCCGGCGGATATCGGCCGGTGATCAGGATCGCGAAGAAGGCAATCACGGTGACGACGAGGTACGCGGTCCAGAGGAAGATCAGCACGATCAGGTGCGGGATCACCAGGAGCCACTTCACCAACCAGAGCCAGCGACTCAACGGCTCGGTGATCTGGCCACGCACCCGGAGCGGATATGAGGTTCGGTCAGCCCCGTCAGGTCCGTCAGGTCCGTCAGGTCCGCCAGTTCGGTCAGTTCGGTCAGTCGAGTCAGTCATCTGACTTCTCCTGTCACGCCGACAGCGTCGGTTCGGACGACGCAATGCCGGTCTCCGTCTCGGCTTCCGTCTCCAGGATTCACGGGACACGGGTGAGCGACAAGGGACCAACGCCCCCAAACTGACTTTTCGGGCAGCTATACCCCGCTGCGGGCGGCATGGGCCCGGCCTTCCATCTCGCTCACCGCCTGGTGGGCAGCGGTGATGAAGCCGTCG
>JANNPJ010000230.1:0-3387 GCA_031400005.1 Kineosporiaceae bacterium | reverse complement strand
GCCGGATGTTCTGGACCTTCGCCGATCAGGCGATCTCCAGCCTGACCAACGTCGGCTTGTCGCTCCTGATAGCCCGTAGCGTAAGCGAGGACGACTTCGGCGCCTTCGCGCTGGCCTTTGTTACCTTCACCTTCGCCGTCGGGCTCGTTCGGTGCATCGTCGGGGAGCCGTACGTCGTCAAGTTCAGTGCCGTGAACGACGCCGAGCGCCGCCGCGGCACGGCGCATGGCACCGGTGCGGCGCTCTCCCTCGGTCTCCTGGCCGCGGTGCCCTGCCTGATCGTCGTCCCCGTGCTCGGTGGCCAGACCGGGGCCGCGTTCGCTGCGCTGGCCATCTCGATGCCTGGCCTGATGCTCGCGGACACCTGGCGGCACATGTTCTTCGCGGCCGGCCGGCCGGCGGCGGCGGCGGTCAACGACGCGGTGTGGGCCGTGCTGCAATTCACCCTGCTCGCGATCTTGTTGACCGGCGAGAACAGGTCGATGTTCCTGATCACCATGGCCTGGGGGATGTCCGCTCTGGTCGCCGCCCTGGTCGGGTACCTGCAGACCGGCATCGCGCCGGCCCCCCGGGCGACGTTCTCCTGGCTGCGCGAAACCCGGGACATGAGTGTCCAGCTCGGCCTCGGGTTCACGCTCAACATGGGGGCGATCAACGTCGTCACCTACGCCATTGGCGGCCTCCTCGGACTGGCCGCGGCGGCGGCGATGCGCTCGGCGCAGGTCCTGCTCGGCCCACTGAACCTGGTGTTCGCCGGGTTCAACGCGTTCGTCCTGCCGGTGCTGTCTCGGGCCGCGGTGGCCGGGGATCGGCTGCTGCGCCCGGCTCTCTTCGGTGGGCTGGCCCTGTCCGGCGTCGCCGCGGTCTGGGTCGCCATCCTGGTGCTGATTCCGGACTCGCTGGGCGAGATGATCCTCAAAAAGAACTGGGAGGGCGCTGATCGGCTGATGCTGCCCTGCGGGTTGCTGCTGGTGACGGTGGCGCTGGTGCTGGGTGCAACCAACTCGCTTGTCGCACTGAGCCGGACCGACCTGATGCTCCGGCTGACCAGTATCCAGGCGCCCTTCATGCTGGTGCTGGGCGTGGGTGGGGCCTGGCAGTGGGGGGTCGTCGAGGCCGCCTACGGCCTGTTCATTGCCCAGGCGGTTGGCGTCGTCCTCGGGTGGATCTTCTTCCTCAAGGCGGACGCCGACCCGCGCCGGTGGGCTGAGCAGCCTGAGGTGTGAGCGCTCGGTAGGTGGTTGGGGGTAGGTGCGCTCAGCAGTTGAGCGCACCTACCCCCACCAGGCCTCCAGGGTGGGCAGCCGCGCGGCGTGCTTGCGCAGGCCGTCAGCCAGCAGTTCGGGGTCGGCGGAGTACAAGGCCAGATGCGCTGTGACCACCTCGGTGCGGCCGAACGTGCCGGCCGACGTCACCCAGTCGCCGCGCTCGTTCGCGTCCGGCTCGCCACCCAGTGCTCGGACGATCTGCGGCTCGCGAGGTGCCTGCATGTGGTCCAGGTACGCCTGATAGGACTCCAGCACCCGACCTGCATCCGGGTAACCGAGGTGGCTCAGGAGCTGCCGGGCTACCTCGGTCACGAGCCGGTTCGCCGGGTGATTCACGGTTCTGAAGCTCGACGTCAGATGCTGCCGGATCAATGGGGCCAGCGTCGCGGTGAACCCGGCCTCCCGGCCGGCCAGCTTGGCCAGCGAGCGTTCGGCATTTTCCCGCACCCAGGTCGGGTCGATCTCGTGTTCGTCCAGCCGGCGCAGCGTGGTGGTGACGTCCCAGCCCTTGCTCGCCGCGTAGAGCGTCCGCAGATCGTGATAGTCGGTGAGCGGCGCCGACGCGGAAATCGGGCTCTTTCCCCGGTTCACATAGACCTGGAAGGGATACAGCCCCTCGAAGTAGGCGACCGGGTAGCGCAGCACCCGAGCCGTGCTCGGGAGCCGTTCGGCGAGTTGTTCGGTGCCCAGGGCCATGTTCCGGTAGCCCGGCTGGATTTGCTGGCTAATCAGCAACTCCACTTCCGAGAGCTGGCTCTCCAGCAGAGTCAGCTCCCGGTCAGTGATCTCGTGGACGCCGGGGACACGCAGCAGCCGGTACTGATCGGCGAAAGTCGGGTGGGTGGCCAGGATCCGTCGCAGCGCTTCGGCTTGGCAGTTTCCGTACACCAAGGCGATCGGCCGATGATCGCGACGCAGTTTCGGAGGGAGGTAGAGGTCGCGGTGGACCGCGACGCGCAGTACCGGCGCCGGAACTTGACTGGACACCTTCCGAAGTAAAGACACGAGGTCATCAGACCAGTGACCTACCGGCGCCTGCAAGTTGTTCTGGCCTCACTGCTCAGCGGGCACTCAGGGTGAGCTGCCTACAGTTCGCACCACGGTGGTAGCCCGGGATACTGGGCTTCGTGACGTATTCGGCGTGGAAAGGATCGAGCGAATCATGGCGGGCGTAGCGGTGGACAGTAAGCCTGCTGTCGGGCAGTCCCCCCGACGCCCCCGGTGGTTCTGGTGGGCGATAGCGGCCGGGCTGGTGATTGTGCTGGCGGTGGCGGCCGTTGTGTATGTCACGTCGTCGGACGACGAGGACCCGTGGGCCGATGTGGCCGACACCCGTCCCGCGGTGACTACCCAGACAGGAGTCTTCTTCGGGTCCGACCCCGAGGGAGTCCGGGGTTACGAGGCGTGGCTGGGTCGTGAGGTCGACCTGGTGGTGGACTTCCCCAGTCGAGCCGACTGGCAGCGGATCTCCCAGCCGCAAGAAACGATCGACAGGTGGAAGGGCAGCAAGTACCGCCCGATCTACTCGATCGGGATGTTGCCGGAGAACCCGGAAGACACCATGGAGCGCGGCGCGACCGGCGAATACAACCCGTACTTCCAGGAGCTGGCTCGCCGTCTGGTGGAGGGCGAGCAGGCCGACGCCATCATCCGGCTCGGGTGGGAGTTCAACTTGGAGGGCTCGCGCTGGGCGACCCACAACTCGCAGGCCTTCATCGACTACTGGCGGCAGGTGGTGACCACGATGCGTGAGCAACCGGGCCAGAAGTTCCAGTTCGACTGGAACCCCAACAACGGCGATGGCCCGTTCGACGCCGTCAACTACTACCCCGGCAACGACGTCGTGGACTTCATCGGGATCGACGCGTACGACGTGGGTTGGGCGTTCCACACCTATCCCTACCCGGACGACTGCGACGACTCGTGCCGCAGCGAGCGCCAGACGAACGCCTGGGAGAAGTCGATCTATGGCGGGGCTCGAGGGTTGAAGTTCTGGTCGGGCTTCGCTCGCTCCAAGGGCAAGCCGATGTCCTTGCCGGAATGGGGGATGTGGGAGCGGGAGGACAAGCACGGTGGCGGCAACGACCCCGAGTACCTGCGCAGAATGCACGCCTTCATC
>JANNPJ010000801.1:0-3067 GCA_031400005.1 Kineosporiaceae bacterium | reverse complement strand
ACCTCACCGCCACCGGTCAGGGTTACCCCGATCGAGTACAGCCAGCCGGCCCCGACGGCCACCGCCACCAGGACCATCATGTCCAGGGTCCGGGCCCGCAACGCCGCAACCGCACCGGTAAAGAAGATCTGCGCCGAGTTGGCGGTGGCGAAGGCATTGGCCGACAAGGCGAGCAGGCCGAGAGCCCAGGCCAGCAGGAGCGCCCTGGCCATCCCCAGGACGCGAGAGACCAGGGTGCCCAGCGCCATCACGGCACTAGAGCGGGCAAGGGTCGACGACGTCAGCGACGGCACGGCATTCACCAGAACTCCTCGGACTTGGCCTCATGCAGCGAACACTGCCGCCGAACTTGACGCGATAACACGGGCTAGCGTGCTGCGCCCAGCCGATCGCTGGAAGGCGGGCAGCGAGCCGTTCACAGTCGCGAGTACGTCATATGTCTCGGTTGTCCAACGGGCGCGACCTCCCGGCTGCAACCACGATGGTGCAGGTATTTACATTTCTCCGGAACGGCACTGGAAGTGCCACCGGGGTTCACTTTTCGTAGCCGAGCAAGGTCATCATCCCGGCTTCGGCGTGGTAGATGTTGTGGCAGTGGAGCATCCATATTCCGGGATTGTCGGCATCGAACACCGTTGACAGGGTCTGTTTGGGGAGCACGATGGCGGTGTCCTTGCGCACTCCGGTGCTGGTGAGGGCGAAAGTGTGCCCGTGAAGGTGTATGGGGTGCCACATCTCGGTGGTGTTGACGTAGTCGACCTGGACCCGTTCCCCCGATCGGATCGGTGCGATCGTGTCCGGTGTGAAGGCCTTGCCGTTGATGGCCCAGTTGTACCTTTGCATGCCACCGGTGAGCTCGAACCTGATAGTCCGGTCCGGTTTCCGATCCGCCAGGCGCACGCCGTCGGCAGGTATGAGGTCGGCGTAGGTGGCCACCCGGCCGTCGAGCTCACGAGCACGCACGTCGGGTCTTGGGGCACGCCCGGCTCCCGTGCGGATCAGTGCCAGCGCGGTGGCGTTCTTGCCCTCGGCAAGCGCAACGAGTGGGAACAGCCCATCGGCGAGGGTCACCAGTACGTCGTAGCGTTCGCCCATACCGATCAGTAGGGCATCGACCGTGACCGGCTGCACGGGAAAGCCATCGGTGTGAGTCACCGTCATCTGGTGCCCGCCCAGCGCCAGACGGAAGGCGGTGTCGCCGCCGGCGTTGATGATGCGTAACCGCAGCCGGGTGCCGGGCTTGCCGCGATACGTCACTGGCGCGGTGGCCAGGCGACCGTTAATCAGGAAGTGTGGGTACTTCACGTCACCGGCATCACCGCCAAGCAACTCGCTGGTGGCCCCCATCAGGAGGTGCTTTCCCATTGACATGCCGCCGCCCATGTCGTGGCCGCCCATATCCATCCCCGGCATCTCGCTCGCTCCGGCGGTGGAGTTGCTGCCCATGCCACGCTTGAGTTCGGCCAATACTTCGTCCGGAGTACCCGTAACGCCGTCAAGCCAGTCATCGAGCACGACGACCCACTCGTCGTCGTAGGTCAGCGGTTCCTGGGGGTCCTCGACGATCAGCGGTGCGTACAGGCCGCGATCCAGTTGCGGGCCGTGGTGTGGGTGGAACCAATACGTGCCGGGGTGCTGGGCGGTGAACTCGTACGTTCGTTGACCGCCGGCCGGCACGCTCGGTTGGGTGACATCGGGCACGCCGTCTGCGTCGTTGCGCAGGGCCAGTCCGTGCCAGTGGACGGTGGTGGGTTCTGGGAGTTGGTTCTGCAGGGTGGCGCGGATTACCTCACCGGCCGTGACGCGGATGAGGGTGCCGGGGAGCTTGCTGCCGTACGTCCAGGTGTTTACAGTGCGCCCGCCAAGATCGAGGATGCTGGGCCGTGCGGTCAGCGGGAATTCGCGGACCGTGCCGGGTTTACGCCGGAGCTCCGCGTTCTGTACTTCGGGTCCGTTCGGGGTGACGAAACTGATCTGGGAGGACCTCGGTTCGCTGGTGCAGGCGGCCAGGGCGCCAGCCGCGGTGAGGGTCAGGCCAGTGCGGAGGAGGTCCCGGCGTGACTGGAGCCGCAGGGACCAGGGCGTGGATGGCGACAGGGCCGATGGCAGGTTCACGGAGCAAGCCTCACGTGGGAGGGACGATCGAGGACGACGTCGAGCCCGGGCCGGCAGATCGCTTTCGCCATCTGCCGGCCCGACAGAGATCACATCTGGGCGATATCCGTTAGCTTCTCTAGCTGTGCCTGTAGCTGGGTCAGCATCTCGGCGGCCATGGCCTTTGCTTCGGTGTTGGCACCGTTGGCCTGCTCGTCGCGGGCCATCTTGATCGAAGCCTCGTGATGTTTGACCATCATCTGGGCGAACATCATGTCGAAGTCCATGCCCTTCATCGACTCCAACATGCTCATGTCCGCATCCGTCATGACGCCGGGCATGTCCATCCCAGTCATATCGGCAGAAACGGGCTTGCCCCAGTCTTTAAGCATTCTCTGCAGCTTGCTGACCGTCTCAGCCTGGCCTTCGCGGAGCTCGGGTGCGAGGGCCTTGAGATCGTCGGTGGTGGCCTTCTTCGCGGCCAGTTTGCCCATCGCGTCGATCATCTGGTGATCCGGGATCATCATCTGCGCGAACATGACATCGGCTTCGTTCGACGCCGCCGTTTCCGCGGACGTCGACGCCGCCGTTTCCGCGGACGAGGATGTGCTCATGCCCGCCATCCCATCGGCGGGGGTGGCCGGGTCTGTGGACTGTCCGCATGCGGACAGGACCACCGCGCCAACGGCTGTTGCGGCGATCAAGGAGACATGACGAAACACAGCATTACGGTTCATGGGTAGATGTTTCCTTCGAGCGAGTGACGAATGATTGACCGGGCTTATGCGTGCGGGTGCTTCCGCAGAGCCACGGTCTAAATCCGCGTGACCGCCAGGGCAGCATTGACCAACCCGACACCCCGCCGCGGCGGCGCGTGAGTCACAGCCCACCAAGCCGCCGATGGCCGCTCCCCCACGCTCTGGGCTACGGCGACCGCCTCGATGCCAGCAGCCGTGAACTCCATGACGCGCGG
>JANNPJ010000142.1:0-2260 GCA_031400005.1 Kineosporiaceae bacterium | reverse complement strand
TCGGGCCCGGCCTTGCATCGTGTCTGAGTCGTCGGATCCGATGTAGAGGCTCCGCCTCGCCATTTACCTGTCCGGCTAGTGGACCCACCAGCGCCGTTGACCCACGACAGGCCAACCCCCTCCGGCGCTCCCTCCGGGCATGTCCCAGATGCCGTTCAAGTGATCGACGATGCCGAGTGTCAGCGATCACGTAATTCCCAGGTCTGTCGTGATCACGTAATTCTGCGCCCCAGGGATCATCAGTGATTTTCGCCGCGGACGACGGCTTGGTACCGCTGGCCCAGGTGATCGGAGGAATCCCGGAGCCGTTGAGCGGCTGAGGCCGCCCCCGTTGCCCGCCTAGGGAGCCGGGTGGAGGTGGCCCACCAGTCGTCGTCGGGTTCGATCCGGGGGGAACTTCTGACCAAGGTGTCGATCCTGACGATCTCTTGGATGCAATCGCTCGCCCACCGCAATTCGTCCTCCTCCAGGAACGGCGCGGCGCCCAACAAGAGCATGTTGGTCCGTGCGACGTCCGCCCTGAGCTTCGCTCCAGCGTCGACGGCGCGAAGCCGGGCCCCCTCGCGCACCTGCCCTTCCAACTCATTCAGCCCATCCCACACCCGGCCCAGCGCCTCGATCCGGCGCGCCCGGAACTCTTCGCGACTCCTGCGGTGCTGAGTTCGTTGCCACTGCAGGAACCCGAAGCCCACCGTGGCAACGGTTCCGACCAGCGTAACGATGGACGAGAGAATCACCTCACTTGACACCCGACCAACGGTAGAACCCGGGCTTGCACGAAAGCCAGGGGATCAGGATCCCGGTGCCGTGATCGAGTCAACGCTGCCGACGAGGCCGCTGGGCGCGAGATCCGCGGTTTCGATGAGGACCGCGGGGTTGACGCGCGCTACGACGTCGTGTGACCGGGACGCTCGCCAAGATCAGCCTGCACCCGACCTTGCCCCGAGCGCACTGGCCGACGATGTCATAGGCTGCTGCTTGCATATCATGAAAGATAGATTGCATGATACGCAAGCATGACCGCCCGATCCCCTGTTCCGCTCCCGGCTGCAGGCTGAACGGCTCACCTGGATCCTTCGGGCCCCGACCGCGAGTGGTCTCTCACCGAGCGCGCCGAACGAGCCGGTGCATCAGTGGCCACCGCTCAACGAGAGGTCGCCCGGGCCGAACAGGCTGGTGTCGTGACGCGCTTTCGGCCCCCGCCAGGTCGTGGCCGAAGAACTGAGCGACCTACCCGGAATCCACGAAGCTTTTATCTTCGGGTCCTGGGCTGCCCGTTATACCGGCAACCCCGGTCGCGCACCCGCCGACATCGACGTCCTCGTCATCGGCGCACCCGACCGCGACGACCTCGACGATGCCGCCCAACGGGCAACCATGAGACTCGCCCGCGACGTCAATATCACGCTGCGCTCCCCCACCTGGTGGGACGAGGGCACCGAGGGATTCCACACCGAGATCATCAGCCGGCCCCTCGTCCGTCTCCTCCAGGCCGACGGCGAACCCATTCAGGAAGGAAGCAGGCATGACCTGGCCCACCGGACAGGACCGGATCGAAAAGTTCATCGCTGACAGTGAAAATCGAGGCGGTCACGTCGCCGTCTAAGACACGCGCCCATGGCGCCGCCTCAAAATCCTTACTCAGGGCATCCGCACCCCCTGGTGATCCCTGCAGCGCGGACGACGTTGTCTGCTGGCTGGCCCTTGCAGACCTACTCACCGAGGTCGGCGACATACCCGAATGCGTCCAGCAGATCTGTTGACGATCCTCTCGCGGCAGATTCGGGGCACCGACTGGAAGTTGACGGGGCCCGAATGACGGTCCAATCCCTCGGTGCCGACACACGTTTCGCTAGGATTCCTCGTCGTCGGCGTCCGGATCCTCAGCTGGATCCAGCCAGCTAGTATCGATATTCACCTCGACCAACTCTACTGCGCCGTCCGGCGCGAGCTGGCCGGTTACCGCAATCGCTCGCACGATCACCCCAGGAATGATCGATTGCCGATAGTCGCTGCGACCTTTGAACAGCTCCGGCAGAGAATCGAACAGCGTCGCGAATGCGCGTTCAATGCGTGGCAACTCAATCGCCATAAAGTCGCTACGGGAGGGTTCACCGTTCCGGCCGCGCTCCTCGCAGAGCTGGTACTCCAGATCCTGGAAGAACGAATCGGCGGTGCGAACGGAACGACCCACGCTCACGAGGCTTTGGCGTCCTTGACCTTACCGGCAGAGGGCAGCGGGTTTCCGTTGATGTCCAGG
>JANNPJ010000139.1:0-6421 GCA_031400005.1 Kineosporiaceae bacterium | reverse complement strand
AAATTCCTAGATCCGCAGCTGTAGTACATGCTGGCCGTCGAACAGATTCTCGCCGATTCAATCGGTACTGACGCGACCTGGGGGCGGAAGTTCCCCTCACCATTAATACAGCGAGGCCTCACTGGCTCGGGCGCCTCCATCCATGTCCCTGCCACCGGCGGCAAGAACGCATCGGCCCTATGCTGGTCGTTGACGCTCTCGCAGCTCCGAGAGCGGATTGCCGACCTGCTCCCGGAGAAATTGGCGGCAGTCGACAAAACTTTGCAGTTGCTTACTGATCCAACGTTCTTCGACTTCACTTTCGCTACGGCTATCGCCTGGGGGCGGCGACCGATGTCCTCCGAGTGAGAACGGTGAGCGTCCCGCGCACTCGCGGCCCATGCAACGACGTCATGACCATGTCCGTGGCGTCATTACCTAGTTCAGTGTCCTGCGAATCTTCATCTGAGGTGCAGGATGATGCAGGCGATCACGCTTTCAGCTCGATGGTAGGCCGCGCGCTCTTCTCCGGGATCGTTGCTTTGATCTTCCGAGCACACAACGCTCTACGGGTCGATGGATGCGTGTAGGCCATGTCCGCCAGAACCTGCGCAACCCGCACCCTGCGCCCATCGACAAAGGGAAGAACCCGAGCGTGGCCAGCATCTACCGCGCCCTCGCCGAACATGCCAAAGCCGAGGCCTACCCCGAAGCCGTCGAGCCCACACCGACTACGCCGCCCTGCGCCACGGCGACATTCACCCGGCCCGCGTCGTCGAGCGGACCAGCGACGATCTACGCGCCCGACTGCAGCCCCAACAACGCCCCTGACCATTCACAATCACCCATCAAGATCATCCTACTGCCCCTTTTGGTCATACCTTGGCTGCACCCAAAAGGAGCGGAGCCGCAATGAGCGCGGAGCCGTCATAGGCGACGCAGGGCCGCGTGATCAGAGAGGGTAGGGAGATCAAGATCAAGATCAAGAGCGCCCTCCAACGAGAGCATTTGGGCAACCTGCCGGGCGTGAGTTTTTGGGGCTCAACAGACGCTCTCATCGGTTGGACACCCAGGGCTACATCACCCCGAACGGGACCGCTGCCACCCGCTCAACGGCTCAGTACCCAGCACAGGAGCGGCACCGCCCGGGGCGATGTCGGATTGCATCTGCCCAACCGACGAGAGCGCCCCGCAGTCGGACGTCAGGAAGACCACCCGGCCCACTGACCAGCGTCGATGCCCCCATGCCGCCCGTGACGTGAGCAAAGCCACTGTCCTATATTCAGAAATCACGTGCTCGACGTTGTCTGCGCACATCGAGAGCAGGCTGCCGCCGAGGTACTTCCGGCAGTTCCGGTCGCGCAGCGCGGCGAATCGGGCGGGGGAGGACATCTTCGGGCTCGCGGTGGGTGCCTCGTCGATGTGGGTCTGGCCCGGTCCGCAAGAGGCGCACATCGCGGCAGTCCTCCGAATTCATGGGATGGCTTGGACACCCATTGTGCATCGATCCCGGTCTGGTGGCCCGCGACTGTGATCTTTTCGATGGAGAGCCCTAGCGGCGCAGCTAACCGCACCCATCTGAGTTGGATCAAGCCGAGGCTTCGCCAGCCGCATTGGTGAATGCTCGGAGCTGCAGCCAGGCCGGATCGAGGTCAGTCGCTGAGGTGACCGCCTTCAGCTCATCACTCGTCCAGGTTGTGGTGCCGTCCGTCATCTGCTGACAAGCCGGGTCAGATGACCGGACCTTTGATCAAAGCCTCGGCCGGGCCGCGGGTGAGGATTTCGTCGACGGTTTCCGCGGGCGTTTGGCCCGAGGTATCGAGCCACAGTCCGAGGCGCGGTGTGTGATGTCGGAGACTGTCGTCGAGTTGGTCGATCTCCCAGGTGCCGTAAGCGGTCTTGCCTCGCGCGGCCTCGCGGGCTGCGGTGGTGCTCGCCGAGGGAGCAAGCACCACTACCAGCAGGGGTCGACTGCGGATCAAGGTAGTCATCTCGGCGAGGCTCGCGCCGAGTATGACGTCCTGAGTGATCACCGTGAAGCCGGCGTCGAAGTAGGCGTCGCTGACTTCGGCGGCCAGTCGGTACCGCAGCCGAAGTTGTTGCAGGGCTTCGGGGGACGGATCGGGCGTCATCTCGGCACGGCCGCCGACGACCATCCGCCGGAAGACGTCGCCGCGTACGTGCACCGATCGGGCCGTGCGCTCGGCCAGGGCTTGGGCAACCGTGGACTTCCCGGCGGCCTGGACACCAGTGATGAGGACGACGGCATGCCCAATTTCCGGACCGGCTGCAGGCTGAGCAGTGTTTGGTGAATTCAGGGTTCTCATATCGTTCCGTTGTCCTGGCACGGGGCGGCGACATCGGCGCCCACGGGACAGTCTGGCCGAGGGTGGCGGGGCGTGCATTCTACGTTTGTCGTGGGGCTTTCGAGCGGTTGGACATGATCGCGAAGCCTTTGTCGGCATAGCCGGGTGAAACCAGCGAAGAGGAGCGGCGGCGCAAAAAGATGCCTGCCACATCTCTGGCGTGGCACCAACTCCTTAACGAAGGAACGCGACGGCAAGCCGCCACTGCGTCAGGGCTATTCCGAGACGGCTCGAGACCAAGCCGGACCATGGGGCGAAGCCGCTCCGGCAGGCGTTTCCCACCAGGTGCCCGGCAGTCATTCGCCAAGGACAAGGGACCCGGGCCGCCAGCCGAACCTACCTACATTGAGAAATGTATTGCTCGACGTTGTCGGCCATCATCGAGAGCAGGCTGCCGCCGAGGTGCTTCCGGCAGTTCCGGTCGGGCAGCGCGGCGAACTTGGCTCCGGGCCGAGTTGTCGGCGCGCTGTCGACCGTGTCCGCCGTTGCGGCGTGAACTTCGCCGGGATTGCAGGCGGCGCGCATCGAAGATCCTCCAAGTCATGGGATGACCCGAAGTCTATGCCGCCTACCTGAATCCGGCTGAGGAACGAGCGGCGACGCGATGAGCGCGGAGCCCACGGCATCGCTCTACGGATCGCCAATGCGTTCCGCGCGATCAGAGGAGCATGGGCAGTTCAAGATCAAGAGCGCCCTCCAACGAGGGCATTTTTGGCCAACCTGTCGGTGTCAGTTTGGGGGAAGCTCACCAGGCGCTCTCATCGGTTGGACACCCAAGGGCTACATCACCCCGAACGGGACCGCTACCACCTGCTCAACGGCTCAGCACCCAGCGCAGGAGCGGCCCTGTATTGCTCAACACATTGTCGGCGACCTCGCGGCCTGGCCGGTCATGATCCGGAAGACTTTGTCGGTCATGCGCCGACAAACTTTAGGGGATCATGAAGGTCGACCGAGCCAGGTCCGCAGCGCATCTCCCGGCAACCAATTCACCTGGGCTTTACGATCGGCGATGCCGCCAGGTGAACAGGGAATGGTTGTCGCGCCTGGTGCAAGGGGCGGCGTCGGTGAGTTCGAAGCCAGTGGCGCGGGCCACGGCGATGCTGGCGACGTTGTCCGGGGCGATGCGGAGGATGATCTGGTCCATGCTGAGCTGGTGGTAGGCGTAAGCGGTCACGAGTCGAACGGCTCGGCTGGTCAGGCCTTGCCCCCGGTGAGCTGGGCCGACGGCATATGCGAGTTCAGCGGTGCGGCGGTTCGGATCTTGTCCGGTCAGGCAGGTCGGGACGAGTAGGGCCTCGCCGAGGGCAGTGGATCCGTCCACAGTGATGGCCAGTTGAATGCTTCGGCCTTCCGAGCGTCGGATGCGGGCCTGATCGAGATATGTTCTGGCGGCATTCAGGTCGAACGGTGCGCGCAGTGGAGTCCAACGGTGAACGTCCGGGCAGTCGAACAGGTTGACCATCACCGGCAGGTCGTCGTCCGTCCATTCCCGTAGGTGCAGACCGAGCCCGGACAGTCGAATGGTAGTCAAAGCACAGATCAACTGCGCTGTTTCATCGGAACGGTCCAATCGAACCCACCAACATTCGTCCATCTGTTTGCTCAACATTAGCGGCGCACATCGAGAGCAGGCTGCCACCGAGGTAGGTCCGGCAGATCTGGTCGCGCAAGGCGGCGAATCGGGCGGGGGAGGACGTCTTCGGGCTCGCGGTGGGGGCCTCGTCGATGTGGGTCTGGCCCGGTCCGCAAGCAGCGCACATTGCGGCAGTCCTCCGAATTCATGGGATGGCTTGGACACCCATTGTGCATCGATCCCGGTCTGGTGGCTCGCGACTGTGATCTTTTCGATGGCTAGCGGCGCAGCTAACCGCACCCATCTGAGTTGGATCAAGCCGAGGCTTCGCCAGCCGCATTGATGAATGCTCGGAGCTGCAGCCAGGCCGGATCGAGGTCTGTCGCTGATCAGGCCACTCAGGAGGTACCTTCCGCGCTTCGATGGTGGGACTGCGGCTGCGTCGACCGATGGTGGAAGTCCTATTCGGCTGCCACCGTCCGTTGTTGAGGTAGACCAGTTCGGAGCGCCCAGAACAGCGCTTTTCGACAACGGGCTGGTGGCTTATCGATGTCTGACCTTGCCGTAAAATGACGAAAGCTTCAGCCATAAATATGTCCTAAGGCACATCGCACGGGCGGCGCTCTGTCGTTTGGCGCAAGCAGATCCAGGAAGGTCCTTACGAACGTGAGAATCGACATTGATGACCTGTCCAGCCTCGAGGTTGCTGACTTTCTCGCTGCGCACGTCGAGGAAATGAGGTCAGTCACTCCACCGGGGAGCAAGCATGCTCTCGATCTTGATGGGCTGCGTAAGCCAGAGGTGACATTTTGGACCGTCATGGACGGGAAGGTCTTAGCCGGGTGCGGCGCGATCAAGGCAATAGATCCTAGCCATGCGGAGATCAAGTCCATGCGGATAGCACCGGAGTACAGGGGTCGCGGCGTCGCATCTCTGCTGATGCAGCACATCTTCGATGAGGCCAAGGAGATGGGCTTCTCTCGGCTCAGCCTGGAAACGGGATCCTTCGAGTTCTTCCTCCCGGCACGAAAGCTGTATGAGAAGTTCGGATTCGATTACTGTGAGCCCTTCGCGGGATATGTGAAGGATCCAAACAGCGTCCACATGGTCAAGGTGCTCCGAGCGTAAAGGATCTGATCGGGTAACCCTTGTCCGACCGCGGATCGGATCTGAATAGCTGCAGCGAGCCCAGCGGTGCGAATCCAGCGCCTAGCAGGCTGCGAAGGCTCGCGGTGTTACCAGGAGCCACGGAGGCGACTACGAGTTCGCCGTCAGGTATCAGGTGCAGAGCGTGCCGAACCAGCGTCTTTCCTTGACCGGTTCCGCGTTGGCTCGGTTCCAGTTCGAAGCTCAATTCGGTCATGCCAGCAAGTCCATCCGACAGAACGGCAACCGTGCGGCAGCTGAGGTCGGGATAGCCGAAAACACTTACCTTGGATCGGATCGTGGTCGCGTGGAGAGCTCTGGGGTGGTCGGATAAGTCGGGGCGGGGCACAAGCGCAGCGGTCTCGGAGGGCTGGTGTGACGACGCGAACTGGTCAGGCCGCATCGCCGAACTCTGGCCGCGGGCGGCCAGTACCAGGTCGAGGCTGTCGATCCAGCCATCGGCACCAGCCAGTGTGGAGATCAGGCGCGGATCGTGGGCGCCGCCGAGCCCGTCCACGCCGAACTCGATCAGCGTTGATTCTGGTACGTCATCCGCTAGCGCCAGCACAGCGTGCCCGGTGAACGCGAACACGGCTTGGAGACCTGGTCGCCACGGCGGAACGCGATGCCAGCCCCCGTCCACGACGGGGAATTGTCCGGCCGCTGCAGCAATGATTAATTCGGCCAATGGATGGTGAAGTCCCACCTCGGTGAGCCTACGCTTCTTCCGGGACTGTGTGCCGTAGCGATTGCCCCTTCGGGACGGCGGGACGGCGGGGCTTCGGGACAGCGGAGCTTCGGGACGACGGGACGGCGGGACGAACCTGCGTCGGTAGGTTCACCCTTGGTCGGATGGGCACGCCACAGGTCATGTGGGAGCCGGAGGCATTCGCTGGCTATGTTTCGCTCGTTGGAGCTGTGGCCGTCCACTCAGGGCTATTCGTCCTCAACGAGCCTGCCGGTGATCAGAAGGGTGGTGGGTCGCCGTCTTTGGGTTTGGGGAGGTTCTTGATGCGGGTGTAGAAGTCGGGGGGCAGTTGCAGGCGGCTGGGGATGCTGTCTCCGTCTACGTCGGGGTCGTGGGATTCGAAGGTGTCGTCGTCGAGATCGTAGACGTTGGGACGACGTCGGGAGGTCTTCCGCTTGGTCGATGGGGCCGGGTCAGGTGGTGCGAGGAACTGGTTTTCGGCGGTGATGGTGGCATCGGTCTCGGTGCAGGCCCGGCATTCCTTCCCGCCGATTCCGGTGTCTCTACTGGGTGTAGCGTCCTGTCCGGTTGCGGCATCTCTACTGATTCCGGCCGCTCTACCGGCTGCGGTGTCCCTGCCAATTTGAGCGTCTTCACCGGTTGTGG
>JANNPJ010000138.1:0-2706 GCA_031400005.1 Kineosporiaceae bacterium | reverse complement strand
GGGCGGGGGTTATACGTATCGGGGGGCTTAAACCCCCAAAACGCGCGGCGGCAATGCTAAGCGCCTTGGGTACACCCGGGGCCGTTCAGCCGTCGCGGCCCCACCCGGGGACACCCCGGGGTCGAGCCCCCGGGCGCGGTCGCTGCGGTGGGCCTTACACGGCGGGTTCGACGAGTTCGACGAGGACACCACCGGCGTCCTTCGGATGGATGAAATTGACCCGACTGTTGGAGGTGCCCCGGCGCGGAGTGTCGTAGAGCAGACGCAGGCCCCGCTGGCGCAGGGTCACGGAAACCGCGTCGATGTCGTCCACCCGGTAGGCCACCTGCTGAACCCCGGGGCCAGAGCGGGTGAGGAATTTGGCGATCGTGGATTCGGGAGTGAGCGGCGCCAGCAGTTGGACGTGGCTGCCCGAGTCACCGACCGTCATCATCGCCTCGCGAACGCCCTGCTCCTCGTTCGTCTCCTGATGTGCCAGTCGCATGCCGAAGACGTCGCGGTAGAAGGCGATCGCCTCGTCGAGATCCGCGACAGCGATCCCTACATGGTCGATGGCAGTGAACAGCGCGTTCGGGAGTGTGAAGGGCACATTGGCGGACACCTGACTCGTCATCTGCCAAGGCTAGGCCGACGCCACGACTTCGGCTTGCCGCAGTCTGTGACGCGCCGCACAGCCCGCTGGGCGGAAAGAACTCACCTCAGTGGTCCGGCAGTTCCGCGTCGGCGCTACCGATGCGGTCGGTCCCTGGCTCGCATGGGCTCGCTCCGTCGGTCTGGGCCTCTGCACGGGCAGGCTTGGATCAACACCCTCAACGGTCTCTTGACCTCAACCACGATTGAGGTTCTAGCGTCGCTGGCACACAAGCTTCGACCGGTCCGAGGCAGTCGGGCCTGAGTGATCGAGGGGTGACCTGCGTGCGAGCGATTCAGGTGTCCGAGTATGGCGGGCCGGAGGTTCTGGTGCCGGTGAACCTGCCCGATCCGCGACCTGGCGAGAGAGATGTCGTTGTGCAGGCCGAGGCCATCGACACGATCTATGTCGAAACTCAGATTCGCGGCGGCTGGGGAGACAGGTTCGGCATCGCTCCGCCGTACGTACCGGGCGGCGCCGCAGCGGGAACGGTGGTGGCAGCCGGTAGTGGCGTCCCGACGTCCTGGCTGGGTCGCCGGGTCGTCGCCGGTGCCGGAACGCGAGGTTCCTATGCTGAATTGGTCCGCGCTGGCGCGGACCGACTGGTGCCGGTTCCCGACGCTCTAGGCCTGCGAGAGGCGGCCGCTCTCGCCCATGACGGCGTGACCGTCACCGGCATCATCGAAGGTGTCGGCGTCAAGCCGGGTGATCGGGTCCTGATCCTCGGGGCTGCGGGTGGGATGGGAACACTTCTGGTCCAGTTGCTCCATGCCCGTGGTGCGCAGGTCGTGGGGGCCGCCCGGGGCCCGGCCAAGCTCGCGCTGGTCCGGAGGCTCGGCGCCGTCGCTGCGGTCGACTACGCCGAGGACGGGTGGACCGATGAGGTGAGGGAAGCTTTCGACGGTCTGCCCGTCGAGGTACTGCTGGATGGTGTCGGGGGCGTTCTGGGCACTGAGGCTTTCGAGTTGGTGGCGGATGGCGGACGGGTGTCGGCCCATGGGGCAGCGAGTGGCGACTTCGCCGCACTGGACCAAGGCCGTGCTCAGGCCCGCGCCATCGTTGTCCGCGGCATCGCCGATGTGCAGTTCGATGCGCCGGAGATCGTGCGGCTCACCAGCCTGGCCCTGACCGGGGCGGCGGAAGGACGGATGAGCCCGGTCATCGCTCGCGAGTATCCGCTGTCCGAGGCCGCCGAAGCTCATCGCGCCATCGAAGCGCGCTCGATCCCGGGCAAGGCCCTGCTCATTCCTTGAGTCATGGCTGAGTGCCCGCTCCTTCCGAAAACCTTACGTGGTAAGGGGTCCGTGCTGACGATGTTGCGTTCGGCGAGCGACTCGATCCGGACCGGCTCTCCGCAGGGCGGCCCGGTTTGCTCTGCGGGGCGAGCGCGGTTTTGCTCTGCGGGGCTGGCCCGGTTCGCTCCGCTGTGCCGGCCCGGTTCGCTCCGCGGGGCTGGCCCGGTTCGCTCCGCAGTGCCGGCCGGGTTGCCGGCCCGCGGTAGACGTAGCACGAGACTCACGTCGAGTCGCCGCGCCATGGGGGTGGTTGAAATGGGCTCAGCGCCAGGATCCCATGGCCTAGCGGACCACCATCGGTGGTGGTCGGGGTGGGTTGCGGCATTCGGTCCGTACAGGAGAGCGGAAGCGGAAACGCCCTCGCTTTCCAAATCGGATACGGCGTCGTTCAGAAGGGTGGTGGGTCGCCGTCTTTGGGTTTGGGTAAGTTCTTGATGCGGGTGTAGAAGTCGGGGGGCAGTTGCAGACGGCTGGGGCTGCTGTCTTCGTTGTTGTCGTGTACGTCGGGGTCGTGGTATTCGAAGGTGTCGTCGTCGAGTTCGTAGATGCGGGGACGGCGTCGGGAGGTCTTGGTCGGCGGGGCCGGCTCGGGTGGTGCGAAGAGCTGGTTTTCGGCGGTGATGGCGGCATCAGTCTCGCTGCAGGCCCGGCATTCCTTCCCGCCGATTCCGGTGTCTCTACTGGGTGTAGCGTCCTGTCCGGTTGCGGCATCTCTACTGATTCCGGCCGCTCTACCGGCTGCGGTGTCCCTGCCAATTTGAGCGTCTTCACCGGTTGTGG
>JANNPJ010000105.1:0-2939 GCA_031400005.1 Kineosporiaceae bacterium | reverse complement strand
CGCGTTCCATCCAGACGGCCACCAGATGGCCAACACCTTCCAGGGCCAGTTCCCCCACACCAACAGCGGCGCGGACGGACATCGGGCGACAGCGCCGGTGCGGAGCTTCCCGGCCAACGGCTTCGGTCTGTACGACATGGCCGGCAACGCCTGGGAGTGGGTGGCCGACTGGTACCGGCCCGACGAGTACGCGCGGCGGGACACCCGCCATGTCGTCGGCAATCCAGCCGGTCCGGCCCGCGAGGCCAGCCACGATCCCGACGAGCCCGGCGTGGTCAAGCGCGTCATGCGGGGCGGCTCGTTCCTCTGCACCGACGAGTACTGCACGCGCTACCAGCCGGGAGCGCGCGGCAAGGGCGCACCGGACACCGGCACCAATCACCTCGGCTTCCGGCTCGTCCGTTCGTCCTAGGAGTCTTGACCCCAAGAAGTGTGAGTAGTTGAGTCAAGTTTTTCAGGCCGCAAGTTGAACCTCCTCGAGGAATTGGGCGAGCGCCGTATCCAGGCGATCGAAGGCGATCGAAGGCGTGCTGGGCACGGCGGGAGCCCTCGGGCTGCAGGGAGCAGGCGGGGCGCAGGGCTCGGGTATAGAGACGGGCGTAGAACATCGCGACGCGGGCACCGTCTGCCGTGATGCGATAGCGATGGCTGTGCGGCACCCGTGCGATGAGCCCGTGCAGCCGGAGCCGGCGGAGATCGTAGGTCATCGCGCCGGCCGGATAGGTGGCGGGATCGCGGGTCTGCAGTTGGGCGACGCGATCGCGGAACTCGCGGTGGCGAAAGCCGGTGGGCGCGAGCGCAAACAGACAGAGCGCGTGCATCAGCGCGTGGGTGCGGCGGTCCCCGAAGCGGAGACCGGCGGCCCGTTGGTGATCGACGACGACGGGCGACGTGACGGCGTGGAGCTGATCGTCCCCGATCAGGCAGTCGTGGCTCAGGGATTCGACGCGCAGGAGGCGTCGGTTGGCAGCAAGGCCGATCTCCCGCAGCGCGGGGAGATTCTTGAGGGCCCGACCGATCGCGAAGTCGTACGTATCGTTGATCGTGGTTTCGGTACGGAGGGCTTGCCCTTCCTTGTGGTACTGCTGGACCTTGGATCGTTTGTACTGGACGTGGAGCGACGGCACGACGCCCTCGGTCAAGACGCGGGTGCGGAACCCGCCGGGCGTCCGCCGCGTGACGCGGCGATTGAAGATCAACTGCATCTGATCGGGACGGCCGATGTCGAGGTTCTCGCGGATCACCTCTTCGAAGAAACACCGCCCGGTGAGCGGACGATCCAGGACCTGGGTCAGCGCGAACTCGGCTTGCAGGATCGAGAGGTGATAGCGATAGCCCGCGGCTCGATGCGCGGGGGCGAACGGATGCGGCACCCGTCGGAGCCACTTGCGGAACACGGCGTCGATCTTGGTGGCATCGAGCGTGTCGGCGATCCGTTGCACGCGGGCGGGATCGTCACTCGAGCGGATGCCATTGTCGAGCGGCTCGAACGGCACCTCGCGCTGGGTCAGCTGCCGCTTCAACCACTCGTGCCCGTTCAGACAGAGCTTCGCCGGGTACGGAAAGTAAGAGCAGAACTTGATGAACAGCGGGCCGAAGTCACGGTCGAGGATGTAGACGTAGTAGTGATTGACCATCGCGGTCGACCGGATGATCCACGGATACGTCTTGCCCTGCGAGTCGCGTCGCTTCTCGGTGCGGAAGACATGCGCCTTTTCCTGCGCTTTCCCCACGAACAGGACGCCCTCGTCGCCGGCGAATCTCGCCAAGTACTCCTGCGCGAGGTCGTCCTTCCGCTGCCCTCTCTCGAACGTCACGAGGTCCAGCCGCTGCGTCGCCACAAAGCGCTCGATGGCGGCGACAAACCGTTCGCTCATCGGCGCCACCATCATCGTCGACGGGACCACGGCCCCGAGCTGGGTCTTCACGAAGTAGACGAAGCCACCGCCCGTCTGCAGCGACGGGACATAGGCATTCAGGTACATCCGGTCGATCGCCTCAAGCTCGAAGGTCACATGGTCCTGGAGGATCTCAGCCACGTTTTTGCGTATCATGATCGTGGAGCTCCCGGAGAGCGCGGCCCACGTGGCCAACGACCCGAACAGGGTCCAACACTTAGGCGCAGGGCGCAACCCTGCCATGCTCCCGGGGCTCCTCTTTTTCTAACGAGGCCCTGCCTCAGACCGCTCCTCTCTCCGCTCAGTCCACGCCATGCTCGACGGTCTGAGGCAGGGCCTCGTTAGCACTCTTGCACCGTGGCACCTGGTGCCAGGGTGCCTGCAGTTGGTGCCACGGTGCCGTGCAGTTCCAGGGTGCCGTGCAGTTGGTGTCAGGGTGCCAGGGTGCCGTGCGCCCGCTGCCCGGGTGCCGTGCGCCTGCGCATCCCAGTGATAGCATCCCTGCGATGACGGTCATTGCCCCGGGAATCCGGTTCATCGACGTGCGGTTCCAGGGGGCGGCCCAAGTGGTTGCGGCGGCGGTGCTCGAGGACCGCGGGCAGGTGGCGCTGCTCGACCCAGGGCCGACGAGTGCGCTCGACGCGGTGCGGGCCGACCTGGCCGAACGGGGGATGGGCATCGCCGACGTCGGGGCGATCCTCCTGACCCACATCCATCTCGATCACGCCGGGGCCACCGGCGTCCTCGTGCGCGAGAACCCGGCGATCACCGTCTACGTGCACGAGCGGGGTGCGCCGCACCTGATCGACCCCACCAAGCTCCTGAAGAGCGCCACCCGCCTGTACGGCGACCGCATGGAGACACTCTGGGGCGCGTTCCTGCCCGTGCCGGCCGAGAACGTGCGGGCCCTGGGGGGTGGCGAGTCGATCGAGGCCGGTGGGCGTGTCCTCGAGGTGGCCGCCACGCCCGGCCACGCGTCGCATCATCTGGCCTATCTGGACGTCGCGAGCCGCATTGCTTTCGTCGGGGACGTGGCCGGAG
>JANNPJ010000079.1:0-2184 GCA_031400005.1 Kineosporiaceae bacterium | reverse complement strand
CAAGAAGGCCACAATCTCACAACCAAAGGAAAAACCGTCCGAAGCACAACCCAACCCAACCCAGACCCCGAAAGGCCCCAATCAGACCGAACCGCACCCCATGAGGACGGGGTATTTGGCATCGATTTTTAGGCACACTGTTGAGTTCTCAAAGAGCGGACACACCCGGACCACACCGCTAAGCGCTTCACCGAGGCAACTTCTCTACCTTACCCTCCAGCCCCGACCCCGTCAAATCCGCATTTTGCCGGATCATTCGGGATGGTTATGGAGGTTCCGCCGGAGTTGAACTGACCCGATCCGAGGATCGTGTCTGACTCTATCCGGGGAGTTGAACCCGGCACCGGCCACTGTGTTTGTGTCCGTTCCTGCCGCGCTGTCCAACGAGTAGAACTCTACGGAGGGGCCGAGACGGAGTCAAATCCGCGCCGTCCAAGCCTCTCAACAGCAATGATAACGGAGCGATACGTTTCATTGCCGTAAGTCACGGCGTGTCGGCTCAGTCCACTAGTTCCACCGCAGCAAGGGCCCGCCGACCGCGGCGCAGCAAAAGCCACCGATCATGGAGCAGATCGGACACATCAACCGACACGGCATCCACCCCCTGGCCGACGTCCACTTTCACGTTGTTCACGTAGGCGCCACCCTCCTGAAGCGTGCGCCGGGCCGCTCCCCGACTGGCGGACAGCCCGGTGGCGACCAGGAGATCCAGCACCGGCACCGGACCGCGCGACAGCTTCACCGAGGGCAGCTCGGCGACCGCGTCGGCCAGGGTGCCCGAGTCCAGGTCGGTCAGCTCCCCCGCACCGAACAGCGCGCGGCTGGCCTGCTCCACCCGCAGCGCGGTGTCGGCTCCGTGCACGAGGGAGGTCACGTCCCGGGCCAGGGTTCGCTGGGCGTCCCGGGCCGCCGGCCGGGACGCCGCCAGCTCGGCCAGTTCAGTGATCTCCTCCTCGGTACGGAAGGTGAAGACCTTGAGGTACTCCGCCACCTTGGCGTCCTCGACGTTCACCCAGAACTGGAAGAAGGCGTACGGCGAGGTCATGGTCGGATCCAGCCAGACCGTGCCGCCCTCGGTCTTGCCGAACTTGGTGCCGTCCGCCTTGGTGATCAGCGGCGTCGCGAACGCGTGGACGGGCGTTCCCTGCACTTTGTGAATCAGATCGGTCCCGGCCGTCAGGTTGCCCCATTGGTCTGAGCCGCCTAGCTGCAACGTGCAGCCGTGCCGCCGGTTCAGCACGAGGAAGTCCATGCCTTGCAGAATCTGGTAGCTGAACTCGGTGTAGCTGATCCCTGCCTCGCTGTTCAGCCGAGCGCTGACCGCCTCCTTGGCGAGCATCCGACCGACCCGGAAGTGCTTACCGACGTCCCGCAGGAAATCGATCGCGCTCAGCCCCGACGTCCAGTCCAGGTTGTTCACCATGGTTGCGGCGTTCGGCCCGGTGAAGTTGAGGAATGGCTCGATCTGAGTGCGGATCCGGTCCACCCAGGCGCCGACCACCTCGGGCGAGTTCAGCGTGCGCTCGGCGGTCGGCTTCGGGTCGCCGATCAGTCCGGTGGCACCACCGACCAAAGCGAGCGGCCGGTGGCCGGCCAACTGGAGCCGTCGAACCGTGAGGATCTGCACCAGGTTGCCGATGTGCAGGCTGGGCGCCGTCGGGTCGAAGCCGCAGTAGTAGGTCACCGGTCCCGCATCGAGTGCGGCCCGCAACTCCTGCTCGTCGGTGGAGATGGCGAGCAGTCCTCGCCAGCTCAGTTCGTCGACGATGCTCTTCTCTTGCACGGCGTTTTTCTCCTGCTCGGTGCTCTCCGTCACGGCATTCTCAGTCACGAGCGCAACCCTATGGCTCACCATGAGTTCACTCCGTACTCGCGTTGTCGGCAGGCCGGCGAGTGTCTGCGATCGGCCGAGCTCACCCTAGGTTCGCCCGACCCGAGCTAACCAGCGGATTAACAGCGACCCGCTTCTCCGTGGATTGCCAGACAGCCGATTCGGCACAAGGAGAACCCTGCTGGCTTGTTCGGCGCACGCCCCAAACCTCGCCGTGATCTTGCATGGTTACCCTCGTAGACCCCTCGACGGATCGGGCAACCGCGCATGATCGGACCTTGTTGGCGAATTCGGAGCCCTGGATACCAGCACCCCCAAACTTTCCCGTGATCATGCTGTGAGAGTGCCCGCAG
>JANNPJ010000041.1:0-10826 GCA_031400005.1 Kineosporiaceae bacterium | reverse complement strand
TCATCAGCGCCGCGCCCGAGCGAATCGAGGGATCATGAGCACCGTCACCAATGGTGTCGCCGTAGCGCGTCCGAAGACGGAGCCTGCGTCAATCCGGTCAACCCTGCCGATCCGCCCGATCCCGCTCAGCAGGGTAATTTCGGTTGAACTGCGAAAGATGTTCGACACTCGGTCCGGGTTCTGGCTGATGGCGAGCATCGCCATCACGGCGGTGCTGGCGACCGGCGCCGTCATCCTGTTCGCTCCGGACGACGAACTGGAGTATTCGAACTTCGCGGCCGCGATCGGCTTTCCGATGTCGGTGATCCTGCCGATGATCGCGATCTTGTCGGTGACCAGCGAGTGGAGTCAGCGCAGCGGGCTGACGACCTTCACGCTGGTCCCGCACCGGGGCCGGATCGTGCTGGCGAAAGCGCTCGCCACCATCGGCGTAGCCGTGACGTCGATGGTGCTGGCGATGGCGATCGGCGTGGTCGGCAACCTGCTGGGCTCGGCGATCACCGGGGTAGACGCGGTCTGGGACAGCTCCGTGTCGGACCTGCTGTACATCGTGCTGGGCAACGTACTCGGCCTGCTGATTGGCTTCATGCTGGGCGTGCTGATCCGCAACTCACCAGGTGCCATCGTGGGCTACTTCGTCTTCGCCCTGGTGCTGCCGACACTGTTCGGCATCCTCGCGGCGAACGCCTCCTGGTTCCGCGACCTGCAGCCGTGGGTGGACTTCAACTACGCCCAAACCGCCCTGTTCAGTGGAGATTTGAGCGGTGAGCAGTGGGCCAACCTGGGCGTCACGAGCATCTTCTGGTTGATCCTCCCGCTGACTGTGGGCGTCTGGTCCGTACTGCGCTCAGAGGTCAAGTAAGCGACTCCACCGAGCCCCGAAGTCCTTGCCGATATCGACCCAGAGACCCGGTCGAAACTGGCAAGGACTTCGGTCTGGCGCGCGAGCGCGAGTTTGAGGTCAGTCCTGAGCCTGCGGGTTCTCCAGTTCCAGGTCTTCTCGGTAATCGGATTCGATGTCGGCCACCTCGGTCGCCGGCCGGTAGTCGGGGTCGAGGCGCACGAGATCCCACTCGTTGATCCAGGCTCGGACGTACTGCCGCATCCGGGTGGCACCGAGTCGCTCGAGACCCTCAACATCGGGCGGTTGCCAGCCGAACACCTTGCCGTGCAACTCCTTCAGCCGGGCATAGGCATGATCGAGTTCGGCTTCGTCCGGCGGCGTGATCAGTTTCATTTCGCGGTCAATGGTCCGCATGCCTCGCTGGGCGAGGACGGCGAGCGCGCTGGCCTCCGGCGTCTCCTTGGCATTGAGCTTGTCCGGCACCACCTCTCGGTCCCGCCGTCCAGTGATGACAGCCGCTTCGAAGTCGTCAGTCATCGCAAGCACGGCGGCAAGCGGTGCTCCCTTTCCGCCGTGTTCGCCGCGCATCCACCGAGCGATTTCGGCGTAGGAGCGGGCCCGTTGTTGAAGCGAGTACCGTCCGATCAGTTCGACCTCGTCGAAGAGAATCACCCAGCCGACGGATCCGGCCGCGACAAGCAGCCGGGCAGCGAAACTGATTCGCTGCACTGCAAGGTCTTTCGCGCTGACAGGTGGCAGCGAGGGACGGAGTTCGCCGGCCGCTTTGAGCCGTCGGCGCAGCTCGGGGGTATTGATCGGATCGCCGGACCAGAAGCGAACGATCGCCTCCGCGTACGCCGCGTCGGATTCCTGTACCTCAGCAAACAGTGTCAACGTAGCGGGAAAACGTTCGTTGAGACCGGAACCCGGTGACGCCGCCCACCGAAGAAGTTCGGCGTACTCCCGGCCCTCCGGGTCGAGCGCGTGAGCGGCCTCGACCAGAGCCGGCCGTGGGCGACCGGCAACGACCGCCGACTCGACCGCAGTGGCGAAGACCTTCGCCGGGTCGTACAGCGGTGTCTCCTTGCTGATCACCACTCGGCTGACCGCGAACCCGGCATCGAGGGCAAGCCCCGAAAGATGTTCCAGAAGGTGGCTCTTGCCGGAACCGAACCCTCCTCCGATCAGCAGACCGCCCGGCTGACCGGCAGCGGCTTTCTCCCGAAGTTGCCCAAACTTGTCCTCGATCGCGGACTGGCCGCTACCGGTGGCAGCGACCGCATCCCGACTGGGCACACCTGCGCGCAGCGCCTCAATGGCCCGACGACTCGCCACCGCCGGATCGACGTCAATACTCACACCGCCACCTCGTCCCATCCGCCGATCCTGACCAGAGTGGAATACGGGTTGATCCGAGAGCGATCACGCACCTCATCCACGACCCTGAGCCGGAGTGCGGTGTAGGCGGGCAACCCCCGGGCATCGTCATTGACCAGTTCCTGAGGCAGCAACACGGCCACAAGCAACCCTTCAAACTCATCGGTGCCGTCGATCAGCTGGCGGAGAAGCTCGTAGGCATCAAGCGTCGCGGCCTTCGAGTAGTAGTGACCGTCGCGCAGTCCCACGGGTGGACGGCGGGCCACCGCCAATCGGGTCAGGTCCAGTCGTAGCACCAGTCCGGCATGCCCGGCCAGGCGTAGCCATCGGGTCAGGGACAGCAGGTGCGATCTGGCGTTGTGCCGACTCACCTTCGCCTGCAGGGAGAGTTTGCGCAGCTCAGCGGCTGGCACCCGCTCGCCTCGCAGCCATCCGATCACCGTTTCGCACTCGGCCCGGGTCACGTCGCCTCGACCGAACTGGCTCTGACACAGACGCCACATCGCCATCCGGAACTCGTGGCTGAGGTCACTGTCCTTGAGCACGACCTGCTCGACCACACGCCGCACGCTGCGGTAGAGCTCGCCAGCGTCAATCTGATGATGCGCGGCCACGGCAGAGACACTCAGCTCTGCTCCGGCAGGAAATCCGGCGCGGTCGAACGCGTCGCGGACCACCGCTTCAGCCAGCGCCGTCCAGTCCAGTTGACGTGCTACCTCGGCGAAGATCTGGTCGATCATATGGATTCGGGTTGTGACCGCGTCGACCGCCACATGCTGGAAGCCGGTGCCGACCACGTCCAGACCCTTGGCCAGGTTCTCGGCCGAGAACTCGTCGTCCGTCACCAGAATCTTGACGGCGGCGCCGCCGCGCCCGACATAGGCCGCTAAGTACTCTCGGTCGAGAAAATCGAGGTAGGACGGCGCGTCGAGCGCTTCCTGAACGGACCGGTCAGTCATGACTCACCCCTCTTCAACGCTGTCAAAGGTAAACGAGACGCCCCAGTAGTACTGCCGCTGCCCGCTGAGAGCCACGGTGACCAGCACGCCGGCTCCCTTGGTTCCGGTGCTGGCCGACCACCGCAACTCGCGAGGGCTGCGGGACGTGCTGGTGACTCCGCTCTGGTCGAGCAGGTACAGGTCGCGGGCGAATTCCTGCTTCGAGTACTGTCCCCGCTGGTTGGGAAACATGGTCAGTACCGTCCAGAGGTCGACCAGTCGGACGACGCCGTCCACCTTCTTGCCCTCACTGGCGACCAGGAGTTCGTACCCTGCCCGGAGACTGTCGAGGAACGTCTCCGGCTTGAACCGCACCGGCCGCTGCTGAGTCCGGGCCAGCCGGTCGACAAGCGCAGACGGTCGGATCCGCCGCTCGCGCACCTTGTCGATCTCGACCGCTGCATCACCGGGAAGCACTCGCAGCAAGGAGGGATAGCACAGCAGCCGGTCCTCCTCCTCGAAGATCTTGAGGCCTTTGGCCTCGGCCGCCAGCAGCAGTTCCTTGGTGTAGGCACCGGAAGCGAGATAGTCCTGCTCGTCGAGGTCGAAGCCGTCCTGCAGCGCCTGAGCCTGCTCGGCGAGCGCCACGCTGGCGGCCTGGGCCGCCGCGAGCGCCTTGCGCAAGCCGCGGATCTGACCGGTGCGCGCATCGGTCACCGCGTTCTTCAATTCGCGGGCCACCGCGGCCGCGGATTTCAGCGTGCTGTCGGCCGCGCGTTCGGTCGCGGCGAGCATCGCCTCCAAGGTGCCTTCTTCGTCAGCGCCTCTGGGGCGCGCTCCACCGCCCGCAGGACCCGCAACGTCGTTCTGTTCTGCTTGCAGCACAGCAATCCCCTGTCGTTCCGTAGAAGCCTGTCGTTCGCTAGACCTGTGTTCTCAACCGGCACCTTGGGTACTCCCCAGCAGCAGCCGTGGTCGACGGATACAGTCTGAGCGTGAGTCGGCAAGGAGTCTGGGTGCCGCCCGGGATGCCCATCAATGTCGCCGGACACACTATCCCTGGCGGACTCCTCTACGTCGGCCAACACCTGCGATCGGGCGTTGGCGCGATCGAACCTGCACTGATCAACCCCCTGCTGCCGGTTGATCGCCAAGCCCCAGATCACCAAAGCCCAGATCACCAGAACCCAGCCCGTCCGATCCGCGGCACCGCCCCGGCACCGTCGTACCACCTCGTTTCCTCGGCGACGCGGGCGGAGTACCTTGCCTGGCTCGCCGGTGGGCGAAGGCGCGTCAACGTGCCGATCGGCCTGGTCTTGCTGTTCTTCTCCGGCCTGGAACGCCGGGTCCTGCTCGACTCGGCCACCGATGCGTCGGTGCAGGCCGAGCTTCCGCTGATCGCCACGGAGGTTCGGCGGCTGCGCGCCGCGCACGGCCCGGCCAGCCGCGACTTCGATTCCTGCGCCGGAGCTTTCCTGGAGGTCCTGGAACTGCTGGGGACCACCCCGGCCCACCCAACCCAGCCGCCCGCGGCTCCCAGTGCCGACCGATGGCCGGTTCCGCTGGCGCTTCGGATCGCACTCGCGCAATTCGCGGTCGCTGGGCGGGCGATTCCGGCGGACTGGGCCCGCTGCTGGGCGTGGTACTTGCCCTCGCTGATTCCCAGCACGCCGCAGATCCGTTGCCCGGACCAGTTCGACGCTTTGTTCGCCCTGCGCTACCGGACCCGGTTTCCGCCCGGTTTGCGGCCCTCGACCACGGATCGGCCACCAATCCGGATCGGATACCGACCGGCCAATCCGGGGATCGACACCACTGTGGTGGACCGCGTCGACCTGCCCGACGTCCTGGAGGAGACGACGTCCGCGCGGGAGCTGAGTGCCCTGGTCGACTCGGTCACCCAAGCATTGACCCCGTACAGCCGCTGGCTTGCGCGCAACCCGCGTGGCGCGGGTTCGATCGCCTCGACCAGGCTGTTGCCCACCGACTTGCTCGACCACGATCCGGGACCGTTGCGCCCGCTGCTCAGCTGGGCCAACAGTCGGCTGGCCGGACGGGTCAGCGCGCTGGTCAACGGCCGCGACTTCGCCCCCTTCTGGTCCACCGCCGATCCCGCGCGGATGACCAAGGAGGAGTCCGAAGGGCTGTCCATTGTCCTGGCGCGGATCGGTCTCGGGATGGAACCGGACGTGCGGTTCGGCGGTGTGCCCCTGGGGCCCGGTCCAGTCGTCCTGTTCCGCCTCGTTTCGCAGGCGAGCGAGCGTCCCTCTCCCGGATACACCGCGGCGATGACCCTGCTGAGCGTCGCTGCGGCCACGGTTCTGTCTCGCGTCGAACCCATCGACGATCCGGGCGACGGCGTCAACGCGACCATTGTCGCGCTGGCGAGCGAGGTACAGCTCACGGTGAGCGAGCGTTCCCGCTTGTCCGCGCGGCTGCGCTGGCTGCTCGCCAGCAGCGCCTCGCCTGCGTCGACTACCGCGGCGCAGGCCTCGGCCTTACGCCGCCGGATCGATGCCCTGACCGAAGCCGAGCGCGAGGCTGCCGGGTATTTCCTGATTTCGGCTGCCCTAGCCGTGTCCAACAATCAAGCCCTGTCCAACCATCAAGGCCTGTCCAACCTTCCAGCCGCGTCCAGCAATCAACCCGTGCGCCGCGCGACCGTGAGTGCCTTAACCACGGCGTACCGCCTTGTCGGCCTCCCCGAGGATCTGCTCTTTCGTCGGCTGCACCAGCAAGCCCTCGATGAGGGCGATACTCCGGTGGTCGTGCGCCGGAGACGATTGAGGACGACGGGACACCTGCTGCCCTTCGCCACCAGTGGCGCGACAACTCCGCCAACTCCGGAAGCCGACTCACCGATTCGGCTGCGCCAATCCGTGGTGAACCGCACGATGGCCCGGACGGAGGAGGCCTACGCCTTGCTGACCGGCATCTTCGTTGAGGACGACATCGCCACTGACGCCGAACCGGCCCGCGTGAACAGCACTCCCGACCGAGGGCTCGCCACCGGCCTCGATCAGGTGCACGATAGCCTCCTTCGTGAACTGACCACCCGTTCGTCCTGGTCACGTGCCGATCTTGCGAAAGTGGCGAGTAAGCACGGCGTCCTACCGGACGGCGCCTTGGACGTGATCAATGAGGTGGCTGTGGAGATCACCGGCGAACCGGTGATCGAGGGAGACGATGAGCTGAGCGTCAATGATGCCGTGCTCCGGGAGATCCTGGCGTGAGGATGCCGATTCAAACCATGTCAAACCAGCCCAATTCGAGCCCAGTGGCGTCCAACCAGCCGATCCGCCCCCGCGAGCGGGACGCCATCGTCGCCTCGCTGCGCGCGGGCGTGGTCCCACGGGTTGGGCAGCAGCATGTCCAGGTCGGTCGGGTGGACGAGGTACGAGCGATAGTCAGCGATATCGCTCGGATCGCTGACGGCGGAGCCAGCAGCCGGTTCGTGATCGGTGAATACGGTTCGGGAAAGACCTTCTTCCTGCACCTGGCCCGATCGATCGCGCTGGAGAAGCGTCTGGTCACGATGCACGCGGACCTCTCCCCCGACCGGCGACTGCACGCGACATCCGGCCGGGCCCGCGCCCTGTACGCCGAACTGGCCCGGAACCTGTCCACCCGAGCCCGTCCGGACGGTGGGGCACTGAGCGGCGTCGTCGAACGCTTCGTCAGTCAGGCGTTGAACGAGGCCCGCGCCGCCGGCGTTACTGCGGATTCGGTGATCGAGGCCCGGTTGCAGACGCTGACGGAGTCGACCGGCGGGTACGACTTCGCCCAGGTGATCGGGCAGTACTGGCACGGGCACGACAGCGCCAACGACCGGCTCACGTCCGATGCGGTGCGTTGGCTACGGGGTGAATTCAGTACTCGCGCGGATGCCCGGCGTGCGCTCGGTGTCCGCACCGTGATCGACGACGGCAGCTATTACGACCACCTCAAACTGATGTCCCAGTTCGTCCGGCTGGCCGGGTACGACGGTCTGCTGATCTGCCTGGACGAGATGGTCAGCCTCTACAAGCTGCCGAACGCGCAGGCCCGCAGTGCCAACTACGAGCAGGTCCTGCGGATTCTCAACGACAGCCTGCAAGGCTCCGCGGCCCATCTCGGGTTTCTGTTCGGCGGTACCCCGGAGTTCCTCCTCGACACCCGGCGAGGGTTGTTCTCCTATCCGGCCCTGGCCTCGCGGCTGGCGGAGAACACTTTTGCCACCCAAAGGTTGGTGGATCACTCTGGACCGGTGCTGCGGCTCGGCAACCTGTCACCGGAGGACCTCTACGTGTTGCTTACCAAACTGCGGCACGTGTACGCCGCTGGGGACCCCGCCGCCTACCTGGTGCCAGACGAAGCCCTCACCGGCTACATGCAACACTGCGCGAGCCGGATCGGGGATGCCTACTTCCGGACCCCTCGGGAAACCATCAAAGGTTTTCTCGACCTGTTGGCGTTGCTCGATCAGCATCCCGACCTCGAGTGGACCTCAGTGATCGGTGACGTCGATCTCACCGGCGCCGACAAGCCTGCATCTCACGGTGAAATCGATGACGAACTCAGCTCCTTCCAGCTCTGAGGCCTTCGAGCTCTTTCATCCCGCTGTCCAGCGCTGGATCTACGATGCGGGCTGGGTGCGGCTACACCCGGCCCAGGAACAGGCTGCCGCCCGAATTCTGGCCGGCGACCGCGATGTGATTATTGCGGCCGCAACGGCAAGCGGGAAGAGCGAGGCCGCCTGGTTGCCGATCTGCTCCGCCCTGGCCCGCAATCGCGAATCCGGATCGACCCACACTCGTGCGGCCGGTGCCCCTGGGCTGATCCGGCCGGGCATCCAGGCAATCATCGTCAGCCCACTGAAAGCCCTGATCAACGACCAGTACGAGCGGTTGGCCCAGCTCTGTGACCGGCTGGATATTCCGGTCCATCGCTGGCACGGGGACGTCGCGACGTCGCGAAAAAAGCTTGTTCTGCGAGCCCCGGAGGGGGTTTTGCTGATTACCCCGGAATCGATCGAATCCCTGTTCGTCAACCATGGGGACCGACTCGCGAGGGTTTTCGGCGACCTGCGCTACATCATCGTCGACGAACTGCACGCATTCATCGGCACCGCCCGTGGCGCGCAGCTGCAGTCTCTGCTGCACCGGATCGAATTGGTCATCGACCGCCGAGTTCCGCGCATCGCGTTGTCCGCCACGCTGGGCGATTTCAGCGCTGCAGCCCGATTTCTTCGCCCGAGTCCACGGCCAGAGGTCGACGTCGTCTCCTCGGACGACGACGGCGGTGAGATCCGTCTCCAACTGCGCGGTTACGTCGCTGGCCGGCAGCGTTCGGACCGCTCTGCTTCCGAAGCGGACACGACAGCAGGCCAGATCACCGATCATCTGTTCAAAACGCTGCACGAGAATGACAATCTCGTCTTCGCCAATTCCCGAGCAGCTGTCGAAACGTATGCCGACCTGCTGTCCCGCCGCAGCCAGGAAACCGGGAGCCGGGCCGAATTCCTCGCTCATCATGGCAGCCTCGCCAAGGATATTCGCGAACACGTCGAGGACCGGCTGAAGGACGTCGGCACTCCGGTGACCGCCATCTGTACCTCCACCTTGGAGCTGGGAATCGACGTCGGCAGCGTCCACTCGATCGCTCAGATCGGTGCGCCGCTGACGGTCTCCAGCCTGCGTCAGCGTCTCGGACGATCGGGACGACGTCCGGGGCAGCCAGCGATCCTGCGCCTCTACATCAGCGAGGCTGCGGCGAGAGAACGCACGCCTCCCCCTGATGCTTTACGCGGCGAGATCTTTCAGACAGTTGCAATGGTCGAACTCTTGCTTGCCGCCTGGTACGAGCCACCCCACACGGCTGGCCTGCACCTGTCCACCCTGATCCAGCAGATCCTCTCCGCCCTCGCCCAGCACGGCGGCCTCCCGGCGGATCAGCTCTACCAAATACTTTGCGCCAAGGGACCGTTCGTCAACATCGACCGGTCGATCTTTGCGGCCCTGCTGCGCGATCTCGGCGTCCATGATCTCATCCGGCAGGACCAGCAGCACGTCCTGCTTCCAGGTGGCAGAGGCGATCGGATCCTCAACCACTACAGTTTTTATGCCGCCTTCCAGACGTCGCAGGACTATCGGCTCGTTGCGAACGCTCGAACGATCGGAACTCTCCCGGTTGGGCGCCCCATCCTGCCTGGCACGCTGCTGATCTTCGGTGGACGACGCTGGCGGGTCCTGTCGATCAACCTGGATCAGCGGGTGATCCAGCTGACCGAGTCCGGCGACGGCGAGCCGCCGGCATTCCCTGGCAACGGGAGCGAGGCCGCCGATGAGGTTCGCCGTACTATGCGGGCCCTCTACCTCTCGCAAGAGGTTCCCCGCTACCTCGACGCCACCGCCAAGCAGTTACTGGCCGAGGGCCGGGAGATCTTTCATCGCTTCGGGCATGCCGAGCAGCAAATCTTCGGCTGGGGCACCGAAACCCTGCTCTTCCCATGGTCCGGGGACCGGATCATGAATACGTTGCTGGTTACTCTTTGCCGGCACGGCCTCAGCGTGGGACAAGACGGTCTCTGCCTCACCGTGAAGGGGACCACCCCTGTCGACCTATGGGAACTTCTCCAGGAACTGGCTGCCGGGGCGCCACCCGATCCGCTCGCCCTCGCGTCGACCGTCCGGGTGAAGGCCCGCGACAAGTACGACCGGTTTCTGGGCGGCGAACTACTCAACCTGGCCTACGCGGCCCGATCCTTGGATGTGCCCGGCACCTGGTCACTCCTGTCCCGGCTGGCCGCCCTCCCGCCGCCGGCGATCCCAAAACCCGGTGAATGCCGTCGATGAAGGTTCCGTGGAGCGAGGCTACTGGCCGCCCAGACAGGGACTTCGACGTCGTCCCGAACCAGAACCGCGAATCCGGAGGAAGAGTGCAGCGTGCAAGATCGCAGAGTGGTTGGGTATCCGTAGCGTTCGATACCTCAAGGAGAAGGGCATCATGACCGAATCTGGCGTCACTCGGGTGGCCGTCTACATCGATTTCGACAATATCGTGATCTCGCGCTACGACCAGATCCATGGCCGTAGCCAGTTTCAGCGGGATCGGGTGCGCGGGTTCGACCGGGCCGACAAGTCCGCCGATCCTGAGATCGCTGAAAGGCTGCGCCAGGCGACGGTGGACATTGGTGCCGTCATCGACTTCGCCTCATCCTTCGGCACCCTCGTTCTCACCCGGGCTTACGCAGACTGGTCGGCTCCGGTCAATGCCGACTATCGCGGGCAACTCGTCAGCCGAGCGGTGGACCTGGTGCAGCTCTTTCCCGCAGCCGCGTACGCCAAGAACGGCGCCGACATCCGATTGGCGGTGGACGCGGTCGAAGACATGTTCCGGCTTCCCGATCTGACGCATGTGGTGATCGTGGCCGGGGATTCGGACTACATCCCGCTGGCCCAGCGCTGCAGACGTCTTGGCCGATACGTCGTCGGAGTGGGGGTCGCGGGCTCGACCAGCCGATCGCTGGCCGCGGCCTGTGACGAGTTGGTCACCTACGACGCTCTGCCGGGCATCACCCCGACCGAGCCCGATCCATCGACGATCGCTCAAACATCCATTCCCGTAACAAATCTGATTGCAGATCAGCAACCTGATCCCGAACAACCTGCGAGCACCGCTGAATCTGC
>JANNPJ010000833.1:0-9029 GCA_031400005.1 Kineosporiaceae bacterium | reverse complement strand
TGGGTGTTTTGTCGGTGGTGGCTGGCACCATTTGGGGCATGGCGGAACGTGCAGTGCTTGACGCGGCCGAGAAGCGCGACACCCTGGTGTCGCATTCCGGTGTGCCGTTGACGCGGGCCACGACGTTCCGGTTCACCCTGGACGTCAATCACGAGCAGCACCAGCGTTTACTGGCCCACGCGGGGGCTTCCCGCCTGGCCTTCAACCACCACCTCGCGCGGGTCAAGGCCAACCTGGACCAACGCGTCGCCGAACGAAGCTACGGCATCACCGACGCCGACCTGACCCCGGCCCTAATCGTGGTCAAAGGTGGCGTTCATTAACGAGATGAACACCTGGAAAGACGGGCGCGCCATCGATGCCCCGGTCACCATGGACGACGCTGGAAGCAGCGTTCGTGGTCTGGCCTGGCGCGATCAGGTGTCGGCCGATGTGTTCGAGACGGCCAGCGTCAACGCCGCACAGGCCCTCAAGAACTGGTCCGACTCCCGCAAGGGCACGCGGGCTGGGAAAGCCGCCGGATTCCCGAAATTCAAGTCCCGCCACCGCACCACCCCCACCTTCCGACTGCGCTCGAAATACACCGAGGCCCGCACCCCACCGGTACGCCCAGACGCAGCAAAAGCCGTCCGGTTCCCCAAACTCGGGGTGCTACGGGTGCGCGAGAACACCCGGCGATTGCGGCGGATGCTCCAGCAGGGCCGGTTCCACATCTACGCCGCCGCGTTCCGGTACGCACACGGTCGGTGGACGGTCGCGATCACCGGGGTCGCCGCCGTCCTGCACCCTGCCCGCCGCAACCCGGCCGCACGACACCAGCCACGCGTCGGGGTCGATCTCGGCGTCAAAACCCTAGCCGTAGCCGCAGACGAGCACGGCACCCTCCTCCACGAATGGAAGGGGGTGAAAGCACTACGGCACGCGCAGGCGCGCCTGACGCTGGCCAACCAGGCCCTGGCGAGAACCAAGCCAGGCTCTGGCGGCCGGGCGAAAGCAAAACGGCGCTTGGGTCGGATCCACGCCCGCCTCGCGGGCCTGCGCCGGGCGCTCCTGCACGACATCAGCGCGCAGCTCGCGCGCGGGTACGCGACGGTCGTGATCGAGGACCTCAACACCGCAGGGATGCTCGCCAACCGGCGACTGGCCCGGGTGATCTCCGATGCCGCCTTCGGTGAGCTGCGCCGCCAACTGGTGTACAAGAGCGGCTGGTACAGCACCCAGTTGATCATCGCTGACCGCTGGTTCCCCTCGTCCAAGACCTGCTCCCGGTGCGGGACCGTCAAAGCCGACCTGACCCTCGCCGAGCGCACCTACACGTGCGCAACCTGCGAACTGGCCATCGACCGAGACATCAACGCCGCGATCAACATCGCCAGGTACACCCCGCCGCTCCCCACGGCCGCCTGACCAGCGACACCAGTGTCTGCACCCGGATGGGCCGGGGAAGAGCCGACCGCCACCCTGCAGTCTCCGGGCCTTGGGTCGGAACCGAGACAAGACCTTCCGCCACCGTGCGGAGGGCGCTCGGACGGCAACCAAGAGCCACCACCCGTGAAGGGTGGTGGTCAAGGGAAGCCGGTGCGTCCCGAAAGGGACACACCCAGTTAAGCCGTGCGCGTCATCCGCGCGGGCGGAGCCGGGCAAGTTCGGTCCCGAGAATCTCCAGGCCTGCCGTGGTCAACACGGACTCGGGATGGAACTGCAAGCCGGTGACCTGTTCGCCGCGGATCGCCTGAACTCGCTGCCTGTCGTCGTCCAGGCTGAAGGTCAGGCCAGGGGTCGGGTGAGCTGGCGCCTTGACGGCGTAACTGTTGTAGAAACCGACGCGCTGTGCGGTACCGAACAGGCTGATCCCGGTCTGTCGGCCCTGGTCCGGGCGGGGCAGCCGGTCCACCCGCAAGCCGAGCGCGAGGCTCAGGATCTGGTGACCGAGGCAGATGCCGAGCACCGGAGCGGCGGTCGCCAGCCGGGCCTTGGCGAGCCGATGCAGGGCACGGATTCGCTGGTCGCCGAGATCGTTCGGGTCTCCGGGACCCGGGCCCAGCACGACCAGGTCCGCGCCGGCCAGGGCGGCCCCCCCTGCCCCCATCAGCGTCTGCCACGGCTGGACGTCGACCTCGAACCCGAGCGTGCGCAGCAGATGGGCGAGCATGCCGGTGAAATCGTCCTCGGCGTTGATCACCGTAATCCGCCCGGCCAACGGACCATCACCCGGCAGCGCCGATGACTGCGACGGCTCCGCCGCCTGAACTTGCGACCGCGACTCCGACTGCTGCTGTGGCTGTGGCTGCGCCGTGAGCCAGAACCGAGCCAGGGTCCGGTTTCGCCCGGCGAGCACCTCCAGGATCTCCGGGTCCTGCGCAAGCCCCTCGAGTGGCTCCACCTCCCTGCGGGGAGCCTCAGGGGTAGAGGTGAGGGCGGCGACGATGCCGGCTGCTTTGGAGCGGGTCTCGGCCAGCTCGGACTCCGGCGTCGATCCGCGAACCAGGGTCGCTCCGGCCGCTACCTGCACCGAGCCATCGGCTGCGATCTCCGCCGTCCGAATCAGGATCGGCGAGTCCAGACTGGAGCCGCCCTCGGCGTCGCGGCCGATCAGCGCGAGCACTCCGGCGTAGTACCGCCGGCCGCGGCTCTCGTGCCGGGCGATCACCCGGCAGGCGTTGCGGATCGGGCTACCGGTAACCGTCGGAGCGAACATCGTGGCGGCCAGCACCTGCCGGGCATCGAACGACGTCCGGCCCTCGATCACGTACTCGGTGTGCGCGAGGTGAGCCATCTCTTTGAGGTATGGCCCACGAACCCGACCGCCGCGATCCCCCACCACAGCCATCATCTTCAGTTCCTCGTCCACCACCATCGCCAGCTCGTCGCGTTCCTTCGGGTCGGCGAGAAAAGCCAGCACGGCATCGCGGTGCGCCTGCCGATCGACAAATCCGGCCGACGGGTAGCGCAGCGTGCCGCTGATCGGGTTCATTCGGGCGATCCCGGCATCAAGGCTGACGTGTCGTTCCGGGGTGGCGCCGACGAAGGTGCTCTGCGGGGTGTGCACGACGAAGCTCCAGTACGCCCGGCGTTCGCCGAGCAGCAGCCGCTTCAGGACGCCGAGCGCTGCCCGGGCCGGCGGTTCGGCCACCGGGTCGAAGCGGCCGGTCAGACAGCGATGGATGACGAAATTAGATCCCGCCCCGGCGGCGATCTCGTCGGCCAGGACGGCGCGGACGATCCGTTCGTAGTCGGCGTCCGGGACGTCGTATCCGGTGTCGACGAAGCTCTGTGGGCCGTCCGGAAGCAATTCGATCAGGTCGGACAGCGTGATCACGGTTCGCTCTGTGGCCCGCAGCGCCAGTAGCGGAACACCGTCGTCGACGGCCTCGAATCCACGCTCGCGGATCTGCCGGAACGGGACGACGGCGAGCACCGGCAGGCCGCTCGCCAGCGGCGCCGGCAGGTCGGCAGTCTGCTCGACGGTGACCAGCTCGCCGAGCAGGATTTCGGCGGTGCCGACGCTGGCCTCGGGGCGATACAGGACGGCGAACGGCGGCGGCTGCGGGGCAAGCAGCCTGCCGATCACCTCGGCTGCCGTTACAGCAGTGACTGCCGGTTCGGATGTGGTTGTAGCATAAGCGATTTCAGGTGTGATGTTGGCTACAGCGGGAGGCTTCGGCATCGCGGTGCGTCCGTTCGGATCGGGCCGCTCGCCCAGTCCGTTCGTCGCCCAAAAGCCGACGGCCGCCTCGACGAGGCGGCCGTTGATAGGGAGGTGAGATCGCGGAGGCCGCCGCTTAGGCGGGCCACCAGCAGGTGCGTAGGGTCGCGATCACAGGTCGACGTTAGCGCACGACCAGCCCTCTGGACTAGATACCCTGCCCACATGCGATTGACAGTGGTGGGCTGCGGGTACCTCGGGGCAGTGCACGCGGCGTGCATGGCGGACTTCGGTCACGAGGTCATCGGCATCGACGTTGACGAGCGAAAGATCGCCCAGCTCTCCGCTGCCCGTGCCCCGTTTTTCGAGCCGGACCTGCCGGAACTCCTTCGCCGGGCCACCGACTCGGGGCGGTTGCGCTTCACCACCGATCCAGCCGAAGCGGCCGGCACCGATCCGGACCAGCCGACGGTTCACTTCATCTGCGTGGGCACCCCACAGCGCGCCGGCGAGTTCGCGGCCGATACTCGCTATGTCGATGCCGCTGTTGAGGCGCTGCTGCCGTATCTGCGACCCGGTGACCTGGTGGTCGGCAAGTCGACCGTGCCGGTCGGGACCGCTGCTCGACTGGCCGGCGTGATCTCGGCCGCGGTCCCGGGCGCGCTGCTGGCCTGGAACCCGGAGTTCCTCCGGGAAGGACACGCCGTCGACGACACCCAGCGACCGGACCGGATCGTCTACGGCCTACCGGCCGCTCCCGACGACGCCGCACACGCCAGAGCACTGCTCGACGCCGTGTACGCGCAGCCGCTGAGCGACGGCGTGCCGCAGATCCTCTGCGACCACCCGACCGCCGAGTTGGTCAAGACCGCCGCGAATGCCTTCCTCGCTACCAAGATCTCGTTCATCAACGCAATGGCGGAGGTCTGTGAGGCAGCCGGCGCCGACGTCCAGGCCCTGGCGACGGCGATCGGCCACGACGATCGGATCGGGCCCAAGTTCCTCGGCGCCGGGCTCGGTTTCGGTGGCGGCTGCCTGCCCAAGGACATCCGGGCGTTCATGGCCCGGGCCGGCGAACTCGGCGCCGACCAGGCTCTGACATTCCTGCGCGAGGTCGATGCGATCAACATGCGCCGCCGAACCCGGATGGTGGAACTGGCCCGCGAGGTGTTGCAGGGCTCGTTCCTCGGCCGAAAGGTGGCCGTGCTCGGAGCCGCATTCAAGCCGGAGAGCGACGACATCCGCGACTCGCCTGCGCTCAATGTGGCAGCGCAGATCCGGCTCCAGGGCGGCGATGTCGTCGTCACCGACCCGGCCGCACTGGAGAACGCCCGCCGCACCTGGCCCGACCTGCACTACGAGGACAAGGCCGAAGTTGCCTGCGCTGGAGCCGATGTCGTGCTGCTTCTGACCGAGTGGAAGCAGTACCGGGAGATCGATCCGGTGGGCCTGGCCGGCATCGTCCGCCAGCGCAACATGCTGGACGGCCGCAACGCCCTCGACCCGCAGCAATGGCGCGCCGCCGGCTGGACCTATCGCGCCCTTGGCCGCCCACGCGCCTGAACCACGCGCCTGAACCACGCGCCTGAGCGCTTGTTTCGGAATCTTAATGGGGCCTGAGTGCCTATTCGGTCATGCGTCACGACGGCGGTGACGTGTGCGCGCAGTTAGACCCAGCAGCTGGGTCAAACTACGCGCACACGTGCTCTAGCGCGGCAGGAAAGTAGCACCGCACCGAGACCTCGTGCCTCGGCTGGAGCGGGGCGCGCCCGTTCACATCACCCGCAGCGCCATCGCCCATCGGCACCAGCATCTTCAACCAAATGGTTGATTAAGAGGCGGACTGGCAGTACCGTTTCCTCAACCAACTGGTTTAATACGCGGAGGACATCATGCTTGCATCGCCCACCTCACGCCCTTGGCTCATGCTCGTCGGAACCGGTGTGCTGGCCGGCGCGGTGGCCGCAGTCGCGGTCACCGCCGTCGCTGCTGCGGCGCAGGCCGCAGACGTCAGCCTGGAAGTCGCCGGCAAAGCCATTCCGCTCTCCGCGTTCCCCTTCTGGACCGTGATCGGCACCCTCGCGGGCATCATCCTCGCTGCGCTTCTTCGCCAGCGTCGACGGTTCATCCGGACCACGGTGGCAGCCACGGGCTTCTCGCTCATCCCGCCGATTCTCGGCGCTGACGATGCCCTCACCGCACTGATCCTGATCGCGACGCACCTGATCGCCGCGGCGATCGTGATCCCCGCCCTCAGCCTGCGACTAACCGATTCCAGCAGAGAAATCCGTCAGCGAGAGCAGGTCCTCTAGCGCGGCCTCGCCCAAAAGATCTACTGGGCGGACGGTTTGGCCGGTGGCCGCATAGAAGAACGCGGCGCTCACCTGATCGACCGGAATCTGCTGCAATCGAGCCCAGGCGATCCGGTAGACCGCCAACTGGACGGCTGCCGCACCAGATCGGTCCGGTCCGGGCGGTCGCCCGGTTTTCCAGTCGACGACGTCCCAGCCGCCACCCGGGCGGGCAAACACGGCGTCGATCCTGCCGCGCAACACCACCCCGGCGACCGGGGTCTCCACTGCGACCTCCACAGCCTCCGCGGTCCGGGCGGCCCACTCGGACGCCAGGAAGTTGGCCTGCAAGGCGGCCAGCGCCTCGGTCTCGGAATCCTCGAGGTCGTCGCCGGCACCGGGTAGGTCGTCGATGTCCACCAAAGCTGCTGCCCCAAAGCGCCGCTCCAGCCAGGCGTGAAACTCGCTTCCCCGGCGGGCCCAGGGGCTCGGCTCCTCGGGCATTGGCCGACGGATCCGTTCTGCCAGTGCCTTCGGGTCAGCGGCCAGCGCCACCACTCTGGACGCCGAAAGGTGCCCAGGAAGCCGCACCGTCAGGTCGCCGGACCGGGTGGCGTCCCGCTCCTGAAGAAGCAACTCCACCTCGCGTGCCCACGCAGCCTCCTCCGCAGCCGCAGCCGCAGCTTCTGCGGCAGGCACAGGAACCTCGGCAGACGCAGGCTTCTCGACAGATGCAGACCCTTCACCAGACGCAGGTTCCTCAACAGACGCAGGTTCCTCAACAGACGCAGGCTTCTCAAGAGACGCAGGCTCAGCATCGATCGGCTGAAGACCGGTGAACTGCCGGGCGAGGTTCTTCATCGCCGAACTGACCAGCGCGGCACCGGTTTCTACCTCGGCCCGGCGCCCTTCCAGCGGATCCGGCCAGGACGCCGTTCGCCCGTCCACCGCTCGTGGGTTCTCCGCCCCCTCCCCCGGGACGTCGGACCACAGCCCGACCCGGATCGTGTCGTTGTCCTGCGCCAACTCGCGGATCTCCTGGAGGAACCGAGAAGGCTCGCGCGGCGTCGATCCATCGCCCCAGACCGCCCCGGTGAGCAGCAGCGAATCCCGGGCCCGGGTGGTCGCGACATACGCCAACCGACGCTCCTCGGCCACCTCATGAGCGCCGCAGCGATCCATGAACAGCTTGAGTTCCTGGTCGAGTTCGTCCTGCGTCATCGCGGCCTGATAGGCCCACTGGGGCAACCCATCCGCATCTCCACGCAGCGGGAACGGGACGGCGCCGATGTCACCCAGCCAGCCCTTCGACCGCTTCGGCGGCCGACCGCTGTGCCCGGCGGGGAAGGTGCCCTCGACCAGCCCGGTGACGACCACGACGTCCCATTCCAGTCCCTTCGCCCCATGCACGGTGAGCAGTTGGACGGCGTCCTCATGCTGCTCAACCACGCCCGCGTCGAGGCCGCGCTCGCGGGACTCGGCCGCGCTCAGCCAGCCGAGGAAGGCACCCAGCGTCGGCCGGTCACCCCCCTCCGAGAAGGCAGCGGCAACATCCGTGAACGCATCCAGGTGGGCTCGAGCGGCTGCCGGTGAACGCCCTGGCCGGGCGGCCACCTCGACGTCCAACAGCAGCGCCCGCTCCGTCTCAAGGATCAGGTCTGGCAGCGGAAGGGCCGAGCGCGAACGCAGGCCACGCAGGATCGCCGCGAGCCGATCGAGCCGTCGCCGTCCCTCGGTCGACAGTTGCTGGCCTTGCGGGCCCAGCCAGTCGGGCTCGGGCAGGATGTCCATCGCCTCGACGATCGACTGCTCGTCCACCGAATCCAGCTCGACTTCCGGCCCGGGGGCGGCGGATTCGGCTGTACTTGATTCCGTCGTGTTCGGCTTGGCGGTATTTGACTCGGCCGTATTTGACCTGGTCTTATTGGGCTTGGTCGGTATCGGTCTCCACCGAGCCGCCAGCTCACGAGCCCAGGCGCCCAAACCGTCGAGGTCGCGCGGGCCAAGCCGCCACGCCGGACCGGTGAGCAGCCGCATCAGCGCATCTCCCCGGGTCGGGTCGTGCACCACTTCGAGCGCTGCCCGCAGATCGGCGATCTCCGGGACATGCAACAGCCCGCCCAACCCGATCACCTCCACCGGCAGGCCCTTGCTCCGCAACGCGGCCTCGACGAGCGGGAACTGCGAGCGGGTACGGCAGAGCACCGCGATCGACCGCCGGGAACCATCGAGTCGACGGTCGTGCCAGGCATGGGCGGCGATGTCGGCAATGGCTCGTGTCTCGTCGTCCACGGTCGCGTGCCATTCCAACCGGACCCGCCCGGGTCCGGCGTCCGGACGCGCGATCAAGGCTTGGACGTCGACAGTCAGCGCCGGATCACCCCAGGACGGCGGCTGTCGCAGCGGCGCTGCGAGCCGGTTCGCAACGGCCAGGATCGCCTGATCGTTGCGCCAACTGGTGGACAGCTGGGTGGTCCCGGCCGGACTACCGTCGGGCCGCAGGAAGACCCGGCCGAAACGTTGCAGGTTGCCGGCCGAGGCACCGCGCCAGGCGTAGATCGACTGATGCGGGTCACCGACCGCGACCACCGGGTGCCCGGCGCCGAAGAGCGACTGCAGCAACACCACCTGCGCGTGGCTGGTGTCTTGGTACTCGTCCAGCAGCACCACCCGGTAGCGCTCGCGCTCGCCGACTCCGACGTCGGGCACCTCCCGAGCCAGCTGGGCTGCCAGCGCCACCTGATCTCCGAAGTCGAGAACCTCCAGCTCCCGCTTGCGTCGCTGATACGCCTGTACCAAGGGCAGTAGACAGCGTCGGGCCTGCATTCGTTGGCCGATGGCCTTCACGTCGGCCTTCGGCTTCCCCGGTTCCGGGTCGCCAAACTTCTTCGGTACCTGGCTGATTCGTTCCAGCACGTCCTCGGCGACGTGGTCGATCTGCTTCGGGTCGAGCAGATGCTCGGCGCACTCACCAGCTAGGCCGAGGACCGCATCTTTGTGAGAATGTTTCAATGTAAGTTTATCGTTGCTTTCAGCATTTCGGCCTACCCAGATTTTATACCCTTTAAATTCAAACTCGTGGAATGGCAAAA
>JANNPJ010000819.1:0-1708 GCA_031400005.1 Kineosporiaceae bacterium | reverse complement strand
GTCCGGCCTGCAGCGCGGCCAGCGGGGTGCGCAGTTCGTGGGCGACGTCGGCGGCCATCTGGCGGCGCACCCGCTCTGAGCGCTGGACAGCGGTAGCCGCCTCGCCGAAGGCGTCCGCCAGTTCCCCGAGCTCTCCGACCCCCCGGACCGCCGGCCGGGCGTCGGTGTCGCCAGCCGCGAACGCCCGGGTGGACGTGGTCAGGGCGACGAGCGGGGCGGTCAGCGAGCGAATGCTGACCCAGCCGGCCACCGCCGCCGCGGCGAAGGTGGTGAGGGCCGCGGCCAGGATCCAGGTCCAGGCGACCTGCCGACCTCCGGAGCTGATTGGAGACCCGAATCGCAAGGTCAGGCTGCCCACGGGCGCACCCGCGACCGTCACGGTCCGGCTCACCCGCCCGCCCTGCGCCGAACCACTGTTCCCCATCCCCATCTCCATGCCCATCCCCGTTTGCCCGGTACCGGCCACCACGTCACCGTCGGCGTCTCGCACGACCAGGGCGGCACCGAAGCCGGCCGCGAGCGCACCGGCACCGGACAGGTCGGCCGTGCTCCAGCTGTTCGTGACCCGGTAGGCGACAGTCGCGGCAGCCGCCACCCGGTCGGCGGCCGACTGCCGGGTCTTCGCCTCGTCGGTGGCCAGCCCGAGGTTGCTGCCGATCAGCCCTGCGGCCGCGACCAGGACCACCCCGATCAGGGCCACCATGAGGAAGGCCGCCAGCAGTCGTCGCCCGAGGGCGCCCAGCGGCGCCCCGGTCAGCCACCGGTCAGGAGTCATGGCGCAGTGCCAGCCGGTACCCGACCCCGACCACGGTGTCGATGATGGCAGGTCCGTCCGGACCGAGTTTGTGCCGCAGGTTCTTCACGTGCGAGTCCATGCTGCGCTCGTACCCGGCGAACTCGTAGCCCCGCACCCGGTTCACCAGTTCGTACCGGGAGAAAGGGCGCCCGGGAACCGATGCAAGCGTGGTCAGCACCCCCCATTCGGTGGCGGTCAGATCGAGCAGGCGATCATCGAGACGGACCTCGTGCCGAGAGTTGTCGATCCGCAACCGCCCGTTGCCGAACGAGACCACCGCCGGATCCTGACCCTCCGCCCTCAGGCTGCGACCCAGGACGGCACCGACCCGCAGCACCAGTTCGGTCGGGCTGAACGGCTTGGGCACGTAGTCGTCTGCTCCCAGCGACAACCCCCTGATCCGGTCCTCGATCGCGCTGCGGGCGCTCAGCACAACCACCGGGGTGTGTCGGCCGGACCGGGCCTCCCGGAGGATCTCCAGGCCGTCGAGATCGGGTAGGCCCAGGTCCAGCACCACCAGGTCCACACCGCCCTCACCCAGCAGGCGCAGCCCTTCCAGGCCGGAGCCGGTGGTCAGCACGGCGTGCCCGGCCCGTTCGAGGTAGCGGCGCAGCACCTCACGGATGTCGCGCTCGTCCTCGACCACCAGCACCGTGCCCATGTCGCCAGTCTCCTCCCCCCGACCACCGGTGGGCATCGCCATGCCGTCGTTCTCCACATCGTCTCCACACCGACTGCGCAGCGTCCCCATCCGCCGGAGCGACGGTGAAGTCATCAACCGCACGGTCCCGCCTAGACGGGTGGGACTCGAACCAAGGAGCACCCCATGCGCACGAGAACCGCCATCGGCACGGCCGTGGCCACCACCGCGATCGGTGGGCTGCTGCTCACCTCCGGCGCGGTCCGCGCCGG
>JANNPJ010000090.1:0-8436 GCA_031400005.1 Kineosporiaceae bacterium | reverse complement strand
CTCCCGGTGGTGACCAGAACTGGTCTTGCCAGGAGTTCCGTCGAGCGATGCGGATGCTCTTAGCTGGCGTTTCGCGGACGACGGTCAGAACTCAACGGCTCCAGCCCCGGACAAGTCCTGCAACTGGGTTCCGGGAACGAGCTTTCGCAGATTGTTCAGGTACACCCCGCGACCGGTCGGCAGCAAGAGGCCGTCGTGGATCGGGAACATCCGCTCGGCGCCGATTGCCTGCGCGAACGCGACCGTCTCGCTCAGCTTGGCCCAGGGCGCGTTCAGCGGGACGCCAAGCAGATCCACTCCCTCGGGGACGGCCTGGTAGGCATCACCCGGGTGGAAGAACGTCGGCTCGCCGCTGCCGCTCACCAGCACACCCACATTGCCGATCCGCGGAATCGCCGGGTCAATCTCGGCATGGACGCCGCCGATCCCGGTGACCGTGATCGCGCCGATCCGGATCTCGGCACCGACGCGCAACGGTTGCGCCTCGATCCCTACCTTCTCCAGCTCGGCGGCCGACTCGGCCTCGGTCAGCAACTGGGCCCCATCGTTCGCCTCCAGCAGCAGAGGCAGTCGCTCGACGTCGAGGTGGTCCTGGTGCTGGTGGGTGACCAGCACGGCATCGAGGTCGGTCAGCTCCTCAAACCCCTGGGTGAAGGCGCCTGGATCGATCAGGATCCGGGCTCCGTTGGTCTCGACGAGGACGCAGGCGTGACCCAGATGAGTGATCTTCACGCCAACAGCGTGGCACGACCACGGCGACGACGCGAGAGCGCACGCACCGAGTCAGCACCGAGTCAGGTGCACCTGGATACGTCGGCGCAACAGGCAGCCGTTAGCGTCCTGGCATGACTACCTCTGTCGCGTCCGGCCGCCCGCGGCGGTTGGTGGTTCGCGGCGCGCGTCACCCCGGGGACATCGCCATCCGGGCCGGGATGATCGAGGCGATTGGCACGATTGGCACGATTGACGCAGAGCCGACGGACGAGGTCCTTCGGGTGGACGGCGATATCGTCACCGCCGGTCTGATCAACACCCATCACCACCTTTACCAGTGGGCCACTCGAGGTCGTGCGGTGGACTGCAACCTGTTCGACTGGCTGACCCAGCTGTACCCGGTCTGGGCCCGGCTCGACCCGGAGGATGTGCACGCCGCGGCTGTCGTCGGCCTCGCCGAGCTGGCGCTCAGCGGCTGTACCACCGCGGCCGATCATCACTACCTGGTCCCGCACGGTGACGACAGCGTCTTCGACCGGCTGGCGGACGCCGCCCGCACCGTCGGCCTGCGCCTGCACCTGGCTCGCGGCTCGATGGATCTCGGCGAGTCGGACGGCGGTCTGCCGCCGGACAGCGTGGTCGAGGACACCGACGACATCCTGGCCAGCACCGAGGCGGTGCACGCTCGACTGCATGACGGCGTGCGGATCGTGGTCACGGTCGCCCCCTGCTCACCGTTCAGCGTTACTCCCCGGCTGATGACCGAGTCCGCCGCCCTGGCTCGGCGGCTGGGCCTGCGGTTGCACACTCATCTGGCCGAGACCGTGGACGAGGAGAAAGTCACCCTGGCCCGATACGGCGTCCGGCCGGTGGAGCTGATGCAGCGCTTCGGCTGGATCGGTGCCGATGTTTGGCTCGCGCACGGGATCCACCTCGACGACGCCGAGGTCGCGCTGCTCGGCGCCACCGGCACCGGAGTGGCGCACTGCCCGTCCAGCAACGCGCGCCTCGGTGCCGGGATGTGCCGGGTCAGCGACCTGACCGCCGCCGGGGCGCCGGTCGGTCTCGGGGTGGACGGCGTAGCAAGCAACGAGGCCGGTGGGTTGTTCACCGAGATCCGGCAGGCGCTGTTCACCTCGCGGCTGCGCACCGGGCGACCGGAGAGCATGGGGGTAGCCGCGGCACTTGACCTGGCGACCACCGGTGGCGCCCGTTGCCTGGGCCGCGACGACCTCGGTGAGCTGGCCCCGGGTAAGCGGGCCGATCTCGCGATCTGGCCCGGAGACGACGTCGCGGACATGCCCGATCCGGTGGCCGCGCTCGCGCTCGGCCCGGACCGGCGAGTCCGGCACCTGCTGGTGCAGGGGGAGCCCGTGGTCACCGACGGCCACCTGCTGACCGTTGATCTGCGGGCAGCTCGAGCCGAGTTGGCCCGCCGTTCCCAGCGATTGTGGAACTGAGCATGGACCTAGGGACGATCGAGGAGCGGGTCAGTTCGCCGCAGCCGGCGGACTGGCGGCCGGGTGACGCCTGGCTGGCCGGCGGCACCTGGCTGTTCTCCCAGCCGCAACCGCAGCTGCGCCGGCTGCTGGACCTGTCGTCGCTGGGGTGGGCGCCGCTGGAACCTCAACCGGACGGGCTGGTGATCTCGGCAACCTGCACGATCGCGCAGCTGTCCGCGTTCGCGGAGCGAGCCCCGGCCGGTTGGACCGTCGGCCCGCTGATCCGACAGTGCTGCGAGGCGTTCGTGGCGTCGTTCAAGATCTGGAACGTCGCGACCGTCGGTGGCAACCTGGGTAACGCCTTGCCCGCCGGGCCGATGATTTCGTTGACCGCCGCGCTCGATGGCAGCTGCGAGATCTGGTCGCCATCCGGCGGGATTCGCCAGCTCGACGTGGTCGATCTGGTCGTCGGCGACAGCCGGACTGCGTTGCAGCCGGGCGAGCTGATCCGCTCAATCACCCTGCCGGGAAAGGCACTGCGCAGCCAGACCGGGTTCCGCCAGCAGTCGCTGACCACGCTCGGTCGGTCCGCCGCGCTCCTGATCGGCCGCCGCGATCCGGACGGCGCCTGCACGGTCACGGTGACCGCCGCCACTGTCCGCCCGGTGCAACTGCGCTTCGCGGAGCTTCCTGGTGCGGCTGAGCTGCGCGCCGCGCTCGAAGCCGCGATCCCGGCCGAGCTCTACCACGACGACATGCACGGGAAGCCAATCTGGCGGCGGCATCTCACCTTCCGCCTGGCCGAGGAACTCCGCCAAGAATTAGAACTAGCCCTCCCCGCCCCCCTCTTTCCCCGTGATCATGCAAACGTGCCCGCTTCTCTTCCCCGTGATCATGCAAACGTGCCCTCTTCGGAGGGTGCAACCGTGCATGATCACGAGAGGTTGGCGGTGAGCGTCAACGGTCAGCCGGGACGGCAACCGCAGGCGGAATCGCAAGCGCCGGAACAGGAGCGTGCGGGCAAGGAACCGCCGGGGGCCGGGCAGTGCCTGCGTACCTACCTGCGCGGCCAGGGCTGGTTCGGGGTGAAGAAGGGGTGCGACACCGGGGACTGCGGTGCCTGCACGGTGCACGTCGACGGCGTCCCCGTGCACAGTTGCCTTTACCCCGCGCTGCGAGCGGCCGGGCGCGAGGTGACGACGATCGAAGGGCTGGCAACCGGCGACAGCCTGCATCCGGTGCAACAGCGCTTCCTTGCTGCTCAGGGGTTCCAGTGCGGTTTCTGTACCGCCGGGATGGTGATGACCGTAGCCGCACTGAATCCGGATCAGCTCACTGACCTGCCTCGCTCGTTGAAGGGAAACCTCTGTCGCTGCACTGGTTATCGGGCGATCAGGGACGCCGTCCAGGGGAGTGGAGAGAGCAACGTCGATGACTCGGCAGCCGGCGGAGCAGCCATCGGCCGTAACCTCCCGGCTCCGGCCGCTCGCGGGGTGGTCACCGGAACCGTCCGCTTCACCCTGGATATCGCCCCGCCTGGCCTGCTGCACGGCGTCCTGGTCCGCTCGCCACACCCACACGCCCGGGTGGTCGCCGTCAACAGTGCCGCGACGCTCGCCGTCCCCGGGGTGAAGCTGGTTCTTTCGCATCAGGATTCACCAAAGCGACGGTACTCCACCGCACGCCACGAGAGCTTCAGTGACGATCCCCACGACACGCTGGTCTTCGACGACGTCGTCCGTTTCAGTGGACAGCGGGTGGCGGTGGTGGTGGCCGAGACGGTGGCTGCGGCGGAAGCCGGGGCCCGACTGCTCGGGATCGAATATGAGCTGCTGCCAGCAGTTTTCAGCCCACACGAGGCAATGCGGGCGGGGGCGCCGATCCTGCATCCGGACCGGACCGTTGCGGACGGCGTCGTTCGGGCGGCCGACAACGTGGTGGCCGAGGTGCATGGCGATATCGGCGATGTGGATGCCGGGTTCGCCGAGGCCGGGGTGGTGGTTCTGGAGCAGACCTACCGCACTCAGCGGGTGCAGCATGCGCACCTGGAGACGCACGGCTGCATCGCCTGGGTGGACGGCAGCCCGGAAGCGGGCGGTCGGCTGACGGTCCGAACCAGCACCCAGACGCCGTTCCTCACCCGCGATGCCCTCTGTGCCATCCTCGATCTTTCGCGCGACCAGGTTCGGGTGATCTGCGAGCGGGTCGGTGGCGGGTTCGGCGGCAAGCAGGAACTGCTGGTTGAGGACGTCGCCGCGCTGGCCGCGCTGCGCACCGGACGGCCGGTGCAGATCGAGCTGACCCGCGAGGAACAGTTCACCGGGGCCACCACCCGGCACCCGATGACGATCACGGTGAAGGTCGGAGCCCGCTCCGACGGCACCCTGGTCGGTATCCAGTTGCATGTCGTCTCGGATACCGGTGCATACGGAAACCATGGACCGGGAGTGCTGTTTCATGGCTGCAACGAGTCGATCTCGGTCTACCGTTGCCCGAGCAAGCGGGTGGACGGATATGCCGTCTACACGAATACCCTGCCATCAGGGGCTTTTCGAGGCTACGGCCTGAGTCAACTGATCTTCGCGGTGGAATCTGCGATGGATGACCTGGCCGGCGAACTGAACCTGGATCCGATCACCTTTCGCGAGCTGAACGTCGTCCGGCCCGGTGACCCGATGATCTCCACCAGCGAGGACGATCATGATGTCGAATACGGCAGTTACGGACTGGACTACTGCCTGACCGCCGTCCGGGAGGCGCTCGCCGATCCCAGTAGTGAGCCGCCGGCCCCGGCCGGCTGGTTGGTCGGCGCGGGGATGGCCCTGTCAATGATCGACACCATCCCACCGCGCGGTCACCACAGCCAGGTCTCCATCAGCGTGGCGGCGGACGGTGGGTACGTGCTCAACGTCGGCACCGCAGAGTTCGGCAACGGGACCAGCACGGTGCATGGTCAGCTGGCCGCGACGGTGCTGAACACCGACCCGGCCGCGATCGTGTTGCGGCAATCCGACACCGACCTGGTCGAGCACGACACCGGTGCCTTCGGCTCGACCGGCATCGTGGTGTCCGGTGCGGCGACGGTCCGTGCCGCGGAGGCGCTGCGGGCCACGATTCTGCAGGCCGCCAGCCGGATCAGCGCCGTCCCGGTCGAGCATTGCCGGTTGGTCGCGGACGGCGTCGACTGCGACGGCGTCCGTGTCCCCCTGACCCGGTTGGCCGCTCCGGACGACGCTCTCTCAACCGGGGAGACCGGGGAGCCGGTGCGGCGCGAGCGCCTGGTCGGGGAGGGCACGGCAGGTGGCTCACCTCGATCAGTGGCGTTCAATGTGCACGGCTTCCGGGTGGCAGTGGACCCAGACAGCGGTGAGATCCGATTCCTGCGCAGCGTGCAGGCAGTCGATGCCGGTACGGTGATCAACCCGATGCAGTGCCGCGGGCAGGTCGAGGGCGGAGTGGCACAGGCCCTCGGCGCGGCAATGTTCGAGCACGTGGACATCGACGCCGATCCCGGCAGCGCAACGGCGGGTCAGGTGCTGACGACCAGCTTCCGTGGGTACCACGTGCCGACCTTCGCCGATGTCCCGGAGACTGAAGTGATTTTTGCTCCGACGATCGACCGACTCGGGCCGATGGGAGCCAAGTCGATGAGCGAGAGTCCGTTCAACCCAGTGGCTCCGGCTCTGGCCAACGCCCTGCGAGCGGCCACTGGCGTCCGCTTCACCGAGCTGCCGCTGAGTCGCGACCGGATCTGGATTGCCCTTAACTCGGTTTGAGAAACGTTCGACAGGAGTAACCATGAGTTCACATTCAGTTTCCGAGCGGCAATGGATGGACCAAGCGGTCGCCGCCGCGGCCGAGAACGTGCTTACCGGCGGCGGTCCCTTCGGTGCGTTGGTGGTCAAGGACGGCGAACTGATCGCCACCGGCGTCAACCAGGTGACGACGACCCTGGACCCGACTGCGCACGCCGAGGTGGTGGCGATCCGGGCCGCCTGCCAGCGGCTGCAATCCTTCAAGTTGGCGGGGTGCCTGCTGGTCTCCTCCTGCGAGCCGTGCCCGCTCTGCCTGTCCGCGGCCCTGTGGGCTCGGATAGACCGGGTGATCTTCGCGGCGGACCGGCACGACGCGGCCGAAGCAGGCTTCGACGATCGCGCCTTCTACGACGTCTTCTCCTCTCCACCGGAGCAGTGGCCGCTGAGCTTGGAACGGGTGGTCGGGGAGGGGTCCACACTGCCCTTCAAGCACTGGATCGCCCGGCCAAACCGGGTCAAGTACTGACGTAAACCACCGACCACGCCGGGTGAGTCTCTGGAGGGCGTGCTCGTCCGGTAGCGTCAGGACTCCGACCACCGACCCCGCTCAGCCGGTGACCGCTGAGTACCGGCACACAAGGAGCTCACTCCATGGGACGCGTCGTGATCGACGTTATGCCGAAGCCGGAGATCCTCGATCCGCAGGGCAAAGCCGTTGTCGGCGCCCTCGCCCGGCTTGGGTTCAAAGAGTTCGCCGACGTTCGCCAGGGCAAGCGGTTCGAGCTCGAGGTCGACGGCGAGGTGGATGCCGAGATTCTGGAGCGCGCTGCCGAGGCGGCTCGGACCTTGCTGTCCAATCCCGTCATCGAAGACGTCGTCGCGGTCAGGGCCGCAAACTAACTGCGGACCGACCATCCAGGCCCGTTGACAGCAACGAAAATGCTTGCGAGAGATGAGATATAGCGATGAGGATCGGTGTCGTCACCTTCCCCGGCAGCCTCGACGACCGGGACGCCCTGCGGGCGGTCCGAATCGCCGGTGGTACCCCGGTACCCCTCTGGCACGGTGACGACGACCTGCATGACGTCGATGCGGTAGTCCTGCCGGGAGGGTTCTCCTACGGCGACTACCTGCGGTGCGGGGCAATCGCTCGGTTCGCGCCGGTGATGCGCGAGATCAGCCGGCTGGCAGGGCCGCCCGATGCGAGCAGCCCGGGTCTGCCCGTGCTCGGCATCTGCAACGGCTTCCAGGTGCTGTGCGAATCGCACCTGCTGCCCGGTGCACTGGTCCGCAATGACCACCGGCACTTCATCTGCCGGGACCAGAAGTTGCGGATCGAGCGCTCGAGTACCACCTGGACCAATGGCTATGCAGTCGGCGACGAGATCGTCGTCCCGCTGAAGAATGGCGAGGGCGGCTACGTCGCGGACGACGCCACCCTGGATCGCCTCGAGGGCGAGGGCCAGGTCGTGGCCCGTTACCTCGACGTCAACCCGAACGGCTCATACCGAGACATCGCCGGAGTGAGTAACGCCTCGGGCACCGTCGTCGGCCTGATGCCGCACCCCGAGCACGCGGTCGAGGACGGCTACGGTCCCGGCACCGACGGCCTGCGCTTCTTCACCTCCGCCCTACAGGGAGTCCTGTCAGCGTGAGCGACTCGATCAGAGTGAATCCACGGCTGTCCGCAAGCCCTGATCGAGCGTCCAAACATCCACGGTGACGTAGTTGAGGTTTGCTCGCACTCTCCGCAACTCGGCGATGATCGTAAGATCACCCATCTCGTGGATGCTCTGTGCAAGCCCTTCTACCAGACTTGCCGGAAATGGCGGACGCTGTTCCAGCAGAGAGTTCAGAAATTCGCTGTTCCATTCCAGTGGAGTAAGCGTCCAGGGGGCCACTCCTTCTGCGGTTTGCTGAAGAACGTGTTCAAACTTGACCGCGCAGGTTCGGCGCGAGTGACCATTGATGACTCGCTGAATGTGTTGGCCGCACTCGATGACGGAGGCCACCGGCAGCATGAACTGTACGCCGCGATCCCGCTTTCGGTCTGCCTCGGCAACGCGACCGGCATGGTCGTGCGCTTCGTTCGGGAGGTCGAGCAAATCAATCAGCACGGACGTATCGATCAGTTCAACGCGCCGACTGATCATGAGGCAAACAGGTCCGAGAAGGACCGGCCTCCTGGGGTCGATCTCAATTTTCCACGGGCAATCTCACTACCGACTGTCCCACCACCAGCGATGGCAACATAGCGTTCATGATCAACGAGACGGCTCAGCTTTGAGCGTCCATCTCTATCGCGTTCGCAAAGGTAAACCCCTGCATGGTCTTCTGTTCGCAAGGCGTCGAGCAGGGCTGGACTGTGGGTGGTGGCAAGCAAAGTAATGCCCTGTGAGGTCGCTTCCGTGCGGAGCAGGTCAAGGATACGAGAAGCTTGGGTAGGGAATAGACCGTTCTCGATCTCTTCGATCACGAGTGCTCGCTGAGCTGATGCGAGATCAAGGGTCTTCTCGCGAGCGAGT
>JANNPJ010000806.1:0-10477 GCA_031400005.1 Kineosporiaceae bacterium | reverse complement strand
GTACGAGCACGGCAGCATGGTCGCCCTACCGCCCCCGGCTGGTCCGGCATCGCGCGCGAAGAAACCGCTGACCAGGTTGTCCCGTGAGGAGGTCACGGTCAGTGAACTGCGGGCCCGTCTGCAGGTGGGTGAGTATCAGGCCCGGCACCTGATCGGGTTGGCGTTGTCGCTGACCTCCCGTCTGACCGGCACCCTGCACGCCCTCAGTCATGGGTGGATCGATCTGCGCCGCGCGGAGATCATCGATCAGCATGCCCGCCCGCTCGGGGACTACCACTACGCCAAAGCTCTGGCCCGTGGCGACAGCGCGGAGGACGCCGAGTTCGCCGCGGTGCTGATCTGCGGGTGGGTTGAAGCCCTGGTCCTGCCGCGGGCTGCTGATCAGGCCCCGGCGCAGTTGCATCCGGCGGTGCGGACCTGGATCAACCGGATCGACCCGGAGTTCGCCCAGCGTGAGAAAGACACCGAGACCAGGACCCGGCAGGTCAGTCACCGCACCAACCCCGCTGATGGCAGCGGCGACCTGTACGCCCATTTAGGAGCAGCCGAAGCCCAGGGCATCTACGAGGTGATCGATGCCTACGCCCGCGCGGCCCGCTCCGCCGGGAGCCCCCGGAGTTTGCACGACCTGCGCGCCGACGCGCTGACCTATCTGGTGATCCACGGCCATGCTCCCGACCCGAGTACCCCGCTCACCCCCACCGACCTCGACGACCCCGACACCCCCGCCGGCACCGGCACCGGCACCGGCACCGGCACCGTTGACACCGGCACCGCCAACACCGGTACCGGCACCGCGGATATCGATACCACCGGAGCCACCATCGTCCCGGACGTCGACTTCTACACCGACGACATCATCCGCGACCACGACGGCTGCCCCCACCACCCCAACCCCGAATCCCACGACGGCGACCTTGACGGCGACGGCGATCTGCGCCCCAGCGACGGTGCCGAGTCGGAAGCGCACTCCACGAGAAGCGCCCGCGACACCGGGGCGGACTCGGGCACCGGCTCTAGCCCTGGCACCGACACTGGCACTGGCCACGGTGACCCGGCCACCCGCCCTTCCCACCCGGCAACGGATTCCGGCAGCGCCAGTAATGCGGGCAGTGCGGGTGGGGCGGGCAGCGCGGGTGGGGCGAGTGGCGGTGGCGGGGGTCGGTTGAGCCGGAGCGGGGTCCGAGCGCACGTGCAGGTCACCGTCAGCCTGGAGACCCTGCTGGGACTGAGCCAGGAACCCGGCCACCTCGACGGACACGGGCCGATCACCGCGACCACCGCCCGCCACCTGGCGTTCAACCGGGGCAGCACCTGGCGGCGCCTGGTCACCGACCCGGTCACCGGGTACCTGCTGAACTACGGCCGCAAAACCTACCGACCCCCGGCCGCCCTCGCCGATCACGTCCGGGCCCGCGACGTCACCTGCCGCACCCCGCACTGCAACCGACCCGCCACCCACAGCGACCTCGACCACATCATCGCCTGGCCGGCCGGGGACACCAGCGCACCCAACCTCGCCGCCGAATGCGACCATGACCATCGGATGAAACATGAAGGGCGCTGGCGGCACCTGGTCTCCACCGACCCAACACATCCACCCGGGACGATCATCATGATCAGCCCAACCGGACACGTCTACCTGAGTTACCCGCACGTGTACAACGGGCCACCACCGAAATACCCACCACCACAAGCACATCCACCAACCACCGGACAAGGCGGTACGGCCACCGGACGGGGAGGCACGCCCACAGGGCAAGGAAACTCAGGTGCCGGGCAGGGAGGTACGGCAGCCCGAGATCCCGGAGAGCCACCGTTCTAGAAATCCGTCGATGCGCGATGCAGATCCTTGATGGACGAGCGGTCCAAACGCGCCGACACCCCTCCATCTGCCACTTGTCGGCGGGGGGTTGGCCCTTCAGTCAGGTGTGGCCGCGGTGTTGGATATGGGCGTGCAGCCAGGTGAGTCAGCCAGGGTCAGGGGCCGGCGCCCGTGCCGACGGACCCGACCGCCGCGCAGGCTCCATAGCTGTGGATCTGCCACTTGCCGTCCACCTTGTCCACTCTCGCAGCGCCGGTCACCGTTCCGGCCGGATCGAGGAAGGCCATCCGGACCCGGTCCTGCGTGTTCTCGACGATGCGCAGTTTCAGGGGCGTGCCACCGCTGGCGAGAACGACGCTGCGCTCAGCATGTTTGATCGCCTCGGCGGCCGTCGCCTCGCCACCGCCCATGAAGTAGTCGGCGATTCCGCCGCTGCTGTGGCCGGAGGCGCAGTCCAGGGCATCGGGTGCTGGGGCAGCGGGCAACTTCCCGTTCGCCGAATCCGGAGCACCCGGAACCGGCGCGGGCGTCGATCTGGCAGGCCTCGTCGTCTCTGTCCCCCCGAGCGCCCGGAGCGCCCCGACGTCGGCACAGGCACCGACGGTCAGAACCAGAGCCACAGCGGCGCCAGTGGTCACCGTGCCCGCAAGTTCCCTGCGCGTCATCGTCGCCTCTCTCCGGAGTGCCGTGATCTTCGCTCCGGTGCTTGGACTCCGCAACGGCGCGTTGGGTTCCAAAGGTTTCCCGTACCCACTGTGCCGCGGCAAAACCGGTGAATCAGTAAGATTGTGTGGTCGAGCACCGGTTTTACGGCGGCACAGTTGCCTGCGGCGTAGGGTGAGGGCGTGAGCATGAACGAGACATTTGTCATCGTCGGTGCTGGGCTGGCTGGCGCGAAGGCCGCAGAAGCCTTGCGGGAGCAAGGTTTCGACGGTCGACTGGTGCTGGTTGGCGCTGAGGCGCACCGGCCTTACGAGCGACCACCACTGTCCAAAGGTTATCTAACCGGGGCGGACGAGCGGGAGAAGGTGTTCGTCCATCCCGCAGCTTGGTACGCCGAGCATGACGTCGAATTCCGGCCGGAACGGACCGTGACCCGACTCGATCGCGCCGCGGGTCGGGTTGAGCTGGACGACGGCAGCACGGTCGGTTACGACAAGGTCGTGCTCTGCACCGGGGCCAGCCCACGCCGGCTGCCGCTGAGCGGAGCCGGTGCGGACGGCGTCCACTATCTGCGGACCGTCGATGACAGCGACGTCCTGCGTGAGGTGATCGCCAAAGCGTCCCGGCTGGTGGTGATCGGGGCGGGCTGGATCGGCCTGGAAGTCACCGCCGCTGCCCGGCAGGCCGGGGTCGAGGTGACCGTCGTCGAGACCGCCGAACTTCCGCTGCTGCGGGTGCTCGGACCCGAGGTCGCGCAGGTGTTCGCCGACCTGCATCGCGAGCACGGCGTGGACTTTCGCTTCAACACCTCGATCGCCCGGATCGACACCGCCGCTGGCCGGGCCAGTGGGGTCAGCCTCGATGACGGCACCGTGATCGCGGCGGACGCAGTCCTGGTCGGGGCGGGTGTCGAGCCGAACACCGCGCTCGCCGAGGCGGCCGGTCTGGCCGTCGACAACGGCGTCCTGGTCGACTCCGGGTTGCGCACCGACGACCCGAACATTTTCGCCGCCGGTGACGTCGCCAACGCCCAGCACCCCCTGCTTGATCGACGAATCCGGGTCGAGCACTGGGCCAATGCCCTGAATCAACCGCCCGTGGCTGCAGCCGCGATGCTCGGCCGCGAGGCTTCCTACACGGAGTTGCCGTACTTCTTCACGGATCAGTACGACCTGGGAATGGAATACGTCGGCTATGTCGAGCCGGGGGAGTACGACCAGGTGGTGTTCCGTGGTGATGTCCCCGGCCGGGAGTTCATTGCCTTCTGGCTGAAGGGCTCTCGCATCCTGGCCGGGATGAACGTCAACGTCTGGGACGTCGTCGAACCGATCAAGGCGTTGATCCATTCCGGGGCGCCGATCGATCCCGCCCGCCTGGCCGACCCGGCAATTGACTTGGCAGACGTCGCGAATTAGACGTGGCGAATTAACCGACGTGAGGGTGCAGGCTACTCCGGTTCAGGGGTGTCGCGGGTGGTCTCCTCGAGCACCTTGATGACGTTCTCGGCCCGGGTTGCGGGGTTCACGAACGCCAGCCGTAACAGCGTGCGGCCCTGCCAGATCGTCGGCAGGCAGAGGATGACGCCTTCGTGGGCCAGCCGTTTCGACCACCTGGTGTAGTCGTCGGCGGTCCAGCCGGGTCGTTCGAACAGCAGCACGGACAGTTCCGGTTCACGAACCAGACGCAATCGGTCGGAGGCGCGGATCGCGTCGCCAACCTCCCGGGCCGTCGTCAGGGTCTGCTCGATCGCCCTCGTGTAGCGGTCGGTGCCATAGGTTGCCAGGCTGAACCAGAACGGCAGCCCACGCGCTCGCCGACTCAGATGCACCGCCAGATCCGCCGGGTTCCACACCTCTCGGTCGATCACGTCCAGGTAGCTGGCCCGCTGCGAATGCGCGGCCCGGGCCAGTTGGGGATCCCGGTACAGCAGGGCGCAGCAGTCGTAGGGCGCGAAAAGCCACTTGTGCGGGTCGACGATGAAGCTGTCCGCGCGTTCGATGCCACGGAACCGGTCTCGCACGCTCGGCGCGGCCAGCCCGGCGCCACCGTACGCGCCGTCGACGTGCAACCAGATGCCGAATTCCGCGCAAACCTCCGCGATGTCGTCCAGATCGTCCACCACGCCGCTGTTGGTGGTGCCCGCCGAGGCGACCACGGCGAAAACGTCACCCGAGCGCGCCAACGCGGCCCGCAGCGCCGGACCGGTGAGATGCCCGCGTTCGTCCTCCTCAACCAGGACGACCTCGGCGTCCAGCACCTCGGCCGCGGAGCGGATCGAGGAGTGCGCGCCCCGGGTGCAGGCCATCCGCCAGCGGTGGCTCTGATCCCGACCACCCCGACGCATCCTGGCCGTCTGTCGGGCGGTGACCAGTGCCGAGAGGTTCCCGATCGTCCCACCGGAGACGAAGCAGCCACCGGCCTCTTTCGGCCACCCCAGCAAGTCCACCAGCCATTCCAGCGCGGCGTTTTCGGCGAAGATTGCACCGGCTCCGGCTTCCCACAACCCGCCGTAGATGTTGGCGCTGCTGGTGACTGATTCGAAGGCGATGGCGGCCCGGGTGGGTGCGGCTGGGATGTAGGCCAGGTTCATCGGGTCATCCTGTGCCCGGGTGGCCGGGGCCAGAACCTCGTCAAAGATCCGGAGTGCCGCCTCGGCGCCGATCCCGTCAGGGGTGATGGTCACCCCGGCGTCGGCGGCGAGTTCGGACGCTGGTCGGGCGGTGGTCTTCGGATCGGACGTTCCCACCACCCGGCGCGCTGCCCACTCCATGGACATCTTGACGATCTCGGTCTCGTCACCCCAAATGTCATACGTGTCGAGCATCGAGGCTCCGTCCACCAGGCTTGCGAAGGTTAGGACCCGAACGATATTCCTGTGTTCGTCTTCATACAAGGGGGTCCTTGGCCGACGCCGCGGCCGACGCCTTGGCCGACGTCTCGGCGGGCTCCTCGATCGCGGTGACGATCGTGCGCAGGTTCCGGGTCAGGCTGCTGACATTGCGTGCGGACATCCCGGACATGATCTCGGACTCGGCGGCGTTGAACTCCGGGTACAGCTTTTCCATCAGGGCGACGCCGTCGTCGGTGAGTTGCAGCCGAACCAGGCGCCGGTCATGTCCGTCGGCCGTCCGGGTGATCCAGCCCCGGGTCTGCAGGGTCCGCACCACTCCGGTGAGGGTCGCCTTGGAGATGGCGGCACTCTCCGCGACGTGTCGGGTCTCCATGCCGTCCCAGATCCAGACCACCCACAGGACGACGAAGCCGGTCCAGGTCAGGTCGTGTTCGCGCAGGACCTTGTTGGTGATGTGATTGCGGACGGCGTTCGCGGCCCGATAGAGCGACGAGAGGGCATGAGTGGCAGGGAAGTCCAGCGCCAGCCGGGCGACGTGGTCGTTCATCGCCTTCTCGGTCTCTTCCAAGGTGTGACGATCGGGCATATTCGCTCCTCTAGCGTTTCGAGTGCAGTCCGGGCATGGCTGGTGGGTTGGCGGCGACCCCTTCCCTCAGTATCGTACGGATCCAAATGGTTTGCTGGTGCGAGACAGGAGCGGTCGATGGCTGAGGGACCTCCATGACAACGCAGACCATTGTCCGCGAGTTCGAGGCAGATCTCGTCGTCCATAAGGTGGCTTTCGTCGCCGAGGATGTCGTCGCGCTCACCTTGGCAGACCGCTCCGGAGCCGCCTTGCCCGCGTGGACTCCGGGGGCACACATCGACCTGGTGCTCGACGATACGCACGTCCGGCAGTACTCGCTGTGCGGCCAGACCGCCGACCCGGCTCAGTGGCGGATCGCCGTCCTCAAGGCGCCGGACGGGCGAGGAGGTTCGGCGCTGGTCCATCAAAGCCTGTCGGAGGGAGCCAAGGTCCGCGTCCGCGGACCGCGCAACCATTTCCCGCTGGTGCCCTCGCACAAATACCTGTTCATCGCCGGCGGAATCGGAATCACCCCGATTCTGCCGATGATCGCCCAAGCCACGGCCACCGGTGCCGACTGGCGGTTGCTGTACGGCGGTCGAAGCCGGGCCTCGATGGCCTTCCTCGACGAACTGGCCGAGCTGGGCGAACTGGGCGACCGGGTCAGCATCGTCCCGCAGGACGAGGCCGGGATGCTGGATCTGACGGCGGTGCTGGCCGAACCGCAGCCGGGTACCCAGGTCTACTGCTGCGGGCCGGAAGGGCTGCTCTCGGCCGTGGAGACGCTTTGCCGGCCGTGGCCGAAGGGAGCCCTGCACGTCGAACGGTTCGCGGCGAAGGCGGACTCGATGCCGGCCGAGGGCTCGACCTTCGAGCTGGTGCTGCAGCGCTCCGGGCTGACCCTCACTGTGCCCGCAGACCGATCTGTCTTCGATGTGGTTCGGGAGGCCGGTGTCAGCGTGCTCGGCTCCTGCTTGGAGGGCATCTGCGGGACCTGCGAGACCGAGGTGATTGACGGCGAGGTCGACCACCGGGATTCGATCCTGACCGCCGAGGAGCAGGAAAGCAACGAGGTCATGATGATCTGCGTATCCCGTTGCCGCGCGTCCCGGCTCACCCTCGACCTGTGATGCGCTGAAACCTGTGACGAACCGAAACGTGTGACGAACCGAAACCTGTGAAGGGCTGCTGATGCGTCGGACCGGGAACTATCCGTCGAACTGTTGGTACGTGGTGGCCACCAGTGCTGAGGTGGGACGGGAACTGCTGGCAACCCGGGCGCTCGACATTCCGGTGCTGCTGTACCGGACTCTGGCTGGATCCGTCGTGGCACTGGAGGATCGGGATGTGCACCGCCCTTACCCGCTGAGCCTGGGCCGGTTGGACGGTGACGACGTGGTGTCCGGGTACACCGGGTTCACCTACAACCCGAGCGGACAGTGCGTGCGCGTGCCCACTCAGGAGGCGGTTCCGTTCGGTGCCCGGGTCCGGGCGTTCCCGGTTCATGAGGACGGGACGTTCGTCTGGGCTTGGTTCGGTGAGTCGGCTCTCGCCGCTCTGCGCCCGCCGCCGCAGGCTCCCTGGTTGCAGGACCCGGCCTGGGCCACCATCGGCGACGGTTGGGAGACCGCGGCCAATTTCCAGCTGCTGCATGAGAACTTCGCGGACATCACGCATGTCGCCGTCGTCCATCCAGACATCGCCCCACCCGTGCTCCGCGGCCCTCCGCCGCCGCTGGAGGTGGAAGTGAGCGAGAGCACGGTGTCGTTCTCCCGCACCTATCCGGCGTCTGCGCTCGCCGATTGGCAGGCCCACTTGCTCGGCCGTCCGGTTCAGGCCCGATACGTCCAGCACGAGCGCGGCGTCTTCGTCGGTCCCGGGCTCTGGGTGGATCACTGGGATGTGCAAATGGACGACGTCGCACCGGCGACGTTCCGGTTCACTCATGCGGTGACCCCGGTGGGGCCGAGCCGGACCCGGCACCACTGGCGGGTGAGCCGCAACTTCAGTCCGGGCGCCGAGTCCGACGACCTGCTCCGGCCAATGTTCGCCGAGTACTACCGCCGGGTGCAGGCCATCCTGGAGACCATGCAAGGGGTGCTCGACACCGATGGCCCCCGGGACGAAGTCAATGTCAGCGCCGATGCCGCCGCCCTGCAGGTCCGCCGCATCCTGAACACCATGATCACAAAGTAACCGGACGCAGGAGCAACTCGCGGTAGGCATGACGTTTGTCATGCTGAAAGATGTGCGGGGCACAGGATCTGGTGATCTGGTGCACTGCCCACCGGGGGCTGACTTGGCCGAGTCTGAACGACATGGACCCGACCAACATCATCGATGTGCAGAACCTGCGCCGGCAGTACCGAACCGGCGGTCACGAACCGTTCGAAGCTGTCCGGGATGTCAGCTTCTCGGTGCGACGCGGTGAACTCTTCGCGTTACTCGGCACGAACGGCGCCGGCAAGACGTCGATCCTGGAAGTGCTGGAGGGACTCGCCGTCCCCAGTTCCGGGGTGGTCACGGTGCTGGGTCGAGACCCGTCCCGCGAGCGGCGCTTCGTGCGACCGCGAACCGGGGTGGTGTTGCAGGAGGGCGGGCTCCCGGCCGGGCTGACCGTCGCCGAGACGGCCCGGATGTGGGCCGGCACGCTGACCGCTCCCCGGCCGGTGCCGGAGGTCCTGGCGCTGGTTGACCTGGCGCACCGGGCTCGGGTTGCGGTCAAGCAGCTCTCCGGAGGGGAGAAGCGCCGTCTGGACCTGGCGCTGGCCGTCCTGGGTGATCCAGAGCTGCTTTTCCTGGATGAGCCAACCGCCGGGTTGGACCCGGAAAGTCGTTCTAGAACATGGGATTTCGTTCGGACGCTGTTGGACGGCGGGACGACGGTCTTCCTCACCACGCACTACCTGGCCGAGGCCGAGGACCTGGCCGACCGGCTCGCGATCCTGCATCGCGGGCAGATCATCCGGACCGGAACGCCGGCCGAGGTCACTGCCGCACAACCGGCCCGAATCGCCTTCACTGTGAGTCTCGAGGTGCGCGAGCCGATCCCGGACCTCCCGGGCGTTGTGGACGTCGTCAACCTGGTCGATCCGGCCGGCCGGGCCGTCGTCCTGCACTCGCAGGACCTGCAACGGAGTCTGAGCGCCCTGCTGGGATGGGCGGCTTCCCGGCAGATTGAGCTGACCGGACTGGACGCGCGGCACGCGTCCCTGGAAGAAGCATTTCTCGCCGTCGCCAGATCCACCGACACTGCCGAATCCACCGATTACCAGGAGCTGACCGCATGATCGTGACCCGCCGAGTGGCGTCGCTGGCCCGGGCCGAAGCGATCCTGCTGCGTCGCAATCCAGCCGCGCTGGGCAGTGCCCTGCTGGCTCCGTTGCCGTTCGCCCTGGTGCCGCTCGCCAACTCGACCGACTCCGAGGTGCCGGGGGAGATGGGTGCGGTCGGTGTGGGTGCCGTCCTGGTCATCGGGCTGACCGTGTTCACCCTGCTGCTCGGCGTCTACTACAACCTGGTGACGGCGCTTGTCGCTCGGCGGGAGGACTTCGTGCTCAAGCGGCTGCGTACCGGCGAGATCAGCGATACCGAGATCATCGTGGCGACTACGGCGCCGGCGGCCGCGATCGCCTGGGCACAGGTCGCCATCGGCCTCGCCATCGGGTTCGTCTTTCTGGATCTGGAAACCCCGATCAACCCAGTGCTGGCGCTGGTCGGTGTCGTCCTGGGTACCGTCCTGTGCGCGCTGCTCGCCGCGGCCGTCACCATTGTGACAAGTTCGGTGGAGATGGCTCAGCTGACCGCCACCCCCTTGCTGGTGGTGTCGCTGACCTTCAGCGGGGCGATGATTCCGCTCGAGATGCTGCCGGAACCTCTGCATCGCCTGGCGCAGGGACTGCCGCTGACGCCGGTCGTGGATCTCATCCGGCTGGGCCTGACCGGGACCACTGCGACCGGGGACGTCGTCAGTCTGGGCGGTTCGTTCACCGGAGCAGTCCTTCCGATCATGATTCTCGGGGCCTGGCTGGCCGTCGGCGGCTGGCTGGTCCGAGGTCGGTTCCGCTGGGAGCCACGTCGCTGACCAGGGTGTGCCAGGCTGAGGAGGTGATCCGCATGGTGCCGTGGCCACGCAAGGGCTCCGGGATCCAAACCCTCGACGCCTCCACCCGCTGGCCGCTGTACCTGATGTCCGCCTCGGAAGTCTTCCTTGTTCCGCTCCTGATCAACGGAGATCCAGACGTGCCGGCCGGTCAGGCCGCCGTGCTGATGGCGCTGGCCTTGGTGCATACCGTCACCTGCCTGCTGCTGCTGCGGGCGGGACTGGCCTACTACCTGGGCGGACGCCGACCCGCGACGGTCCTCGTCGTCCTCGCTGTCGTCCTCGCGGTGGCCGGCGTGGTTGTCGCCGGCCAGGACGGCGGCGGTGTCGGTGTCGAGATTTCCACCGGCGGTGCGGCGCTGATCTTCTGTGCGGCGCTGACCGGCGCCGTGACACCGTTGCTGTCAACTGCGCAACTGGGCTTGGCGGTGGCGCTGCCGACGGTCGCTGCGGCCGTGGTGGCGACCGTGA
>JANNPJ010000794.1:0-9102 GCA_031400005.1 Kineosporiaceae bacterium | reverse complement strand
CAGGGCTCAGAGAACGTCTTGGTTCTCGCCCCAGATGAGGTCGGTATTCCGGGCATAGGCGGCCGCGGAATCGATACCAGGGAAAACGCCGAGACCACGAAGCAGCATGCTGGCTCCGACCGACGCATCTGGGTACGCGGGTGGCGTGCAAAACTGCTCACCTCTGGTGTTTCGGCAACCATGGTGGCCAAGGCTTACCGGCTGTTGCGCGCCATCCTCATGACCGCTGTGGACGACGGGGTTCTCGTTCGCAATCCGTGCCGGATCAAGGGTGCCGGGAGTGAGCCGACCCCGGAACGGCCGTGTCTCACCGTGGCGCAAGTCTTCGATCTAGCGAAGAAGGTTCCGGCTCGGTATGGCCTGCTCGTCCTGGTCGCAGCGTTCGGCAGTCTGCGCTGGAGCGAAGTCACCGCCTTGCGTCGTAGAGACGTGCTGAAGCTCGGTGTGATCTGGATCGAGCGGGCACATGTCGAGCGGTCCTCAGGCAAGATCGAGGTCGGGCCACCCAAATCACGGGCGGGCAAACGGGCCATTGTCCTGCCACGGCCGGTGGCTCTGCTGCTCGAAGCTCACCTCAAGGACAACGTGGGTGCCGATCCTGACTCGCTGATCTTCACGGGAGACACAGGTGTGGCGCTGCGGCGGAGCAACTTCAACCGGCAGGCGAACTGGCAGAAGAACGTTGCGGACATCGGCGTGCCTGGGTTGCACTTCCACGACCTTCGGCACACCGGCAATGTCATGGCGTCGGACTCCGGTGCATCCCTGCGCGACCTGATGGCACGGATGGGTCACGACAGTATGCGCGCGGCGTTGATCTACCAGCACCGATCCCAAGGCGGTGATCGACGCATCGCCGAAGCCATGGAAAAGATGATCGAGAACAAAGACGATGCGTCGCCCTCGGACGACGAGCAGCCCGACGAGACAGAAGCCGATCAGGAGAAGTAGCACGCCAACAGCACGCGCTCCGATCGTGAGGGCAAACCACAACCGGCCCGGGCCAGAGAATCGCTCTCTGACCTGGGCCGGAACCGTGGAGCGGGCGACGGGAATCGAACCCGCACTGTCAGCTTGGGAAGCTGATGTTCTACCATTGAACTACGCCCGCGCAGGCCCTCAGGCCAGCTCAGACACCCTACCAAGTCCGGCAGCGTGATGTGGACCGCGTCCCTTGATGTCACCATCAACCCGACGGCGCATGGACGGCGACGGCGAGTAGATCGGCGCGGAAGACGCCTCGACGAGCTCGATCGCCGATAGCGCTGCCGGGCCTGCCGCGAATGACCATGGAAGCCCTCCCAGCTGGGGGCGGGCCGAAGATGAGTCCGAAAAGATTACCAAACGGAATGGTCAGGCGGCATATCCGTCGATACGGTCACGCCCGTGACCTCTCGCATCGTTCTCTTCGGGGCGACCGGCTATACCGGCGAACTGACCGCTCGGGCCCTGGTGAAGCGCGGGCAGCTTCCGGTCCTGGCCGGCCGCAACGCGGACAAGCTCAAGCACCTGGCGGCAGAACTGGGTGACCTGGAGATCGCGGTCGCCGATGTTGAGCTTCCGCGCACCGTCAGCGCCCTGGTGGAGCGCGGTGACGTGCTGCTCAGCACGGTGGGCCCCTTCTCTCATTATGGCCGTCCGGCGCTCGCCGCCGCGGTCAACCGGGGTGCGCATTATATCGATGTCAGTGCTGAGCCGCCGTTCATCCAGTCTGTCTTCGAGAACTGGAGCCCGCGCGCTCGGACCTCCGGATCCGCCCTGCTCACCGCGATGGGCTACGAATACGCGGCGGGCAACCTGGTGGCGGCGCTCGCGCTGAGGGATGCCGGTCCGGCCGCCACCCGAGTGGCAGTCGGATACTTCCCCGAAATTCAGGTTGGTCGCAGTGGGATGAGTGGCGGCACCCTTGCGTCCATAACCAGCACTGTGTTCGCGCCCGGCTTCGCCCGGCGCGGCGGGGTGGTCTCCGCTGAGCGGGCAGGACGTCGGCAGCGCAGTTTCGAGGTCGCAGGGACCAAGCGGCACACGCTGAGCCTGAGCGGGTCCGAGCACTACGCATTGCCGCAGACCTATCCCACGCTCAGCGACGTGGATGTTTACCTGCAGTGGCCCGGTCCGTCGTCCAAGATTATGAACCTGCTCTACAGCACCGGCGGCGGGGTGCTCGCGTTGCGGCCGGTGAGGCGGGCCGCCCACCGGGCCGGTAGGCGGCTGTTCCCTGGCTCTCTGGGCGGACCGGACGAGCGCACCCGGGTCGCTGGCTCGGCCGTGGTTATGGCCGAGGCCTTCGATGCTCGGGGCAAGATCCTGGCTCGCGCGGTCCTGGAGGGGATCAACCCGTACGACTTGACCGGCGGGATCCTGGCCTGGGCTGCCGACCGGGTCGCTAATGTCGGGCCTCGCGGCGTCGGTGCGCTGGGTCCGGTCGCCGCGTTCGGCCTCGACGAACTCGCTGAAGGAGTCCGTCAGGCCGGTATGGAACGCACCGAGTAGCCTGCCCGGACGACCTGACGGCGACAGCCGCATGGTGCCCGTATGGGTGTGTCCCATCCGCCCCGTCTCCGGGACCTGGCGAGGTAACTCAGGCAATGCGTATAGCGTGGTCGTGTGCTGCTCAGCGACCGTGACATCCGGGCCGAGATCGACTCCGGACGGGTTCTCATCGAACCCTACGACGAGGCGATGATCCAGCCCTCGAGCGTCGATGTCCGGATTGATCGATTCTTCCGGCTCTTCGACAACCACAAGTACTCGGTGATCGACCCTGCAACCGAACAGCCGGAACTGACTCGCCTGGTCGAAGTCGACTCGGACGAGGCCTTCGTGCTGCACCCAGGGGAGTTCGTGCTTGCTTCGACGTTCGAGTTGATCACCCTGCCGAACGATGTGGCGGCCCGCTTGGAGGGCAAGTCCAGCCTGGGCCGGCTCGGCCTGCTCACGCACTCCACCGCCGGCTTCATCGACCCTGGCTTCTCCGGCCACGTCACGCTCGAGCTTTCGAACGTCGCGACGTTGCCGATCAAGATCTGGGCCGGGATGAAGATCGGCCAATTGTGCTTCTTCAAGCTCTCCAGCGCGGCGGAGCACGCCTACGGCAGCGAACGCTACGGCTCTCGCTATCAGGGCCAGCGAGGTCCGACGGCGAGCCGCTCGCACCTGTCTTTCCATCAGACCCCGGTCTGAGGCCGAGTGGTCACTCGGCTGACACTGGACCGCAGATCGACCAGCTGAGAACCCAACAACCGAGGAAGGGCAGAGGAGGAAGTCGCCGTGCCACCCCGCCGTCGCCGCACTCGCATCGTTGAACCGGTTGTCGAGGTTGAGGAAGGCATCGCCGTCCAAGACCTGGCGGTTCGGCATCTGCTCCTGGTTCCCAGCACGGTGGACATCGAATCGGTGGACATCGCGCTGCGCGACCGGCTGCCCGGCTGCCCGGCTCCGACCTGTTCGGGACCGGCGAGGTCTACCTCGGTCGACACAGCCGGATCAGCGGCCCCTACCAGCTGTCGATGGAGGACGCCGTCGACGCCGGCGTTCCGATGCCCTGGACCATCTGTTACTGCCTCGAAGCGCCGTTCGAGCGCGAGGACCCGCCGCTGCCCGGGATCGACGACCGGGACGGATTCGCCTACGCCTTCCCCGACGGCCTGCCCTGGCGAGATGAGGGCCGTGCGCTGCACCTGCTGGTCAGCCTGGCTCGGCGGCTGCGTGGTGCGGTCCGGGTGGCTGGTTCGCTGGAGCTGATCCAGCCCGACCCGGATCGTGCGGTCGATTACGTCATTCATTCCCCGACCTGGCTGGCACCCGACGTCCTGCTCGGTCTGGTCACCCGGGAACTGCCGGGGGCCATCCTCGCCGTCGACGGCGCGGACTGGATTGGGCCACCGGATGAGGCGTACTCCGGCGAGACCGTGCGGGAGGACATCGCGCAGGATCCGCTGACCGCGCAGGAATTGTACGAATTGCACGCCTCCGCAGACAAACTCGACATGACAGTCCTCAATGAGGACGACATCATCGATGCCTTCGCGATTGTCGGAGACGTCGGCTGGGACGGCGTGATCGAGGTTTTGGTGCATCTGACGGATCCCGACGAGCCGTCCGTGGCCGATCAGCCGTGGGCAGAGGACGACGTCGTCACCTATGAGGTTCGCTGGCAGTGCCCGGACCCGGCCGAGCGGGAGAACCGTTACCCCTCGGACGCTTTCCGGACCAGCCGGGCCCGAGTGGCGCCACTGGTGAAACGGACGACGCAGGCGATCGTCGAGGCGGCCGGTGGTGTCGTGCTGGACGAGGACGGCTTCTCGGTGGACCGGTACAACCTCTGACAGGCCGGATGAAGCGCTGCTGTTTCTCGGCGATGACGAGGGCGGTGTGAGTCTCGAAGTTGTCGGCGTGGAACTTAGCGACGGCGGCTTGAGGGTTATCCACGCGATGGTCATGCGTAGCAGCTACGGCGACTTGTATGAGGAGGCGAAGAAGTGGCGGCAGTGAAACGACCCGATGGAACGCCGGTGACCAAAGCCGGAACGAGACTCGATGACGAGGGCGAGCAGCGCTTGAGCGCAGAGGCTGAAGCGGGCTTCGCTCCAGAGACCCTGGCTCGACGTCACGCTGGGCGCCCCTCCTTATCGGGACGAGCCGGGCACTCCAATCGCGTCGATCTTCGAGTCGATGACGAAACTTACTCCGCTATCAGGAGAATCGCCGACCAGGACAATCGGAAGGTCAGCGACATCGTCCGGGATGCTATTCGCCGATATCTGGAAGCCAGCTGACACATCAAGATCATCTTCGCTTCTCGGTCGCTGTAACCCACGGGTGCCCCGCTCCGCGGGCAGCCCCATCTGCGGGGTCGGCTCCGTGGGTTCACGTGCGACTGCTCGCCATTTAGGGGCTGTACCCCAGAATCCAGCCAAACCTGGCCGACTGGTCTCTGCTGTCCGCTGGGCTGGACGCCCTCATTTCGGACGACGTCAACAGCGTGTACCGCCAGTCGCCGATTGAATGCGGCCCTGCGCGCTCGTACCGGCCGTAGCAGTCGGACTCATTGCGCTTTCTGCCTCCTGCCAGCTCCCGTGAATCAGTAGGCGGGGACGCTTTCTTCCCCTTTTGGTTACGTTCCGCAACCGGGATGCCCCCCGTATGGGTGGCTCGAGTTCAAGCCCACAATCACTCCTTGTCACCATTCCACGTCACTATACGTAATCGTCCGCTTTGGAAGTGTTGCTCAAGGGACGTCCGACCAGCCATGTTGCGGGCGACACGTCGAGACAAGCCCAGTGCGATGGCTCTCAGTAGTTCTTCTACTACAGTCCGTGTTCAGGTCGTTGTCGTCGACCTGTGAATCAGTAGGTGACTGCCCGAACTCGTGGGGCGACCCGCAGCGAACGTGCTGCGGAAGCTTTACGGGGGCGCAGCGTCACGGGTCTCGGGGTAGCCACCGCTTACGGGTGGGGCTGCAGAGGAAGGAAACTCGCTTGATGAAGCTCCAAAGCAGGAAAGCGCGCGTACCGATCGCCGCGCTGGGCGTCGCCGCCCTGATCGCGGGAGCGGGTGCGCTCACCAGTCCGGCCTCCGCGGCCGGAATCACCCTGGCATTCGGCCCCACCGGCACCAGTGCCACCATCGTCAACGTCGTCTCTGGGACTAACGCTGACACCGCGGGTCTCTCCTACGGTGTCAAGGTCACCGGGGCTGTCGGTTCCGACCCCATGCACGTCGGGGTCATCTCCGCTCCGACGGGCGCCTCGCTCTTCAGCCAGCGGGTCCCCACCAATGGCGTTCCGGCCATCAACGCCACTTTCACTGGCGTAGTGGACGTTACGCCGATCGCCGTCACGATCACCGCTACGGCAGGTAGCACCGTTGCCACAGCTAGCACCGCACCTGTCCCGGCATTGTCGAACACCCTGATCCGCATCGGCGGGACGGGGCCAACGGCAGAGTATGTCGTCGCGAGTAGCACTGGAACGGCCGTGACGCTCGCGCACCCAGCGATCAGGTCTCACACCGCGGGGTCGGCTCTCGCCACGGCCGGTGCGGTGGCGTCGAACAGTTTCTTCGTCCCCACCCTCGCCGCGGCCTCCTCGACGATTCCTGGCTACGCAGCGGCTGACAACGTCTACTTCGGCGCAACGGTCCCGGGTGTCTACACGTTCCGGTTGTTCCAGGATCACAACGGAAACGGCGTCTACGAGGCCGCCCAGGACGACACCACGCCGACGTTCACGCTCAACGTCAGGGACGTCACCAACAACACCTCATCGGACACCTCTGATGACCTGAACTTCGGGCTCACCACGCCGGCGTCCGTCGATCTTGGATCGGCCATCGAAGCGAGCGCGACGATGAGTGGTCTGTCGACGACGGACACCCGTGGGGTCAACGCCTCCAGCGTGGGCAAGCTCGGAGCCAACCTCGCAGCCGTCACGAACTACAACGGCACCTACACCACCACCACCGGTACCGCCGACGGCGTGGCGACCTTCGACGGGACGGCGTTCACCAAGTCGTTCGCGACGGCGACTGCTGCCGGGTCGTTCGACCTTCAGCCGGAGTTCGACATCAACGGTGGTGGTCTGACCGCGGACTACGTCCCGACGTCGCAGAAGCGGACGACAACTGTCGCCGGCAACGGCGTAACTGCGCTGTCCGCTCTGGCGGTGACCGCGGTCACCGGCAGCGTCAAGTCGGCCGCAGGTACCGCGACGATCAAGCCGGGGACCACCACGGCCACGTACTCCACCACGGTGACGGATGCCGGGACGAAGACGGATGATGTCGTCCACTTCACCCTGACGCCCGGTACCAACACGCCGGTCCTGACCTCAACCGGGACACTCGTCAGCAGCAATGCCATCACCGGTGTCAAGGTGTACTCGGCCGCAGCCGACTCGACCGGCGTCGCTTCGATCACGGTGACTACGAGCGTCGCGAGCGCTACGACCACGTACACGGTGGCCGCGACGTCGAACGGATTCAACGCGACCGGCCTCACCACCACGTTCACGACGGCGGTGGGCACGACCTTCGAAAGCACCAACACCGCTGTTGAACTCAACCCCACGGTTCCGACCACGGGCACGGGCAGCGTCGTGATCAAGGGCCGAGTGCTCGACCAGTACGGTGCCGGTGCACCGACGACTGGCTCGGCGGCGGTCACGATCAACATCGACGTGAACAACAGCTCGTACGCTGGCGCGGACGTCACCGGGACCGCCGCGGCGGCCACTGATGGCACGTTCAGCTACACCTACACGCCGCTTGCGGCGGCAACCGCCGGCCAGAGTGACTTCATCCAGTTCACCTCTGCTGGTGTCACGACGCCGCTGGCGACCACGTCGATCAAGTGGTCAAGTTCGGCCGCCGTCGCGAAGATCACTATCACCGCTCCGGCAACCGGTGCTACGTCGGTAACCCTTCAGGACAACACTCCTCCGGACGCCACCCAGGCGAACCTGGGAACGACGCCCTTCGGGAACACCACGGGTCTGGTGGCCGGAACGGTGTACGACGCGGCCAATGTTCCTTTGGCCTTCAAGACGGTGAAGCTGTCCGGCGGGGCTGGCGTCTACTTCGCGACCCAGTCCGCTCCGGATGCGACTCATCTGCTCACGCCCACGCTCGATGTGGTCACGAGCAGTACGGGGACCATCACCGGCGCCTACGTCTTCTTTACGAAGTCGGGCACAGTCAAGGTCACCGCGACAGCTGGCGCTGCCGTCCATGATGCAACGGTCACCACATCGGATCCGGCCGCAGGCCAGAAGTTCCGCATCTCTGTGAGTGACGTCGCCGCGGCGCCGGGACAGACCGTTATTGTCACCGGCAAGGTGGAAGACGTCTTCGACAATGATGTTCCGGGTGCGACTGTCGCTTTGAGTACCGGCGCTTCCACGGTCGGTGCTCTTGGCAGCAACCTGGTCACGACCAATAGCGCAGGAGTCTTCAGCACCACGTTCCTCGCCGGGTCGAACCAGAGTGGTGAGGTTGAACTGACTGCGACGCTTGATGGTCAGGTCGCCAACGGGGTAGTGAATACCGCGTTGACGACTGCGGGTCTTACTCTGACCGCAGGCAACTACCAGGCAGTCGGCAAGATCACGGTCACCGAGACCAAGCTGACCTTGGGTGTGACAGCCAAGCTCTGGGGTGGTGGAACCGCCATGATCAGCGGCTCGTTCCTGCCGAACACCGGGGTAGACATCTGGTCCAAGGCGTCTGGGGCAGCCAGCTTCACGCTACTGGACTCGGTCGAGACCAACGCCGATGGCGACTACAGCGCCTCTCACTTCACCAAGAAGTCGACGAGGTTCCTGGCCAAGTCGGCGGGGCTGAGCAGCCCGGTCCGCACCACGTACGTCTACTCCACGGTCAAGCTGACCGGGAAGTCGTACAGCCACAACCGGGCCACGCTCTGGGCGAACGGTTCGCCCAGTGCCAAGGGCACCCTGATCTTCTACCGCTCGGTGGTCGGCGCAGACCCGGTACTCGGAACCATGACCAGCAACTCGTCTGGGAATGGGACGAAGATCGTCAAGCTGCCGAAGGGGACCCGCTCCGTCTACGCGAAGTTCAAGGCTCCCGGCACCTACCAGGGCACGAGCCCGATCATCAAGATCAAGGTGAAGTGACTTCGATCTAGCCTGCGAAGGTCTAGCGTGAAGATCCACTGAACCAGGCGAAGAGCCGGCATCCCACCAGGGATGCCGGCTCTTCGGCTATTGTTCCCGCCTACTTCGGCTATTGTTCCCGCCTACGTTGTCGCGAAGGGTAGGAACCGCACATTTCCATCACCAAGCGAACCACCGTGCCGATTCTGGCCACACTGCTGATGGCGGTGACGATGCTGGCGAGCCCGCTGGCCTCGCCCGCTCAGGCAGCTGGCGGCCGCACCGAGGACGCCATTTGCAACGCCATGCACACCTGGCGGGTGCCCACGAACGAGTCCGCGCACGCCGCGGAGATCATGGCTGGCACGGTCAACATGAGCACCTACGGGACCATGTACCTGGGAGAGGACCCCGACTGGTCGGACCAGCCCACGCTGGATCTGGCCGGCAACCGGTACCAGGACTCCCTGCACTGGGCGCTCCCGCT
>JANNPJ010000791.1:0-2037 GCA_031400005.1 Kineosporiaceae bacterium | reverse complement strand
CCATCAGGCGGTCACCAAAGGACAGGATGTCGGTGCCGGTGTGCAGCACGACACCATGATGAAACTGCGATCCGGCCCGATCTCGCAAGTGGGCCAGATGACGGAAATCTTCGATTCTGATGGTGCTTGAAGCTTTCACCTCGACGCCTACGATGCGGCCGTCATAATGCTCAATGACCGCGTCGACCTCCTGCCCGTCCCGGGTTCGATAGTGATAGAGCGTGGCCAAAGAGTTAGACCAGGTGAGCTGTCGGGCCAGCTCGCCGAGCACAAAGTTTTCCAAGAGCGGACCAACTCGTGTCGCGTCACGAGCGAGGCGAGAAAGCGACAGGCCGGCCAGATGCGATCCCAGTCCGGAATCTACGAAAAGTAGCTTGCGTAGGCGGGTGGCTCGGCTGGTGGCGCTGTTTGACCACGCCGGGATTCGCTTCAATAGAAACACTTCCTCGAAAAGGCTCACGTAGCGCTCGACGGTGCCCTTGTTCAAGGTCAGATCGCTGGCCAGGTTCTCGATGCGAAGCGGGGTGGCCATGCGACCGGCCAGCAGGCGAAGCAGCCGGTGGAGCTGGTCTCGTCGCTGGATGTCCCCGAGTTGGGTCACGTCCCGATCGATGAGATCCCCGACGTAGGACTCGAAGAACCGGCCTCGGCGGGTTTCCTGGCGTTCAACGGCGGTCGGGAATCCACCCCGGACAGCCCGAGCCAGGTAGTCGGCCCGCTCGAGGGAGTTGCCGCTCACCATCGCTGGGGGGTCCTCGAACACCGCATCGATGAAACCGTCAGGCTCGGTGTCGATCTCGCCCTGGGAGAACGGCCACAGTTCGATGGTCTCGGACCGGCCCACCAGCGCGTCGGGCAGGGAACGCAGACCCAGCAGGCGGGCCGAGCCGGTGAGCAGGTATTGACCCGGTCGATTGTCGTCATCGACCCTGGCTTTGATGGGCAGGATCAGCTCCGGCGCTCGTTGTACTTCGTCGACCACCACCAGACCGGGGTGGCTCACGAACCCGCTTGGATCGGCCCGCGCCGCCTGAAGCTCGTTGGGGCGATCAAGGCGATACTCGAGGGTGTCAGGCCAGCCCCGCACGACGGCGTGCACCACCGTGCTCTTGCCGGCCTGCCGGGCACCGTTGACTACCACGACCCGGGTGTCCCCGAGTGCCAACCGGATGGTGCCTTCTGCATGACGAGACCGGTAGCTGACCACGCCACCACGCTAGCCTCCGCTGTCGGTTTGCCACCCCCTTCGCTGGCGGTTTGCCAAGGGTGGGCTGGCGATTTGCCAAGGGTGGGCTGGTGGTTTGCCAGGGGTAGGCTGGTGGTTTGCCAGGTCGGCGTCGGCGCGGGCTCAGTCGAACACGAGGATGGCGCGGCCGGGGATGCGGCCATGCTCGAGGTCCTGCACGGCGCGGCCGATGTCCTGGATGGGGTAGCGGGTGGTGACCAGGGCATCGAGATCCAGATCGCCGTTGGCGTACCAGTCCAAGAAGCGCGGGAAATCCTCACCGGGGGAGCAGCTGCCGCCCAGGCTGGCCCGGTAGCTGCGTTCGCCGATGAACAGGAACCGGGCGTCGAGCTGCAGCGGGGATTGCGGCACCCCGACCAGTATGGCGACGCCGCCCCGGGTGTGGCCGAACTCGCCGGGCCGGGTGGCCTCGGCGATCTGACCCATGGTGACGGGCAGGCCGATGCAGTCAAAGGCGAAGTCGACCCCGGCCAAGGGCTGACGCAGGATGTCGAAGCGGCCTTCTTGGCGGGTGAGGTCCCGGATGGCGGCCACCGGGTCCACCTCGGCAGCGTTGAGCACGTGGGTGGCGCCGAAGCGTGTGGCCAACTCCAACTTGTCCGCCGCCAGGTCCACGGCGATGATCGGGTTGGCGCCGCATTGGCGGGCGGCGGCCACGGCGCTCAGCCCCACCCCGCCCACGCCGAAGATGGCCACGCTGTCCCCCGGCTGTACCGCCGCGGTATGCAGCACCGCTCCGGCGCCGGTGATCACCGCGCAACCAATGATGGCGGTGCTTTCCCGGTTGATAC
>JANNPJ010000677.1:0-15935 GCA_031400005.1 Kineosporiaceae bacterium | reverse complement strand
AGCAGCCCGGCGGGCAGCACGGTCCGCGCGGTTCGCAGGATGGCCCGATTTCTCCGGAGTTTCACCACCGTAGTCTGCCTCAGTCCGCTCGGTCGTCCGTATGCAGTCGCGCGACTGCGGCGAACCTGCCGCACGGCCCTTCCGATCGATGGCTGTAGAACGGGGTATCCGGACCGGTGTCCCGACCGGCGATGTGGACCCGTTCCAGCAGTACGCCGGCAGCGGTCAGTTGCAGAGCATTCGCCTGCCACAGGTCGAAGAGCCACTTGCCGCCGCCATCGGGGCGAACCACCGCGGCCGCTGCTTCGCCGAAGGCACGCTCGGCGAGTTCGACGACGTCGGAGCCGACCTGGTAGCGGTCCGGGTGAATCGCGGGCCCGATCCCAGCGATGATCCGGGCGGGCTCGGCCCCAAGCGTCCGCATCGCCCCGACGGCGGCCGGTGTGACGCCGCGAACGGTGCCACCCCAGCCGGCGTGGACGCAGGCCAGAACCCGGGCCACCGGATCGAACAGGACGAGTGGGACGCAGTCGGCAGCCATCACCACCAGCGTGATTCCGGGCACCGCAGTGACCAGGGCATCGGTCCGCGCGATCGCATCCGAGATCGAGCGGGCTCCGCGGCCGCGGTGCTCCTCGGTGACGATGTGTACGTTCGGCTGGTGGGACTGCTCGCAGAAGACGAAGTCGTCGAGGCTGTTGCCGATCGCGGCGGCCACTCTGGCCCGGTTGGTCAGCACCGCGGTCTCGGCGTCCCCGACCTGCAGACCGAGATTGAGGCCGCGGTAGCGCCCGGTGGACACCCCGCCCTCCCGGGTGGTGACTGCGGCATCGAGGGCGTGGCCATCGAACGCAGGCCAGGTCAGCACCGGTAGCCCACCGAGTACCCGGATCTCGCTGACGGGAGGTGAGGTCATCCGGCGAGTCTACGATCCGGGCCGGTCTGCGGTGCTGCCTGCTGGTCGCGCGCGAAGGTGCAGGCGCTCACCCTGGGCTCCGAAAAGGCTGAGGATCTCTACCGGTTCGGGACCGGAGTTGCCGAACATATGCGGGATTCGGGTGTCGAACTCCGCGGCCTCACCGGCTTTCAGAGTCAGGTCGTGCTCACCGAGTAGCAGGCGCAGCCGCCCGGAGATCACGTAGAACCATTCGTATCCCTCATGGGTCTTCTGTTCTGGTGCCCCGGAAGGCCAGTTCACCGGGATGACAATTTTGTACGCCTGGATCCCACCGGGTCGTCGGGTCAGTGGCAGGATCGTCATACCGTGGCGCGTGAAGGGCCGCGGATGGATCCGAGGATCGCCGGTCGCGGGAGCGTCAACGAGCTCGTCGAGCGGGACCTGGTGCGCCCGAGCCAGCAGGAGGAGCAGTTCCAGGGTCGGCCTGCGGTGACCGGATTCCAGGCGAGACAGGGTGCTGACCGAGATACCGGTGCCTTCCGACAGTTGGGCCAGCGTCGCGCCGCGCTGCTGGCGGAGCCTGCGCAAGCGTGGGCCGACGCCGTCCAAAACGCGGTCAAGCTCTGAGTCCTGGGTAAGTGCCTCGTCAGCCATCCCCTCATTTGCCACCTTGGCAACACTGCTTGTCAATCCCTCGGCTGATCGCGGACGCTCTGAGCAGGACGCCATGAGGTGCGGTGACCGATCGGGCAACATGAGGAGCAGGCCAGTGCAGGACAGAACAGTGCAGGACAGAAAAGTCGGCCCACCGCCGATGGTGGACGGGTACGACGTGGTTGTGGTCGGTGGCGGGGCGGCCGGTCTGAGCGCGGCCCTGGCCCTGGGGCGGGCCCGACGCTCGGTGCTGGTGGTGGACTCCGGTTCCCCCCGCAACGCCCCAGCCGCGCATGTACACAACTACCTGACCCGGGACGGGACGCCCCCCGAGGATCTGCTGGCTGCAGGCCGGGTCGAGGTGGCTGGCTACGGTGGCGTGGTCATCACCGGCACCGTCGTCTCGGCCTCCCCGACCGATGGCCCGCGCGAGGGCTTTGAGGTGATGCTCGCCGACGGCCGGGTCGTGCTGGGCAGGCGACTGCTGGTTACCACCGGATTGGTGGACGAGCTTCCCGCGGTGGCGGGGCTGGCTCAGCGGTGGGGGCGGGACGTGCTGCATTGCCCTTACTGCCACGGTTGGGAGGTCCGCGACCAGTCGCTGGGCATCCTGGGCAGCCCGCTAGGGTTTCACCAGGCGCTGCTGTTCCGGCAGTGGAGTGCCGACGTCACCCTGTTCCTGCATGACCAGCCCGCACCGACCGAGGATGAGCTGGAACAGTTGACCGCTCGGGGGATCGCGGTGGTGGACGGCGAGGTCGAGGCTCTCGAGGTGACCGATGATTGGGTCGTTGGCCTTCGCTTGCGCTCGGGAACGGTCGTTCCACGCCAGGTTCTCGTTGTTGCACCGCGTTTCACCGCCCGGGCCGAGGTACTCGCCTCGCTCGGGGTGAAGACCACCGAGGTGGAGATGAGCGGGCACGTGGTCGGTACTCAGGTCGCCGCCGATGCCTTCGGTGCCACCTCGGTGCCCGGGGTATGGGTGGCAGGCAATGTCGCAGACCTTCGTGCCCAGGTGATTAGTTGCGCTGCGGCCGGGTTGACTGCCGCCGCCGCGATCAACGGTGACCTGATTGCCGAGGAAACCCGCCGAGCCGTGGCGGCGATGGTGGTCGGTCGCTAGCCAGTAGATTTCTGTCCGGATGGTGCGGCCAGCTCCGGACCGGTGGCGAATCGGGTGAAGTCGGCGGCCAGCACATCCAAGCGAGCCACCACCGGCCGCGTGCGGAGCTGGAGCAACGCAATATTGAGCGTCGGACGGCCGAGCACGGCCAGCACGGCGCTGTCTCCGACGGCATAAACCGCCAGGTAGCCAGAGGTTCCACGGATCGAGGCCTCGAGTAACTCCCCGCGGCCGGTGATCTGGACGGCCTGCCGGGCCACCGCGGTCAGGGTGGAAATGAGTGCTGCGGCCTGGCTCTGCTCCTGATCCTCGGGCAGGACGTGGGCGACGAGAAGGCCGTCGCTGGTCGCCACCACGCAGCCTTCCACCCCGCTGATGCTCGCGCGCAGGGCGACCAGTTCCTTCGACACGAGGTCTTCGACGCCCATGCGGTTCCTTTCGACGGGATGAGTGAATCGGGTGGCCTCAGCGAATTGTCGCTCGGAGGAAAGACACTGTGTGGCGAGCCGGAACGAGTTCGTCGGAGGGCGCTTCCGGGAGATCGGGATCGGTGGTGACGACGCCGAGCCGGGCCAACTGGTGGACCGCAACGGTGGTGGCGAAGACGCTATGGCCGAGCAGCCAGGCGATATCCACTGGGGTGGTGCTGCCGTCCGCCGATTGAGCGATATTCCATTGGGTCGTCGTCAGCCGGACTCGTTCGATCGGCAGCTTCGGTACCCGCCGTACCACCCGGCGCGGATGTATCCCCAATGTCATGCGCTCGAGCACGGCCTTGCGCCGGCTTACCTCGGCCACAACGTCTGTCACCGCGAACGTGCACGGCGATTCACACCAGTGCTTTTCGCCAGGCCGAAATCGACTTTTCGTTCGATCCGCCGCAGGAACAACCGTGCCCAGGGTAGCAAGAGCAGCATCGGCCAAGGCGGTTCGGCGCAGGATCTCGACGTCGACGACTGACGGAGAACGGCTGCGTAGCAGCTGACTGGCCGCGACGGTGGCCGCCGCCGTCTCGCCCCGGCGCAGGCTGGTCACCAATTCGGCCCAGCTGTGCTCATCCGAATAGCTGGGTCGCAGAAGCAATACCTCGACGCCGGGGGTCAGCATCGACTCAACGTGTCCGATCCTGCCCCGGACAAGGAAAATCGTTCCGCCCCAACGTCCATTCACGTAGAGCGCGCCGGTGGCGTGCGTGTCTGCGAGTTCGACAAGGCGTTCGAGATGGGCGGTCACACCGACGGCTGCTTCGGGCACCGGCCGGCGCCCCGACCACCGCCAAGGCTTAGGGGGCACGGCCCGGCCCGTTCGCGGATTCCAACAAGGGGCCGAGCGCATGCAATTGCTGTCGGGCCAAGGCCAGATTGGTGCGCTCCCGATCGAGGGTGACAACCATGATCAACCCAACGGCACCCACCGCCGGTAATGGCGTAATCAAATGCTGCCGTCGCCCAAGAGTGACTATCACGTCTTCCAGTTCGTCCGGTTCGCCAAGGCTCGCCGCCATCAGCTCGATCACCTGGATGACGTCGCTTGCACCGGCGGCCACGGTGGCGGCCGTGTCACCGGGGGTCGGAGCGATGTCTAGGCGGCGACCGGCGGCGACGGTGTCCAACACGTGCCCAGAATCCGGCTCCACCAGGGAGGCGGAAATCAGTCCGTGGATAGATCGCAATCCAGCGAGGGTTCGATGGACGGCATCCGCACTGCTATCTCTAGTCACAGAATCATCTTTGGTCACATTAGTATCGCTAGTCACAGCGTTATCGCTAGTCATAGAATTGAACTCGATTCGCTTTCAACTTCTTGACGGCTTGCTCCGAATAGGTGCATTGTCCTGCCGTCGGTAACCCAAAACAAGCTCGGCTGGTGCGCCGCAGTTCTGGTTCACCGCAGTGCCTGAGACGCACTGCAACCCAGGAACATACACCAAAACCCATCTGATCGATACGGAAACGGAGAATCTCCTGTGGACATCGACACCGCTCTCAAAGAGATGATGGAGATCGACGGAGCGCTGGGCGTGAGCCTGGTGGATTACAGCAGTGGAATGTCGCTCGGCTCGCTCGGCGGCGGCAAGTACCTGAATCTCGAGGTGGCCTCGGCGGGAAATACTGAGGTGATCCGCGCCAAGATGCGCACGCTCGATTCGCTCGGCCTCAAGGACGCGATCGATGACATTCTCATCACCCTCGGGCGGCAGTATCACCTGATTCGACTGGTCACCGGGCATGGCGGCAACGGCCTGTTCATCTACCTGGCTCTGGACCGGGGCAAGGCGAATCTGGCTCTGGCCCGTCATCACCTCGCCCGGATCGAGAACGACCTTTCCGTCTGAGTTGCCCGCTACCCGTGGAGGCGGTGCGCCAGATCGACCATCCTGTGGCGGATGTGCTTCGCGTGCTCGCCGTCAGCCGTAGTTCCGGCGCGCTGGAGATCCGTGGCGTTCGAGGCGGCACCTTCTTTCTGCACGAGGGCGACATCACCTATGCCGAGGTGCTCGGCCTGCCACCGGCCGAGCTCTTCGACACCGACGATCCACAGTTGCCGTCGACGATTCAGTCGTCCATCGTCGAGGCGGGATTGACGCTGCTCGCCGAGGAGAACGCAGGTGGGGATCGGCCACTGTTTCGCCCCGGTCGGCGGCACTGGAGCGGAGGCATGTGCCGCCTCCAGGTCGACGAATTTCTGTCCGAAATCGCCAAGCAATTAGCATGTTTCGCTGACCTCGGGGTGGAGCCGGACGACCAGGTCCAGCTCTGCCGGCTGGAATCCGGGCGGATGGTGGTGCTCAGTCGGCAGCAGTGGGCGCTGGCTGCGCAGATGTGCGGTTCGCAGACGGCTCGCTCTCTCGCCCGGCGCTCGGGTATGCCGCTCGGCGTCACGATTGAGACTGTTGCCTCCATGGTCGGGGCGGGCATAGTGCAGCGGGGTTCACCGTCCGTAGCGAAACTTCTCGTCCCGGATCCCGTTCCGCAGCCTGCTCGGATGTCACCGGCTAGAGAATCATCCGTCCGGAAGACCTTTCTTCGAGAACCATCGGGCCGTGAACCTGGCTCGCCGCAAGCTCGGCTGCCACAGCGGGTTCGGGGCGTCACGCCACGATCAGCCGATAGATCCGAACTCCGGCCAAGGATGCCTCCCCGGCAGGACGACGACGAAGCGGCAGATGCACGTGCGCTGGCTCTGCGCCTGCTGGAAGGGTTGCGGCGGCTGTAAGCGGCAGGGCGACCAGTTCGCCTGGCCCTGTGCCAATCTGATGACCTTTCCGCCCATTTTGTCCATGGGTAAACATGTTCTTCGCTGCCTGTGATGAGCGGTCACCGAGGTTGCATTTGAAATTTGTACCAATCGCCTGGGATTGGTACCTTGAGCGGCACTCTCGTGACGATAGGGTGCGCATGTCGTCGGCGGCCTGGGCCTGAGGAGCGCACCGTGGTTCTACGCTCTCGCTCTGTCAACCCCCTGGCCGTCGCCGGGTTCGGTGGTGCGATCATCGCCATCCTGATCGGAACCGCAATGAACCCCCCGGGCGGTGATTCCGGCCCTCAGTTCATATGGTCGTCGGATTCAGATTCGGTGTCGGTGGCCGAGCCGATGAGCGTGAACTGCCCCGACATAGCTGGCCGACTACCGGCTCTGCCTGCTCGTGTGCAGGCCAAGGTGGCCGTGCAACTGGCCAATCTCGACCGGCAGATCGTCGATGCGGAAGTCGGGGTAGCGCGCTACCCAGAGCAAGCCGTAGACCACCTCACCAAGATCAATGGTCAGCGCCACGTGGTGATCGAGCGGATCATCCGCCACATCACCAAGTCCGGGAGCGTCGAACCGGACGGTCTGAGCGACCTGGCTGTCTGTTCGCTGCAACGCAACACCGAGGCCCTCGATGCGATCGAGGCTGTCGGCGAGGCGCCGTCCACCGTTGACAGCATCCCCAGTGCCGGAGAAGGGGGTGCCGCCGAACCGAGCAAACCTCCAAAGAAGGCTGGTCGTGCCGAGGATGGCGAGACCAAGCCCGAGGCCGGCGTCCCTAGCAGTGATCCCGTCGATGCGTCAGCAGGTGGGCCCGGTAGTGGCGGTGGAAGCGACGGCGGTGGTGGGAGCGGCGTGGGGGATGGGAGTGGCGCTGGGAGTGGTGGGAGTGATAGCGGCGGTAGTGGTGGCGAGGGGAGCGGCGATGGCGCAGCCCCCAGTGGCCCTGGTGAGCCTGCGGGGAATGGCGGTGATGCTCCAGTGGGTCCGGGTTCCCCAGTTGGTAGCGGGAGTGGTGGCGGGAGTAGTGCAACCCCAACGGTGAGCTGTCCGTCGGTCAAGGACCGTCTGCCGGCGGTGCCTGCCGCCGCTGCAGCAGAGGTAGACCGGAATCTGGCCGAGTTGGTTCAGCAGATCAGCGAGGCCGACACCCGTCTAGCGGAACTGGCCGCGCGTCCGGTGGGTGACCCGAACTTCGTTCAGAACACCATCCTTGGGCCGTTGCGGGACCGGCGCATCGCCACCCTCGATCGGATCGCGATCGCGATCGGCCGGGTCACGACTGCTCCCACGAACCTGGCCCAACTGGCTCCCTGCACACTCAAGAGCTGATCGAGAGAGTACTTGACCGTGCGGTACAAATCGTAATGGACCGTACGGTCAAGAACTAAGATCACGGTGACGTCGTTTGCGGATTCCGATCAGCAGCCCGGCAGCGATGGCACCGGGCAGCAGCGGGACGACGATCCAGATCGGCCACAGCGGGCGAGGGCCCTCGATACTGCCGGTCGAGATGGTGGCGGGGTTCTGCGAACGCGCCCAGGCCAGGAAGGCATCCCCGACCGGTAGTTTGCCGAAGCCGTAACGGCGAGCCCCTCCCCAGGAGAGGGGTAGCCCAAGTAGTTCCGCCTCGGCGTTCAGCGTCTGGGAGAATTCAGCATCGCGTTGTCGGGAGGCAGCCGCGAGTGCGACTGCGGACGCACTCGCCGAGACCCCGGACAGCAGCGGGCCGGAGTCCGTGTCAGCGGTGCCAGGCGCGCCGGCCGGAAACTCCCGGACGCCAACCAGTCCGAAGCGGCGAACGACAAATGTGCGGACGAAGCCGCGGTAGTCACGGGCGGCGAGGTTCGGGTCGACGTCCGACTCGAAGGCCAGCAGCAGCGCCTGGGACGAGCCACGGGGGCCTTCGACGACGCTCCCGTCGGGGCCGAGTTTGTGTGGCAGCAATCCGGTGGCCGGATCGCGAACGCCGGCGATGCGGGCCGGCCAGGCGGAGACGACGGCGGCTGCGCCGGGGACGGTGACAAGTGCGTTGGCCCGGGCCAGGGCAGCGACGGCGGCCATGTTGTCCACCGGCCACGCCTTGCCGGGATAGGACTCGAGAAACCCGTCGGGGTCCCCTTTCAGCGCGTCCCGAATATCCACGGCCCGATCGAAAACCTCTTGCCTGTCGGCGGTATCGGTGGACAGCCGGGCCTGTTCGACGGCCAGCAGAAGTGACCAGCCGGCCCAGAACACTCCGTTCCTTGGCCGGCTCTGACCACCGAACCGGCCTATCCCGGCGGGTGATTCCACCGCATCGAGGGCGCGGCGCACGGCCGCGAGAGCGTGCGCGTCACCTGGCTTGGCGGGCTGAGCGGTGGCGAGTCCGATCAGGGCATGGGTAAAGAAGAAGCCCTCCGGGAACGCGATTTGCATCCGTTCTGCCGCGCCGTCGCTCAGCGCCCGCTGCAGATACTTGACCTGTTCCTCGCGGAGCTGCGGACCGACGTCCATGGTGGCTACCCAGGCCACCCGGAGCGATCCGCACACTCCACCAACGACTAACAGCAGCACCACTGAGTAAGAGAGGATTGCCGCGGCTCTTCTACGCGGCGCGCGGGCAGAAGCGATCACGGCGCCGAGCCTGACAGGTGCCTACCTTCGATGTCGAAACCGGCCCTTCGCCCTTCGGCCGAGGCGGTCCTCCTCGTAGACGCCCGAGATTCCGACGCCGTTCCTCTTGACCTCCGAGGTCCAGTCGCGTTGACTACGTAATCATGACTACGTAATCAATATCACAATGGAGTGCCCGTGGCGGATCTGGTAGCACGTGGCGTGGCCGAAGACCCGGCGCCCCGGCGCCGTCCGCCTGGCAGCACCGATGTGGCGCGACTGGCGGGCGTCTCGCAGAAGACCGTCTCCCGGGTCTTCAACGACGAACCGCATGTCAAGGACGAGGTCAGGCAGCGGGTTCTGCGGGCTGCGCGAGAACTTGGCTATCGCCGCAACAACGCCGCGCGGGCGCTGACCTCTGGGCGCACGCGCACCATCGGTGTGGTCGCGCTCGGGTCGGCACTGTACGGACCCGCCTCGATGTTGGTCGGCATCGAACGGGCCGTCAGGAGCGCCGGATATGCGCTGAGCGTGGCCAACACCTTCGAAGGCGACCCGGATGGGGTCTCCGGCGCCGTCGAGACCCTGCTCCAGCAGGGCGTCGACGGCATCGTGCTTTCGGAGCCAATCGACGAAGGACCGTTGCCAATCGACGTCGATGTGCCGGTGGTGGTTTTCGGCCGCATGTCCGAACTGTCCGCCCCTCGCGTCATCATGGCCGGGATGTCCGCGGACGTGCCGGCGTACGCGGCCACCCGACATCTGCTGGATCTGGGGCATCCAACGGTGCATCACGTAGCCGGGCCGCAGCGTTGGTTCTCGGCACGAGATCGCCTCTTTGGCTGGCGCAGGGCACTGGCCGATGCTGGCGTCGTTGAGGTGCCATATCTGGAAGGCGATTGGTCGGCAGCCTCGGGTTATGCCGCAGGACAGCAGCTACTGACCGATCCGACGGTGACCGCAGTCTTCGCCGCAAACGATGACATGGCTCTGGGTCTCATCCGAGCGCTGATCGAGCAGGGCCGGGCCGTGCCGGATCGGATCAGCGTCGTCGGCTTCGACGACATCCCGATTGCCGCCTACCTGAACCCTCCGTTGACGACGGTTCGTCAGCCTTTCGAATTCCTGGCAGCCAGCGCTCTGGCGGCTTTGCTGCGCGCCATCGACAACCCTCAGGAAGCCCTTTCGCAGGTCAGCGAGCCAGAGGTCGACTTGGTGCTGCGCAGTTCCACGGCCCGATACTCGGCGTCGTCCAGTGCGCCACCGGCTGACCTCGGCCCGGACCCGCCCGGTCCTTCCGAATCTTCCATTTGATCCACCCACTGCCACCATCTCGTCGGGTGCAGGTCCGAACCGAATTACCCTCGTAATCCTCTGACACCGCGCCATTCCGCGCCCACACCGCTCGGGGTTCAGGCTGTGACGATCGCACAGCTGTTCCGCCACGGTATTTGCTGAGCCGTCCTACCTCAGCGGTTCCTCGCCTGGTGTTCACACCAGTCGCCTCTCCGCCCAGCGCGCTGTCGGCGTGCCGATCCACCGGCCATTTCGCCGCCATGCCTGCGCTTTCCGGCATTCCCAGCGCTCTCCCATGCGATTCGTCTGTGTCTACCCCTGCGATTTCCGTGCAATCCCGTGCAATCCCGTGCGATTGGCCAGGTCAGAACAAAGGAGTTCTCCGTGCATAGTGATCCACGTTCAATGCTCCCTCGCCGTGCCGTTCTCACCGTGGCGGGTGTTGTAACGGCAACCTTGGTCCTAGCCGCCTGTTCCGGTGGCAGCGATTCCTCCGACACCGCAGCAGCGGGGCCGAAGACGGTCAGTCAGGCCGAGGTCGACAAGGCCATGACGACGCCCACCGAATTGACGTTCTGGACCTGGGTGCCCCGGATTGAGAAGGAGGTAGCCCTGTTTCAGGCGAAGTACCCGGCGATCAAAATCAAGGTCGTTAACGCCGGCGCAGGCCAACCGCATTACACCAAGCTCCGCACCGCGCTCAAGGCGGGAAGCGGAGCCCCGGATGTGGCGCAGATCGAATTTCAATTCGTACCAACATTTTCGCTTACCAAGAGCCTTGTTGACTTGAGACCGTATGGGGCCGAAGCGGCAAAAGACAAATTTGTCGACTGGACCTGGGGGCAAGTGACGGGGTCGGGCGGTGAGGTGTGGGCGTATCCACAGGACACCGGCCCGATGGGAATGCTCTATCGGAAGGACATTTTCGACAAGTACGACATCGATCTGCCGACCACGTGTGACGAGTTCGCCGCGGCGTCGAAGAAGTTGCACGCGGCGGCCCCGGACATCAAGTTCACCAACTTGGCTCCCAACAACAACGGCGTTTGGATGGGTCTGGTGTGGCAGGCTGGAGGCAGGCCGTTCAAGAGCACCGCAGCCGACGCGGTGAGTGTCTCAGTCAATGATGAGACCTCGAAGAAGGTGGGCGCGTACTGGGACGGGCTGATCAAGGACGGCTCGGTCTCCACCGACCCGGACTTCACTGACACCTGGTTCCAGGGCTTGGCTCGGGGTAAATACGCTGCGTGGATCACCGCTGCCTGGGGCCCGTTGTTCCTGACCGGCAGCGCCAAGGGATCGTCCGGCAAGTGGCGGGCCGCCCCGCTGCCGCAGTGGGACCCCAGCAAGCCGGCCTCGGGTAACTGGGGCGGTTCCACCAGCGCGGTCATCAGTGGCACCAAGAACCCCATTGCTGCAGCCAAATTCGCCGAGTTCATCAACACCGATCCGGAGTCGACGAAGTTGTTCACCACAGACCAGTTCTTCTTCCCGGCGACCAAGGCGTTGCTCGAGGATTCCTCGTTCACTCAGCAGAAGCCGGCCTTCTATGGCGGCCAGGCGGTCAACGAGGTGTTCGCGAAGGTGAGCGAAACGGTTGACACCTCGTTCTCGTGGCCGCCATTCGCCGATCAGGTCGGCACCGATTGGGACGAAACGGTCGGTAAGTCCTTCGCGGCCAAGGGCGATGTCGGGGCCGCGCTCGATGATTGGCAGAAGCGGGTCACCGACTACGCGACGAACCAAGGGTTCAAGGTATCCCAGAAGTGACTCGGATGGTTCCGGGCCAGGCCTGAGCGGTCGGGCCCGGAACCCTCGCTCCCGCACTACCCGCGGCACCTTAGTGACTCTGCACTGAAGAGGTCCACATGAGCACCGAAGTGCATTCGGCCCCACCCGTCTCCGTGTCCCGTCGTGCCCGCCGCACCACAAGTGCGCGCACCAGCGTCGGCTACCTGTTCGTCGCACCCTTCCTGCTGATGTTCGCAGGCCTATTCATCCTGCCGCTGGTCTACGCGGCCTATCTGAGCCTGTTCACGGAACGACTCATTGGCGGAGAAACGTTCGCCGGTTTCGCTAACTACAGTCGGGCACTGGGCGATGATCGGCTGATCGGCGGCATCGTCCGGGTAGCCCAGTTCTTCGCCTTCCAGGTCCCGATCATGCTCCTGTTGGCGTTACTGACGGCATTGGCCATCGACAGCGGCCTGCTGCGCTTTTCCAAGGTCTTTCGGCTCGGGATCTTCTTGCCCTACGCCGTCCCGAGCGTGGTCGCGACCTTGATGTGGGGTTACCTGTACGGGCGGGACTTCGGTCCGATCGGCCAGGTCACCGAGTCGATTGGTCTGGGCAAACCCGACTTCCTCGGTTCCAACGTCGTCCTTGGCTCGATGGCCAATGTCGTCACCTGGGAGTTCACCGGATACAACATGATCATCATCTATGCAGCGCTGCGCGCCATTCCCACCGACCTCTATGAGGCGGCGGCAGTGGACGGAGCCAACGCCTGGCGGGTTGCCTGGCACATCAAGATTCCCGCCATCCGACCGGCGTCGATGCTTTGCCTCATCTTCTCCGTGATCGGTAGCTTCCAGCTGTTCGCCGAACCTCAACTCCTCCAACGGCTAGCCCCCAGCGTGATCGACAGCGCCTACACCCCGAACCTGTATGCGTACACCTTGGCCTTCACCGGCCAGGAGGTGAACTACGCCGCCGCAGTGTCCTTCCTGCTCGGATTGGTCATCGTCATTGCCTCGTATGCCGTCCTTTTCGTAACCAGCAGAGGGAGCCGGAAAGCATGAGCGCCGTCGACTCGCAAGCCTCACCGCGCACCACCGGCCCAGCCGCGCCGAGCCGACCAGGGCGGTCCTCGCGCCGATCGCACAGCACGGCGCTGACCGTCGGCATGCTCGCCGTGCTGGTGTACTTTCTGATCCCGCTCTTCTGGCTGGTGGTGGCGGCCACCAAGACCACCGGTGACCTGTTCAGCACCTTCGGACTATGGCTGGGCGAAGACTTTTCGCTGTTCAGCAATATCCACGACACCTTCACCTATGACGGCGGTGTCTACACCCGGTGGATGCTCAACACGCTCGTCTACTCGGTGGTTAGTGCCAGCGGTGCGACTGCGCTGTGTGCCCTGGGCGGGTATGGCTTCGCCAAATATCGCTTCCGTGGCAACGATGCCTTGTTCGGCGTAGTCCTCGGCTCCGTGATGGTGCCAACGACGGCGTTGGCTATCCCGATCTACCTACTCTTCAGCAAGGTCGGCCTGGTTAACACGCCGTGGGCGATCATCCTGCCGTCCCTGGTCAGCCCGTTCGGTCTCTACCTGATGCGGGTCTACGCCCAGGACGCGGTATCGGAAAGCCTGATCGAGGCAGCCCGCCTCGACGGGGCCGGCGAGTTCCGCATCTTCTTCCAGGTCATATTGCGCAGCTTGGCACCCGGTATGGTCACAGTCCTGCTGTTCACACTGGTTGCTACCTGGAACAATTACTTCCTGCCATTGATCATGCTGAACGACCCCAAGCTGTACCCGATCACCGTCGGCCTGTCGAACTGGTCTTCGCAGGCGATCGGAGGCAGAAGCTCGAACGCGGAACTGCTAGCCCTGGTCGTCACCGGATCGCTGTTGTCGGTCGTTCCGCTGATCGCTGCTTTCCTTCTGTTGCAGCGCTATTGGCAGTCCGGTCTGACTGCGGGATCGGTCAAGGAGTGAAGTCATTTTCGGAGAAGGGAATTGCTCTCGTGCCAGGTCTTCCGAACCGTGTGTTGTTCGGTGCCGCCTACTATCACGAGTACCAGCAGCACGACCGAATCGACCGTGACCTCGACCTGATGGTCGAAGCGCATTTCAATGTGATCCGGGTTGGGGAATCGGTCTGGTCCACCTGGGAACCGGAAAACGGCAAATTTGACCTCGATTGGCTGCAGCCGGTGATGGACGCCGCGCAGCAGCGCGGTATCAGCGTCGTCCTCGGGACTCCCACCTACGCCCTCCCACCGTGGCTCACCAGGCTGCACCCGGAAATCGCCGGAGAACGCGAATCCGGTCGCCGGATTCCCTGGGGTGCCCGCCAGGAGGTTGACTTCACCCATCCGGGTTTTCGCTTCCATGCCGAACGCGTCATCCGTCAGATCCTGGAGCGATACGCCGATCACCCTGCGGTCATCGGTTTTCAGGTCGATAACGAACCGGGCAATGAACTGCTACACAATCACGCGGTCTTTCAACGCTTCGTCGATCACCTGCGGCACGCATACCGTGACGTCGAGACGCTCAATCGTGAATGGGGTCTGGTCTACTGGTCGCATCGGCTGTCCACGTGGGCCGACCTGTGGCTGCCCGACGGCAACGTGCAACCGCAATACGACCTGGCGTGGCGGCGTTTCCAGGCCCAGCAGACCACGGAATTTATCGCCTGGCAGGCGGGTATTGCCCGCGAGTACGCTGGCCCTGACCAGTTCGTCACCACCTGCCTGTCCTATACCCGACCCGCGGTGGACGACGATCGTCTCACCGAAACCCTCGACATCGCGGCCGGTAACCCTTACTACGCAATGCAGGACGAGTTGCGGCTGCCCGATCCCGGTATCCGCCCGCAGAGTTGGACGACGACCGGGACCTGGGCGCTCTACCAGAGCGCTGACCGGATGTTCTCCTCCCGGCAGGAGCCCTTTCTCGTCACCGAGACCAACGCCATGCACGTTGGTTACCCCTGGGACAGCCGGCCCGCTTTCGACGGGCAATGGCGTCAGGCGGCCTGGGCGCTCATCGGCCGTGGTGCGCGGATGGTGGAGTATTGGCATTGGCATACCTTGCAATTCGGCACCGAGACCTACTGGGGCGGCATTCTGCCGCACAGCGGTCGCCCCGGCCGCACCTACCGGGAGCTGGCATTGCTGGGGGCCGAGTTGGAGTCGGCCGGGGATCTGGTCGCCGGCCTGATCCCCGACGCCGACGTCACGATGATCTACTCCCAGGACAGCAAGTGGCTGATGGAGAAGTACCCCCCACTGGCCAAGCCGGACGGTGGACCGGATGAACGCGCGTACCACGGCCTGTTCGACCCGTTCTACCGGGGAGCTTTCGAGGCTGGACTCCAGATCCGGATCGCGCACGCGCGGCGGCTCGTCGCGGGCACATCGGCGGAGGACGCGGTCACCGCGCATCCGATTCTGGTGGTGGTGGGGCACTACGTGACCGCCGACAGCGACCTGGCCTGGTTCGAGGCCTACGCGGCGGCGGGTGGGCACCTCGTCCTGGGCCCTCGGACGGCGTACGCCGACCACGAGGCCAGGGCGCGAGCGGAGGAGGCTCCCGCAATGCTCACCAAGGCGGCGGGTGTCTGGTACGACGAGTTCAGCAACCTAGCCGATGACGTCCCGGTACGTGCGTTCGGGGACTCGTCGCTGCAATTGCCCCCGGACGCCGCCGGTACCCGATGGGTGGATGGGTTGACCGTGACCGATGCCACCGTGCTGGCCGGCTACGAACATCCGCACTTCGGCCGATGGCCCGCCGTCACCACCCGCGCGCATGGTCTCGGCCGGATTACCTACGTCGGAACCCTGCCCAACCGGGCGCTGGCCCGGGCATTGTTCGCGTGGCTGGCCCCCGCCCCGGTGCACGGCTGGCAGGCGTTACCGGACAGCGTCACCGTCACCACCGGCAGGGTCCCGGGTGGTCGGCGCGTGCACGTCGTCCACAACTGGTCCTGGGACGAGGTCAGTGTGACCCCGCCCGGTGCGCTCAGCGACGTCCTGGCCGACCGGGCCCCGGTGACCGGGGCATTGCCGCTCGGCCCGTGGGATGTCCGGGTGCTGGTCAATACGAACACCCGCACTTCAGTCAATGGCCAGCGATAACCACGCGTGACCACGAGAGGGGTCGCATCACATGCGTCGGCACCATCCCCGACTCGAGCTTTGCCAAGTCGCTCTTCCAGTGGCTAGCCACCGACGTCGTTCAACCAGCTTCCGATATCTGCGGCCGCATTGCCGTCAGCGGAGGAGAGCGGGTCATGCAGCAAATCTTCAATCAGCTCCTGCAGTTTCTTCAGCAGGGCATCTCGGCGATCTTTCGATTTGTGCAGTTGATCTGGCAGTGGACCGTCG
>JANNPJ010000611.1:0-25050 GCA_031400005.1 Kineosporiaceae bacterium | reverse complement strand
TCCGTCGATCCGGCTGCCAGTCCAGCGGCGCGACGAAAACGGATAAGTCAGGCGGGCAAGCAGCTCTCAGCACGACGGCCAGTTCGAAAGCTAGCGCCTGATGCCTTCTGACCGGAGCCGGGCTCACCAGGAGCTGCCCGTCGAGCAACTCGTACCGTCGACCGTCATCCGGAAGACGTTCCAGATCGTCCACCGTCCATTCATGAGAGCCACGGGGAATCTCCGTCATGACTGTCATGGTTTCTCCTCTCGTTGCTTCTGTCACTCGCCATCCAGACAACCTGGCACAACCGGCTCGGCGCTCGGCTTCGTCATCCACAGCTCCTGAAACTGTGGAAATCGACGTCCGCACCAAGAACCAGAACTCTGGCCATTCCTCAACTATTGAGGATTATCCTGAATTTGTCACGAGCTCGCATCGGAGCGCAGGGCCTCGAGCAGGGCCTCGGCCGCGTCCGGACGCAACCGGCCCGAGGCCAGCGCCCGATCCGCTGTCGCCCGCGCCATCGCCCGATAGGTCTCCAACACACTTGCCCCACCGGCCACCTGATCGGCGAGCCCGATCGCGCGCACATGGGAGGCCACGGTCCCGGCGTCGCCTCGAGCCACCGGTCCGGTGAGGGCGCCGTCCCCCGAGCGCAGCGCGTTGTCGAGGGCTGCCGACAGCAGCGGTCCGAGCAACCGGGCGGGCGATTCGACCCCGGCCTCGCGTAACAGGTCGAGCGCCTGCGCAACCAGCGTGACCAGGTGATTCGAGCCGTGCGCCAGGGCCGAGTGATAGAGCCCGCGCATCTCCTCGGCGATCACCACCGGCTCTGCCCCCATCTCCACCACCAGGGCCTGGGCGATCGGCAGGACCGGGCCGGGCGCGGTGACCCCGAAGCTGCAATCGGCCAGCCGAACCAGATCAAGGCTGGTACCGGTGAACGTCATCGCGGGGTGCAGGGCAAGCGGGATCGCTCCCCCGGTTACCGCCGGCTCCAGCACTCGCCAGCCGAACCGGCCACTGGTGTGCACCACGAGTTGCCCTGGCTGCCAGGCGCGAGTGGCGGCCAACCCGGCCACCAGGTCTGCCAGCGCGTCGTCCGGAACGGTGATCAGTACCAGCTCGGCGCGCTCCACCACCTGAGGGATCTCCAGCACCGGGACACCGGGGAGCAGCGCATCCACCCGGTCCAGGCTGTCCCGGGAGACCGCACTGGCACCGACCACCGCATGGCCGGCCGCCCGCAGCGCCGAGGCCAGCACCGCACCGACCCGGCCGGCGCCGATCACCCCGACGCCAAGACGGCCCGGTCGCTGCTCCGGTCTGGCACTCATCGCTGACATCCCAGCAGGCTAGACCGTACGGAGTGCAAGATCGGCATTGCAAAAGATGCCGTGGCTCTGCACGTTGAGCCAACTGGCCAATCCCGAGAGTCCAAGGACCGGACGGCGGTCAGCTCCGGTGTGGACTCCAAAGGGAGACGTCGGGAATCGTTGCTGTGCCCCCCAAAAACCGGTGATCAGGGCAGATTTTTACCTCAATCACCGGTTCTTGAGGGGCACAGCAACCAGCAAACCCCTTTGGAGGTCAAAGCGGGCAACCGTTGCTGGCCTGCCAACCCGTGCAGGTTGCGGAGGGTTCGGGACTGCCGAATTGGCCAGCAGGGTCCACGTTGAGCCAAAAACGCCTGGTCAGAAAAGCGAACAGAAAGGGAGCAGCCCAGGTCAGGCCCTCAGGCGACGCCGAACCCATCGGCGAGCCGGTGGTAGCGGGTCGCCTCGACGCCGGCGCTGCGCCGCTCCAAGGTGCGAGCCAGCGCTCGGTACGCCCAGCCGTTGGCCGGCGACTGCGCCACCAGCCGACGCAACACCCGTTCGGCGTTGCCGAGTTGGGCGGAGGCGAAGTACGCCTGTGCCAGCAACTCCAGGAAGGCTTCCGGAATTTGCTCCCGCTGCTCCAACGGCGCCGCGATCGCCGCGGCCTCGACCGGACGACGTTCCATCAGCAGCGCCCGGGCCTGCTGATAGGCATCGTGGTCGTTCTGGTCATTGCGCGCCTCGACCTGGATCTGCCCGTCGTTGATCTGCCCGTCGTTGATCTGCTCATTCACGTCCGGGACAACTCCGATCCGGGGTCCGGGATTCCACGCCGACTCCACGCTGACTCCACGCCGACTCCACGCTGATTCCAGGGCCGATTCGACGCCAGCAGCACAGAGGGGGCCGGGGGGGACGCCGAATGTCGGTGGACGTGACTACCCTGGCGAACGTGGGTCGACATGAACGGATCGCAGAGCTGGTCGCGCTCGATCGGCCCGGGTTGCAGGTAGCGGATCTCGCCACCGGCCCGGGGCGGACGGTGCGCGCGTTGCTGGCCGCTGCCACCGAGCCGCTCCGGGTGCATGCGGTGGATGCCTCATCGTCGCTGGACGACGATGTGCTGCACGATGCGCGGGTGCGATCCGTGATCGCCGACCTGGACCAACCACTGCCGTTCGCTGACCAGACCCTGGACCGGGTGATCTCGCTGAACGTCGCCGAGCACCTCGCCGATCCACCCGGCCACCTGATGGAGTGCTACCGGGTGCTGCGACCGGGCGGGCTGCTGGTGCTCGCGCACAGCGACTGGGACACGGCCTTGTTCGCCAGCGGCGACGACGCGCTGACCCGCACCCTGGTGGACAAGTTCGTCTCCACCGTGCCGAGGTGGGCCGAGCGCGCCGACGGCTTCATGGGCCGCAAGCTGCTCGGGCTCGCCCTGAACTCGCCGTTCGAACTGGTGAGCGCCGACACCTGGGCCGACTGCCACCGCCGCTTCGACAAGGGTTCGGTCGGGTGGAAGGTCGCGATGGGCGTGCTGGCTGCCACCAAGGACGATCCGGGCCTGGCGACCAAGGCCACCGGCTGGGTCGAAGGGCTTGCTGCGCTCGCGGCGGAAGGGCACTTCTTGTTCGCCGTGACCGACGTCGCGCTAGTCCTGCGACATCCCGGGTAAGCCATGCTGCGCTGGGAAACTGCCTGGCAGCAGGCGCTTTACGGGCCATCTGGGTTTTACCATCGACCAGAAGGGCCGGTCGGGCACTTCCGCACGGCAGCGCACGCGGCCGCCCCAGACCTGGTTCCTGCCTTGCATCAGCTCGCCGCCGAGCACAACTGCACCGCGATGGTGGACGTCGGAGCAGGCCGGGGCGAATTGCTCACCGCGCTGGCCGCCGGCCCCGGGCAGTGCGGCACTGCCCTCAACCTGTGGGGGGTGGACGTCGTCCCCCGGCCACCGAGCCTGACGCCTGTCGTCGGCTGGTCGACCGGGCTGGCCGCGGTGCCGGATCGAGTTCTGGCCGGGGCATTGGTGATCGCCTGGGAACTACTGGACGTCGTCCCCTGCCCGATCCTGGAACGGGACGCCGAGGGTGTGCTCCGGGAGGTACTGGTCGATCCGGCGACCGGCCGGGAGGCGCTCGGCGATCCGGCCAGCCAGTCTGACCTCGACTGGTGCGAGCGCTGGTGGCCGCTCGGATCCCCCACTAGTCCGGCGGACGGCGAGATCACCCGGGACGACGACACGCGGGACGACGACATTCCGGCGGAAGGCGAGCGGGTGGAGGTGGGTCACTCCCGCGACCGGTTCTGGGCCGACCTGTTCGCCCGATCCGCGGCCGCCGGGGCCAGGGCGCTGCTTGCCGTCGATTACGCGCACTTTCGAGCCGACCGCCCCGCGCTCGGCAGCCTCACCGGCTTCCGCTCCGGTCGAGCACTGCCACCGAGGCCGGACGGATCGATGGACCTGACCGCACATGTCGCGATCGATGCGGTGGCCGCCGCCGGGATCGCGGCCGGTGCCTTGTCCGCCGAGCTGACGAGCCAGCACGAGGCGCTGCGCCGACTCGGCGTGCGCAACCGCGAACTACTCGACCCCGGCGGGCTCGGCGGATTCAATTGGCTGGTGCAGAAGTTCTAGTCCTTGGCCATCCAGCGTTCCGGGCCTGACCTGTTCCGGGCGCTCTCGGCCCGGACGGCCTGCTCCTTCAGCAACCGGCTCGCAGCGCCCGCGTCCAGATGGGCGGCCACCGGGCTCACCGGGCCAGGGGTGGAGTGCGAAGCGAACGAAGCGATTCTCAGCTTGCGCTGCAGTGGTCCCTGGGTGACGCCGAGGCTCTGGGTGCGGGCGTGCGGAACGACGTCCAGAGATCGACCGAGCACGCCACGGCGAATCAGTAACGCCTGCTCGGTGACTCGAACCCCCGATCGCCGCCAGCCAATCGGATCGACCCAACGCGAGCGACGCGGCGCAACCAGGTAGCCGTTGTCCGGACCGGACGCCACCAAGCCGGCCTCAATCACCGCCCAGGGGTTCTCCGGTTCACGGACCCCCAGATCGGGCAGCACCAAGGCGAGCACGGAGATCGCGTCGTACCGCGACCCCACCGGCAGCAGGATGTTGCCGGACTCGGTGTCCTCATCTCCGCCGCCGGAATACCCGGCGATGTTCACCCGCACCTGCCACCAGTCCACCTGCCGCCAGAGCAGCCCTTGGCTCAGCCGGACCGCCTGCACCCGGCCCGGCGGGACGGTCTGGGTGCGCTGCTCCAGGAGGCCGTGCCGTAGCCGGAGCCCATCCGGAGACGTCGCGACCCGGAACGCGAAGCCGCCGTTGAAGCGGCCCCAGAGCATCCCAGCCACACCGATCATGGTGGGGAACACCCAGAAGATCGCACCCACCTCACCGACGATCACCGATCCGACGATGAGACCGCCGACACCGATCGCGAAACCGACCGCCGGACCGCTAAGGATCAGCGAGCCGATCAACCGGCCGACCGGTACCTCCAGGACGTGCTGCTCGGGGGCTTCCGGCGCCTCGCTGCCCTCGTAATGCACTCCGGCCGCCTCGGCCAGTAAGTGGTTGCGCAGGGCGAGCGCCTGCTCCTCGCGGAGAAAGGACAGGCTCACACTGGAATCGCTACCGCCGGCCACCTCAAGCGTGAGCCGAGCCAAACCGGCCAGCCTGGCAATGAACGGCTGCGCGACGTCCACGGTCTGCACCCGGTCGAGGCGGGCCCGCCGATGCTGGCGGAACAGGATCCCGGTGTGCAGTTCCAGGGCCTCGTCGGCGACCCGGAACCGGGTGATCCGCCAGGACAGCACGATGAAACCGATCCCGAGCACCAGCACGAGCAACACGATGGCACCGCCGCCGGCCAGCACCCGGCCGGCGACGTCCGGGCGATGTAGTTCCGGAACGCCCTCGCCACGGGCGAAGTTGTCACCCCAGCCCTGAACGATGAAGACGAGCACGAGGACCAGCACACGCCAGGACCGAACCACCGGTGTCAACGGATGCATCCGGTGCCACTGGCCATCAGCAAGATTCACAAGCCGGCCAACCGAGCCTGGCCGCGGGAGGCGAGCCGATCCCGCAGTCGAGCCGCCTCGACGGCGTTCAGCCCGGGAATCCGCGCGTCCGACCCGGCTGAGGCGGTGTGCAGCTGCACCTGGGCCACCTGGAAGGCTCGCTCCAGCGGCCCGGCTTGCACATCGACGAACTGCATCCGCCCATAAGGGACGACGACCAACTCGCGGAACATCAGCCCACGCTTGATCAACAGATCATCGGCCCGTTCGGCGTATCCCCAGGCGGCGACCTGACGGCCGATCGCGTTCCAGCCGACGGCCACTGCCAGCACCGGAATCAGCAACGCCACCCAGAACCAGGCCCAGCCACTGAAGTAGGCGACGACAGCCAGCCCGGCAGCGACCACTGTCATCAGCGACACCAGAATCGTCCGGCGAACCGCGGCCAACCCGGGTGAGACCGAGGTCCACTCGATGCCGGCCGGGTCGAACACATCATCCTCGGGCATCATCTCCGCAGCATTTCACAGGCAGGCACATGGCAGACTCGCGATGTGAACCCGATGTCCGGCGCGAAACCGTCCGAACCTCGCTCCTTGACGGTCGGGTTTGGAGCCGGCGGGCTGGCGACGTCCGACATGGTGCTCAACATCGGACCGCAACATCCGGCCACTCATGGCGTTCTACGACTGCGGATCGTGGTGGACGGCGAGCGCATCCTCAGCGCCGAGCCGATCGTCGGGTACATGCACCGGGGCGCGGAGAAACTGTTCGAGGTCCGCGACTACCGGCAGATCATCGTGCTGGCCAACCGGCACGACTGGCTGTCGGCCTTCGCCAACGAACTCGGCGTGGTGCTGGCTGCCGAGGAGATGCTCGGGATGGAGGTGCCGGAGCGGGCGATCTGGGCCCGGACCCTGCTGGCCGAGCTGAACCGGGTGCTCAACCACCTGATGTTCCTCGGCTCCTACCCGCTGGAACTGGGCGCGATCACCCCGGTCTTCTACGCGTTCACCGAGCGCGAGGAACTGCAGGCGGTGATGGAGGAGGTCTCCGGCGGCCGGATGCATTACATGTTCAACCGGGTGGGTGGGCTGAAAGAGGACCTGCCGGCCGGTTGGCTGAACCGGGTGATCGGTGCCGCCGCGCTGGTGCGGCAACGGCTGCCCCGGCTCGAAGCGATGATCGTCGGCAACGAGATCCTGCGGGCTCGGACCCGGGGTGTTGGGGTGCTCGACCGGCCGACCGCCGCCGCCTACGGGGTGAGCGGTCCGGTCGCTAGGGCCAGCGGGCTCGATCTGGACCTGCGCCGAGATGAGCCGTATCTGGCCTACGGCGAGCTGTTTTCGCCAGCTGGGCCGGGACGCGTGGTGACCCGGACCGAGGGTGACTGCCTGGCCCGGTTCGAGGTGCTGATGGAGCAGGTCCACGTCAGCCTCGACCTGATCGAAGCCTGCGTGGACCGGTTGCGCACGATCGCGCCGGGCCCGATCAACGTCCGGTTGCCGAAGGTGCTGCGCGTGCCCGAAGGGCAGATCTACCGCTGGACCGAGAACCCGCTCGGCCTGAACGGCTACTACTTGGTGTCCCGGGGCGACAAGGTGCCGTGGCGGCTGAAGCTGCGCTCGGCGTCCTTCAGCAACGTGCAGGTACTCAGCCGGCTGCTGCCGGGATGCCTGATCTCCGACATGGTCGCGATCCTCGGCTCGACCTTCTTCGTCGTCGGCGACGTCGACAAGTAACCCCTAGCTGCAGTCGACGTTGGTTAGTCCTTCACCGGCACCGGTCACCTTGTTGTTGCAGCGCACCACGTTTCCGCTCTTCGTCTTCGTCACCTTGAACGCCAGCCCACCGGCATTCACGACAGAGATGTTGGCGCTGAACAAGTTTCGATATCCAAAGCCGTCCACTATCTCATGCACCTGATAGCCGTCAAAGGGCGCCCGAACGCCCCGATTGTTGGCAATCAGCCAGCCGTTGCCCTTCACGTCCACCCAGGAATCGGCACCGGTGATGCTGGCGCCGTCGAATCGGTTGCCGGCCACCACCCCGCCGCTGGTGCCCTCCTTGATGTCCACCGCCTCGGCAGACGTCTGCTTAAAGTTGTTGTCCAGAATGAAGTTTCCGTCACTGCGGTCCTGAGCGCAGCTCGTGATCTGACACCAATTGCTCTCCGCGGTGCCGATGTAGACGCCCTCGCCGAACTTCGGCTTGCGCAGCCCCGCCCGGCCAATGGTCAATCCACGGACGACGTTTTTCGTGCTGTGACGGCGCAAATGCACTGCTTCGTCACCGATTCCATCGACCAGCAGATCCTGCAGACCGACTCCGGTGACGCCGTCCAGCATCACCCCCTTCTGGGCGTTGCGGACGGTGAAACCCTTGACCCGCCACCAGGAGGCCTGGTTCAGATGCAGACCGTACTTTCCCTTGATCGAGCCCGCGTCCAGGACCGCGGTGCGAGTACCACAGAGGTAGATCGGCTTCCGCGCAGTGCCGCTGCGGGTAGCGACGAACGCGCCGTGGTACACCCCCGGGCGCAAGTCGATCGAGGCACCAGGCCGGGCTACGGCCATCGCCGCGGTCAATTCGTCGGCGGTAGACACCCGCACGGTTGCCTCGGGGCAGGTGAACGTCTTGATCGGTGGCCTGGCGAGCTTTCGCATCGACGGAAGTCCACTCAACGGCGCCTCGAGCGGGGTTGGCGCCGAACTGGTGGGCGGCGCGCTCGGCAGGGCAGTCGACGTCACGCTGGTGGCACTGGGCGAGCCGGCCGCGGCAGGCAAGGAGTGCGCTGAGCTGGAGTCTGTCTCTTCGGTCGCCCCCGCCAGTGCCCAGCCGGCACCGAAAGTGACGATCATGCCGAGGATTGCCGCTGCCAGCAGCGGCCCGTTGCCGCCTACCTTCCAGGACCGGCTCATCGGCCGGTCGGCCGGCGACGGCGCGGGGCGGCGGGGTTCAGCCGGGCCTCGCGGATCGCCAGGTCGATGACCGCGCTTCCAGCCCGACCGACTGGTTGTGGCAGAAGTATCGGCGCCGTCGTCGGTGTCTGACTACGCGCGGGTGTCAGCTGATGCACCGAAGCTGGCCGGCGGACCGGCGTCACCGGCTGGATGGCGATCGGCGAGGGCATCGGCAGGTTAGGGACTGCGGCGCTGTCCAGAGTCAATGGCTCAGCGTGGTAAGGCATTTTGGTGGTGCCGCGCCGGGGACGGCTCATCGACAAGATCACCAGCGCGACAAGCATCCAGACCACCGTCAGCGGGTGCAGCAGCACGCTGGTCAGCGAGTCACCGGTCACGGTCCGCGACCAGCCGGAGAGGTCGTTCGCCGCCAGAGTCGGAGTCTGCTGGTCGGTCACGCGGACGACGTCAATGGCCGAGGTACCCGAGCCGGCAATCAGATTCTGGTCCGCAACGCTACCGACTACCCGGCCGACGAAGGTGATTCCATGCAGCGTCACCCCGGAGGTCGAGTTCCGCCGGAGCGTCCCGCTGGCATTCCGGACATGGATTCCGGTCTGCGCATTGCGGACGACATTGCCGGTCACCGTAACTTTCCGACTCTCCCGGACCTGAATGCCGTTCGCCACGGCTCCCGCCACCCGGTTGCTGTCAATGTCGACGTCGGTGGCGCCGTCCGACACCACGATCCCGGATCGGCCGCCGTTGACGGAGTTTCCCTGCACCCGCACCGCCGTCCCACCAATCACGTGGACGCCGATTCGGGCGTTATCGGTGCTCTCGCTCGCGGTCAGCACGTTGTTGCCGAAGGCACGGGTGGAAGACCCGCTGGCCGACGGACCATCGGCGAGCGGTCGGCCGGCCAGGACGATTCCGTCCCGGCCGTTGTACCGCACGACGAGTCGGGTCAACACGGTTCCCTCGACCTTGCGCGAAACGACGACACCGTCCGATCCGGACTTCTCTACCCGCACATTCTTCACGCTCGTCGAATCGACGTCACGGTGCAGCACCAGCCCGTCCACCAGACTCTTTCGGATCACCGTGTTCTCGATCCGGGCTCCGGAACTGCCGGTGATGAACAACCCGAAGGCATTTCCGTCGATCGTGGCATTACTGATCTGAGTGCCGTAGGAGATGTTCAGATCCTGGGCCGGTCTAGGCAGTTTGCCGTCGATCACCGCCCCGGCGTCCAGATCCTGGCCGAGAGTCGAGCCGGATCCGACCACCGACACCCCACCGGTGCGGCCGCTCCAGAACCCGAGCCGGGAGAAGGTGGTGTGCCGCACGACGAGTTGGCCGGAGGCCCGCACGTAGGCCCGGCCGTCGGTGACGTCAGTGTCCTGTCGGCCACGGGATACGTCCCAGCTCTCGAAGGTGAGCGGGGCGGACGGCGTCCCGAGCAGTCGCAGCCGACCGCCCTGGGTGATCACCGAGACGAACCCGTCCGGGCCGCTCCTCATCTTGATCTTGAGTGGCTGGTTCGGCGAGATCGACAACGTCGCTCCCTCGGCGACAATGATGTTCTCCCGAAGCAGGAAGCTGCCTTTGGCCTGCGGCACCAGCGTCTCGGGGGCGAGCTTGCGCAGGTCGTCGAAGGTATACGGGGTCCGCCGCTTGGTCAGCACCAGGTTCAGGCCCGACGAGCTGGTCCGATAGGCCTGCCGGACTCTCGGATGCTTGCGCGACGGCAGGCCGCTGGCCAGTGCCTCCATCACTCGTTGATCCTCGCCGGCGACCAGGGCCGCCTGCCGCTCACCCTTGCCGACGGCGGCTTCAGCGGACAGCGGCGAGCAGCCGAAAACCAGCACCAGCGCGGCAACCGGAATGAGCGTCCTAGACCGCATCGAACGCCCCCCGGGCTCCGAGCGAGGCCGCGGTCTGACCCTCGCCACCGATCTGGTTGTGGTCGCGGGTCAACCAACCCTGCTTGTTCATGGTGGCAAAGGCGTAGAGCTTGATCGGCAGTGAAATAAGGATCACGACAAGGGTGACTACCGGCAGCAGGATGAGGTCGGCCGGGTGCCGCCACAGATGCGAGATGCTCCGGACGAACCGTCCGACCATCAGCCAGACGGCGGCAAAGGCGATCCCCCGCCAGCCCGGCTCGGTGCGGGAGAGCACCAGATAGGCCAGCGCCATCCCCATCGTCACCGGCGTGAGCAGGATCTGCAGCACGGTGACCTTCGAGACAAACGGCACCTGCCGCAGCCAACCCTTCCAGAGCGCGGTCAGGTAACAGCGGTACGAGTTACGGCTCCACCGCACCCGCTGCTTGACGAAAGCCCGAAAGGTCGCCGGAAACATCGACACTGCTTGTGCACTGGACTGGAAGACGGTGGTGTACCCGGAGGCGAGCACCAGCCAGGTGAGCCGGCCGTCGTCGCCGGCCACGCAGCGCTTACCGAGGAAGAACTCGTGCTCCAGGTGTTCCAGCACCGGGATCACCGCGGACCGTCGGTAGGCCGCCGTCCGGCCGGACACACAGATCACCCCTCCGGCCCGGCCCATCGCCGGCACGTAGTCGTAGTAGCGCAGGTCGATGATCCAGTCGGCGACGACCCGCCAGATGCTTGACCACCGCTGGTACACCTTCTGCTGGGTGGCTACCGCGCCGACCTGCGGATCCTTGAACGGCATCTGGACCGCGGCCAACAACCCGGGTTCCCAGGAGGTGTCCGAGTCGGTCAGCACCAGGACTTCGCCACGAGCGGCTCGGATCCCGACCCCGAGCGCCGAACGTTTGCCACGGTGTCGAAACGGCAGGACCCGTAGCCGGGGATCCTGGACCTGGCTCAGCATCGCAATGCAGGCGTGATCCTCGACGTCCGGGACGATGATCAGCTCGGACGGGTTCTGGGAAAGCCAGGTGCCCAGGCAGCGATGCAGGATCATGACGTCCTCACGGAACGACGGGACCACTACCGAGGTGGTCGTCGCGTACCGGTTGACCACCGGTCGGTAGGCCCGCGACAGCAGCCAGCGGTAGATCCACAGGCTCCAGACAATGATCCCGGCCACGCCCAGCGGCATCCAGGATCGCCAGCCGTCCATCCCGCCCCAGGAGAAGACCGCGTTGACGACATCAAGCGGAGCCGACGTGGCGCGGACGACACTGAAGGGTGCCGCGGGTACTAACAGCAAAATCTCTCCAGAGCGAGCCGATGAGCTTGGGGCGACCGAACCTTGGGCCGGTCGCGACTAAGCGTAATCGTCTGGCTTCAGAGCGTACGAAGGTTGGTAAAACCCGGCCGTTCAGCCGAGAGGGCACTCAATCGTTGATTGTCAGCGGACGGAATCGCGGTTCGGGTCCGCCGGCCCCGGCGTCTCGTCGTCGTCCGGTGGGATCCGACACCAATGTTGGACGACGAACCCGGCGACACTGACGCCCAGGGCGGCGAGGGCGGCGATCAGCGCGACGGTGAACCGTTCGCGTCGAGCTCCCACCAGATCGGGCAGCAGCAGCAGGCCCTGGCTCAAGTACCAGCCGACCAGCGCGGCTCCGCCGTACGCCGAGGCCTTGGCCAGCACCGCCGTCCGGGCAGCGACCAGCGGATCAAGGGGCCGGTCTCGCCGTCCGTTGACCCACCTGCGGACCGGAAGACCGGCCGCGATCACCGCCACCACCAGGGCGACCGTGCCGACCACTGCGGACCAGGACAAGGGCAGCGGGTTGCCCCCGGAACCGGTCCAGATATCAAGCCCCACCCAGCAGACGGTGACCGACACCAGCGCGATCAGCAGCGCCGTGACTATCCGGGCCGGCGTCATCCGATGCTCACCCCGCCCTGGTCATCCGCGCTGGCCAGCAGGGTCAATAACGGCTGCACCGGAACCGGACCGGACGGCGAGGGAAGCCAGGCCTGCGGATCCACGGCCAGCCACGGCGCCAGCACGAAGGCCCGCTGACCGGCGCGCGGATGCGGCAGTTCGAGCAGCGGATCGCTGCTGAGCACGTCGCCGTAGCGGATCACATCCACGTCCAGAGTGCGTGGTCCCCAGCGCACGATGCGCTCGCGGCCCTGCCCGTCCTCGATCGCCTGGCAGGCGGCCAGCAGTTCGCGCGCGCTGAGACCGGTGGTCACCAGCACCACGGCGTTCAAGAAATTCGGCTGCTCCGGCCCGCCTACCGGGTCGGTCTCCACCACCGGGGAAACGGCGCTCTCCCACAGCTGGGGGATGTCGCGCAGCCCGGCCACCGCGGCGCGCAGCGTCGCCTCCCGGTCGCCAAGGTTCGTTCCGAGGGCGAGCACGGCAGTCACCGGTTCGTCCGGCCGCTGAGCCAGCGCATCCTGGCTCGGTACCGGCAGCAGGTCGGCGCGGTCTCGGCGGATCGCGATCACCACGTCACTGAACGGTTCGGTGATCGGCGCCTGCGGCTTGTGCACGGCCACATCCACGGTGACCACTCCCGCACAGTCGGGCGAGGCGACGCAACTGGCGGCGACTCGGGCGGCCAGGGTCTCGATCAGGTCGACCGGCTCGCCGCGAATCACCTCCGCGATCCGCACGGCCAGGTCGCCGTAATGCACGGTGTCCGCCACGTCGTCGGTGGCGGCAGCTTTGGTGGTGTCCAGGTGCAGGACGACGTCGACAGTGAAGTCCTGCCCATCGCGGCGCTCCTCCGGAAACACTCCGTGGTGGCCCCGAGCGGTGACACCGACCAGCCGAATCTGGTCCAAGAAGCGCCCGTCCGAAGAAGGGACGGCGCCGAAGCCCGGGATGCTCATGACGGTATTCTCGCCGACATTCGCACCGCGTCCGCGACCCGAACCGCATCCACCGTCGGCCGGACTGCGTGCACCCGAACGCACCAGACCCCGGCCAGCGCGGCCAGGGTGGAGACCGCGGCGGTTGCGGCGTCGCGATCCTCCACCGGCGCCGGGGTGGAATCCGGGCTGGCCAGCAGGCTGCCCAGGAACCGTTTGCGGGAGGCGCCGATCAGCACCGGGGCACCGATCGCGACCAGACGATCCAGGCCGGCCAGCAGCGCCCAGTTGTGCGCCGCGTTCTTGGAGAATCCCAGGCCGGGGTCGAGCACCACTCGACTCGGGTCAACCCCGGCCTCGACCAGCTGGTCCAGGCTTTGCCGAAGTTCGGCGGACACCTCGGCGACGACATCCTGGTACGCCGCGCCGTCATCGTGTGCCGGACGGCGTCCCGGGTCGCTGGCCCCGCGCCAGTGCATCGCCACGAACGGCAGCCGGGCCCGGGCCAGCACGGCTGGCATTCGAGGATCCCAACGGCCGCCGCTGACGTCGTTGACCAGTGCCGCGCCGGCCCCGATCGCCGCCTCGGCGACGGTGGCCCGCATCGTGTCGACGCTCACCACCACTCCCGCGGCCGCGAGCTGCGAGATCACCGGCACGACCCGACGAAGTTCCTCCGCCTCGGACACCCGATCCGCTCCGGGCCGGGTGGATTCACCGCCGACATCGACCAGGTCCGCGCCCTCGGCCAACATCGCCAGGGCGTGCGCCGCAGCCGCTCCCGGATCGAGCCATTTCCCGCCGTCGCTGAAGGAGTCGGGGGTGACGTTCAGCACACCCATCACCAGGCAACGGCCGGTCGCCACCGAGGCCGGCAGACCGTCGGGGCCGATCCTGTCTCGTCCGGTGCTGTCTCGTCCTGCCGCGCTCATCTCTCTGACACCCCTGTCAGTGCCGGTGGGCGACGATCAGGCTCATCGCTTCGGCCCGGGTGGCCGGATCGCGAAGCTGGCCACGGACCGCTGACGTCACCGTACGAGCGCCGGTCTTGCGCACTCCCCGCATGGACATGCACAGGTGCTCGCACTCAATCACCACGATCACTCCACGCGGATTCAGGTGATTGACCATCGCGTCGGCGATCTGCGTGGTCAGCCGTTCCTGGACCTGCGGACGACGGGCGTAGACGTCGACCAGTCGAGCCAGCTTACTGAGCCCGGTGATCCGGCCGTCGATGCTCGGGATGTAGCCGACGTGCGCGACCCCGTGGAACGGCACCAAGTGGTGCTCGCAGCAGGAGTACACCTCAATGTCGCGGACCAGCACCATCTCCTCGTGACCGAGGTCGAAGGTGGTGGACAGCACGCTCGCAGGGTCCTGGCGCAGGCCGGCGAACATCTCGGCGTAGGCCCGAGCGACTCGAGACGGCGTCTTCAACAGGCCGTCCCGGTCGGGATCCTCACCGACCGCAATCAAGATCTCGCGGATCGCCGCCTCGATCCGAGGTCCGTCAAAGGCTGGGACGTCCTGTCGCAGCGGCACGCCGTCATGAATCAGGACGGCGTCGCTGGGCGGGACAGCCTCGAAATCGGCCAACCCGTCCAGCGCACCATTCTTGGAGGTGGTCAGTGCCCTTCTCCGTCGGCCCCGTGACCGTTGACCGCCGCAGTCTTGGCGTGACCATTCTGTGAGGCCCGCTCGGAGGGGCTCAGCACCGGCGGAATGTCAGACACCAGTCGCCGCTCGCTGGACAGCCAGATCGGCCGCTCCGGGCGCTTCACCACGGTGGCGAAGATCTCGGTCAGGTCGGCGCGATTCAGCGTCTCCCGTTCCAGCAGGTTGATGACCAGGTTGTCGAGGACCGCCCGGTTCTCCACCAGCGCTTCCCAGGCCTCGTCGTGCGCCGCCTCGATCAGCCGCCGAACCTCGTCGTCCACCACTCCGGCAACCTCTTCGGAGTAGTCCCGCTCGTGGCCCATGTCGCGACCGAGGAACACCTCGCCGCTTCCCCGGCCCAGCTTGATCGCACCGACCCGCTCGGACATCCCGTGTTGGGTGACCATCGCCCGAGCCAGGCCGGTGGCCTTCTCGATGTCGTTCGAGGCACCGGTGGTCGGGTCGTGGAAGACCAGTTCCTCGGCAACCCGGCCGCCGAGCGCGTAGGCGAGCTGGTCCAGCATCTCGTTCCGGGTGGTCGAGTACTTGTCGTCCTGCGGCAACACCATCGTGTAACCGAGGGCCCGGCCGCGGGGCAGGATGGTGATCTTGGTGACCGGTTCGGTGTTCCGCATCGCCGCCGCGACCAGGGCGTGACCGCCCTCGTGGTAGGCGGTGATCTTCCGTTCCTTCTCGTTCATCAACCGGGTGCGCTTCTGCGGACCGGCGACGACGCGGTCGATCGCCTCGTCCAGCGCCCGGTCGTCAATCAGCTTCGCACCGGCGCGGGCGGTCAGCAGCGCACCCTCGTTCAGCACGTTCGCCAGGTCAGCACCGGTGAAACCGGGGGTCCGGCGGGCGATCGCGAGCAGATCGACGTCCGGCGCCATCGGTTTGCCCTTGGCGTGAACCTTGAGGATGCCCTCCCGGCCGCGCATGTCGGGTGCCTCTACCGCGATCTGCCGGTCGAACCGGCCCGGGCGCAGCAGCGCCGGGTCGAGGATGTCCGGCCGGTTGGTCGCTGCGATCAGAATCACATTGGTCTTGACGTCGAAGCCGTCCATCTCAACCAGCAACTGGTTGAGTGTCTGCTCGCGCTCGTCGTGACCACCGCCGAGCCCGGCACCACGGTGCCGGCCAACAGCATCGATCTCGTCGACGAAGATGATCGAGGGCGCATTCGTCTTGGCCTGCTCGAAGAGGTCACGGACCCGGCTCGCGCCGACACCGACGAACATCTCGACGAAGTCCGACCCGGCGATCGAGTAGAACGGCACGCCGGCCTCGCCGGCCACGGCCCGGGCCAGCAGTGTCTTACCGGTTCCGGGCGGACCGTAGAGCAGCACACCCTTGGGGATCTTGGCGCCGACGGCCTGGAACTTGGCCGGCTCGGCGAGGAACTCCTTGATCTCGTGGAGCTCCTCGATCGCCTCGTCCGCGCCGGCGACATCAGCGAAGGTCACCTTCGGCGTGTCCTTGCTCATCAGCTTGGCTTTGGACTTACCGAAGTTCATCACTCGGGAGCCGCCGCCCTGCATCTGGCCCATCAAGAACCAGAACAGCCCCACCAGCAGCAGGATCGGGAAGATTCCGAGGAGCAGGCTGGACCACCACGGGGTCCGCGGGACGTCGTCATTGAAACCGTCCGGCGGCAGGTTGTCATTCAGCAAGGTGATGATCTCGGCGCCACGCGGCCCAACGTAATACGTCGTCACCTTCGCATAGCCGTCGATCTTGGCTGCGTCCTTGAGCGTCAACTCAAGACGCTGATCTCGGTCGACGATCTTGGCGCTGACCACGCTGTCGGACTTGATCAGGTTCAACGCCTGGTAGGTGTCGATCTTCTTGAACTGATTGGGCGCGAATACGCGGGCCCCGATAATGAGCAGGACCACGAAGACGATCACCCAGATCGCCGGCCCCCGCGTCAGTCGCTTGACGTCCATGCCGTGTGTTTACCTGGAGCCGGTGCGGCCCCGACCCTCCTGCTCGCGCTCAATGGGATGACGGTACACCGATGCACCCAGATCACCCGGAGGTGATCCGAGCCATCGACCTTTGACACGCTGTGTTGCTGTCCACCTGATGTCTTGCTCTACACCTGATGTCTTGCTCTACAACTACCGATGGAACGGTCCGGGGCGGCCTGGTGTTCCGACGGCTACGTCACGTTGTGGAATAGACGTGAGCGGCGAGGGTGCCCACCACTCGCAGATTCCGATATTGCTCGGCGTAGTCGAGGCCGTAGCCGACCACGAACTCGTTGGGAATGTCGAACCCGACGTAGCGCACCTTGAGGTCCACCTTCATTGCTTCTGGTTTGCGAAGCAAGGTGCAGACTTCAACCGAAGCTGGTCCGCGCGAACTCAGATTGGCCATCAACCAGGACAGAGTGAGCCCGGAGTCGACAATGTCCTCGAAGATCAGTACGTGGCGGCCGCTGATGTCCCGGTCCAGGTCCTTAAGGATCCGGACGACGCCGGACGACTTGGTTCCGGAGCCGTAAGAGGACACCGCCATCCAGTCGGTCTCGACGCTGCGACCGATGGTGCGGGTGAGATCGGCCATCACCATCACGGCGCCTTTGAGGACGCCGACCAGGACGACGTCCAGGTCGGCGTAATCGGCTTCGATCTCCGCAGCCAGTTCGGCTAGGCGGTTGAGGATCTGTTCCTCGGTGAGCAGGACCCTTTCCAGGTCTGCCCCCATGTCGGAGGGTTCCACGGGGCTCCTGGGTGGCTCGGGCGATCGACTGGCGGGCTGCAAGTTTCCCATACCTGGGCGCTCACGCTGACCGCCGCCCGCCGACGAACACCAGTGCCCCTCTCAAAGTGGCCTGGTCAGGCGGGTCAGGCGAATGATTCACGGGAGCCAACCGGGCCAGCACCCCGCCGGGCAGATCAGCGGCACCGGCCCCGGCAGTCACCAGCGAATCCAGCGCAACGGCATGCCGATGACTCAGCGAACCAGCCGGGCACCCCGCCGTCCGGGCCGCCATCAGCAGTGCACGCCGGCGCACCGCAACCGATGCCGCGGCCACGGTTCGAACGTCGAGTTCGCCGGCCTTTCCTGGGTCGGCCGCAGCCAGCAGGTCGGCGGCGGCCGCATCAAGCGCATCGGCGTCGTCCCGGAGCAAATCGGCGGTCCGGGCCAGCGACTGCACCACGCCCGGGCCGAGCACCCGCTCCAGCTCCCCCGCCAGCTCGCGCAGCCGCACCCGGGCGTACGCCGGGTCGCTGTTGGCCGGGTCCAGCCAGGGCGACAAGCCAAGGCCCGCGCAGGCGGCAACGGTCACCGTTCGCGGCAGCCCGAGCAGCGGCCGACGGTAGATCCCGCGCACCGCCGCCATCCCGGCCAGACTCCGCGCCCCCGAGCCCCTGGCCAGCCCGAGCAGGACGGTCTCGGCCTGGTCATCGAGGGTGTGTCCGAGCAGGACGGCGACCGCGTCGTGCTGCTGGGCGGCATCCGCCAGCGCCTGATAGCGGGCTGTCCGGGCCGCACCTTCCGGGCCACCCGGACCGGTGGAATCGACGACGATCAGCTCCACCGGGTCCAACCCGAGTTCCCGGCAGGTCTGCGCAGCTTGCTGGCCGGCGACCGTCGCCACCGAGGACCAGCCATGGTCGATCACCACCGCACCGGCCCGCCAGCCGTACCGACCAGCCAGCCCGGCGGTTGCGGCAGCCAACGCCAGCGAATCCGGTCCACCGCTGCAGGCGACCAGAACCCGGTCTCCCGGCGAGAGATCCGCCAAGGCGTCCCGGACCGCCACATGCACCGCCGTCACGCTCTTCTTCCCCACCCTCTGCTCCCTCCGCCCCCCTGCCGATGCTCGGGTGCTGCGTCGAAGTGGTCGCGCGTTTTGACCCGGCTAGGGGGTCATAACGCGCGACGAAGTCGCGGACAACGGGCACGCCGGCGCTGATACCGGCAACTTCGCGGCTGGCGTCAGCCGTGGACTCGGCGTACCCAGGCCGCCGGGTCGGCGATCTCGTCCGGGTGCGGAAGGGTCTGTGGCGAACTCCAGACGGCGTTGAACCCATCCATCCCGACCTGGTCGATCACGCCCCGGACGAACCGGGCTCCATCGGCGTACTGCCGGGCCTTGGCATCCAGGCCGAGCAACCGGCGCAGCAGTTGATCGACCGCACCGCGGCCGGCCCGGCGCTTGGAGAAGCGCTCGCGGATGGTGGCGACGCTCGGCACCACCAACGGCCCGACGTCGTCCATCACCACATCGGCATGCCCCTCGAGCAGCGACATCACCGCCGTGATCGCTGCCAGCCGGCGACGCTGTTCGGGTGTCTGGAGGGCATCAAGCAGCGGCGCACCGCTGTTGTCACCGCGGATGATCTCCGGGAGCCCGCGCAACGCACCGACCAGCCGCTCGGTCATCTGGGACGGTTCCTGCATCAACTCACCGATCAACGCGCGGACCTCACCGAGCAGATGCTCGGCCAGCCAGTCCGTGGCGGTGAACTGCACCCGGTGGGTTTCCTCGTGCAGGCAGACCCAGAGCCGAAAATCCGTCGGATCGACGCCGAGCTCCCGCTCTATCGCCACGATCGTCGGCGCCACCAGCAGCAATCGGCCTGGGTCACCGAACGCGTCGTACTGCCCCAGCACCCGAGACGACAGGATGCCGAGCAACCCGCCGACCTCGGCCCCGGTCACCTTTGATCCGAACGTGGCGATCCGGGCCGATGGCGGCGGTTTGTCCCGCTTTTCGTAGACATCCTTGATCACCGGAGCGAGCAGGGTACGGAACGCGGTGATGTTCGCCTTCGCCCACCCGGCCCGATCGACGATCAGCACTCCTTCACCGGCGACAGTGTTCAGACCGGTGACGGACTGCACGTGCGGATGAGCCGCGGCAGCGCTGAATCGCAGTTGGGCGACGATGTGTTCCGCCTCGGATGCGCTCACCTCTGGGCCGGGTCGACCGACCCGGGCAGCGGTTCGGGCCGCCAGCTCCCAATCGACAATCTGGTCCACGGGAGGCGTCGTCTGAATATCGGCTGCCATCCCCCCACCGTACGTGGGATCGCCGCCAGCCACCGAGCGGCCCGGTCGCTACCCGATCAGCACGCGATGGAGATCAGCGACAGCCACAGGCGGCAAGCGTGGCCGCTACCCGATCCAGCGCGTTCCGAGCTGCGACGGTGGACTTCACCCGGTCGGCCATGGCGGCGAAGACCAGCAACCGGCCGTCACTGTCCACCACGGTGCCGGCCAGCGAACTTACCCCGGTCAGGGTTCCGGTCTTGGCCCGAACCACCCCGATCGCCGCACGCTGCCGGGAGTCGGCGAACCGGTCCACCAGCGTTCCGGAGACCGCGGCGATCGGCAGGCCGCTGAGGAGGGCGCGCAGTTGCGGCTGCTCGTCCCCGGCGGCCAATGCGAGCAGTCCGGTGAGCACCTGCGGCGCGAGTTTGCTGCCGTCACCGAGTCCGCTGGTATCGCTGAGTATGGCTCCGGTGACCGGGACACCGAGGTCGCTCACCTGCTTGAGCACGGCCGGGCCCGCCGCGGCGAAGCTGCCCGGCTGGCCGCCGGCGATCGCCACCAGCCGACCCAACGCTTCGGCCACGGTGTTGTCGCTCTCAGTCAGCGCGTACTCCACCAGCCCGGCCACCGAAGCCGATTCCACCCGGCCGAGCTCGGCCCGTTGATTGGTGGCCTTCGGCGCAGCCCCGCGCCGGACCGTCCCGACCACAGTGATCCTGCGCTTCTCCAGCAGCGCGGCGAAGGTCCGGGCCGCAGCCAGTGCCGGGTCCGGCGAGCGCCTCGCGTAGGGCCCCCGAGCCACCCGCCCGGCATCCATCTCCAGCGATTGGATCGGGGCGACGTACCCGGAGTTCACATCGCTCGGCGACCAGTTCGGTGACCGGGTTGGGCCGGTGAACAACCGATCGTCCAAGATCAACCGCACCGACGAGCGGCGTTGGGCGCGCAGCGCGGCGACGGTCTGGCGGGCCAGGTCACGCAGGCCGGCCCGTCCGTTGATGGCCGTCGGATTTCCGGCACCGGCCGAGAGCATCACATCGCCCCCGCCGACCAGCACCACGTCACCGGCCCTCGCCCCGGCCACCACCGTGGTCGGCAGCGTGGTTTGCGGGCCGAGAGCGGTAAGTGCGGCCGCGGCGGTGAGCACTTTCGCCGTCGAGGCCGGTGTCCGTGCGGTGCTCGGCGCCTCGGTCATCAGGTGGTCACCGGTCAGTGGATCAAGGACGTCGATGGCGGCGCCGGGACCGAGCGCCTTGGCCGCAATCAGCGGTAGCAGCACCCGGTCCAGCACGTCAGCGGACGGCAACGGGGCTTCCGTTCCGAGGCTGGGCAGCACCGGCGCGGCGGCCGCGGGCAGCACGGCACCCGGAACTCGCTCCGTCAAAGGCAGCCGGGATTCGGGCTCAACAGGATCCGGTCGCAGTACCGTCACGCCCAAAGCGACCATGATGGCCACCACGACCAGCGCGGCCAGAACGGCGGCAATACGGACGCTCATCCGCTTGGTGACGTCAGACACGCCGGTCGGGACCCCCTCGGTATTGACTCGACAATAGTCTGGTCATCCAATCTCATCCGGAAGGTGCGAACACGCGTGGACTTCGACGTCACGATCGAGATTCCCAAAGGCCAGCGGAACAAGTACGAGGTCGACCACGAGTCCGGGCGCATCCGGCTCGACCGGATGCTCTTCACCGCCACCCGATACCCCGCGGACTACGGCTTCATCGAGAACACCCTCGGTGAGGACGGCGACCCGCTAGACGCCCTGGTACTCCTCGAGGAGCCGACCTTCCCAGGGTGCCTGGTGCGCTGCCGCGCGATCGGGATGTTCAAGATGCGCGACGAAGCCGGTGGCGACGACAAGGTGTTGTGCCTGCCGTCGAATGACCCCCGGTTGGAAGCCATGCAAGATTTGGACGATGTCTCGCCGTTCTACCGGCTGGAAATCCAGCACTTCTTCGAAACCTACAAGGACCTCGAGCCGGGCAAGAGTGTTGAGGGCGCACGCTGGACCAACCGCATCGAGGCCGAGGCCGAGATCGTGGCTTCCCGACAGCGCCTGATCGACGCCGGTGGCAAGTACCCCCACCACTAGTCCTCGGTTCAATCAGGTGGTCCTCGGTTCAAATCAGGTTGGCGGTCGCTCCGGATTTCCGGGGCGACCGTGCTGTGGGGCCGACCGCCGGCTGCGGTACTCGGCGACCATCAGCTCTGTGAGTTCCTCCACCGAGGTTTCGGACGTCGGTCGATCGAACGTGATCTGGCCGTATTGAAGCACCGTGACCCGATCACACACCTCGAGCACCGGTGCGTAGTTGTGCGCGATGATGATCATCGAGACCTTGCCCGCGTCCCCCAGGTCGTGGATCAAGTCAAGGATGAGCGTGCCCTCCTTGGCGCCCATTGCGGCCAGCGGCTCGTCAAGCAACAGCACCTTGGCATCGGAGTAGACCGCCCGCGCTACCGCGATCGCCTGTCGCTGACCACCGGAGAGTTTGGCCACTTCGACTCGTACATCGGGGATGTTCTTGATCCCCATGGACGTGAGGTGCTCGATCGCGAGCCCGCAGCAGGCAGACCACCAGCACGCTGGCCTCTCTGCGCCGCACGAACGCTTCCACCAGCGCCCGGCTGATCACCGCCCGGTGCCGGGCCGGCGGCGAATCATCCGGCCCGGCAGCGGGTTTCATCTCTGTCACGGCCATGGATCGCCTCCCCTCCGATCGGCGATCCGGTACATCCGCCGGGTCAGGCGTGAGCGATCGCCCCGGTGCGTTCCACCAGGCGCGGTTCGGTGTCGGAGCCCTGGTAGCGGGTCTTGGTGCTCTGGTAGGGACCGACGTTGTCCTTGGTGACGAACAGCAGGCCGGTGTTCGTCTGGCAGGGGAAGATCAGGCCACCGGAGACCTTGTAGAAGTACATCGCCAGCACCGGAAGGAAGCCCTGCAGGTATGGTTGCTGATCGATCGTGTAGTCAAGATCACCCGTCTTCACCGACGCCAGGGTCTCCGGAACAAGATCGAATCCGCCCGCTACCTTTAGCGACTTCTGGCGCAGGCCATACTTTTTCACCACCTGGCCGATGCTCTGAGTGGAGCCTGCGTCGACGGCCAGCAGCCCGGCGACGCTGGAATGCCCTTGGACGTAGGCATCGATGATGGACAGCCCTTTGGTGACGTCGGCGTTGGTCGCCACACTGGTGAAGTCGATCTGCTTTCCGGAGGCCTTGATCGCCGCCTGCGCGCCGTCGATCCGCGGCTGGATGTTGAGCTGTCCAGGGGTGGCGATGAAGGCCGCCACTTCCCCACCGTCGATCTGCTGTAAAGCACGCTCCCCCAACGCATATCCCGACTCGTACAGCCCTTGCCCGATGTAGGCGAGCCGGTTGGTTCCGGGGTTCTTGACCGATCCGTCCGCGTTGTACGAGACCACGGGGATACCGGCGTCCAGGGCGGCGTCCACCGGCTCCCGGAACGCCCGCTCGTCCACGACCGCCAGTGCGATCCCATCGGCCTTGCCGGAGATCGCCGTCCGGGTGGCGTTGACCATCTCCGCGACGATCGAGTCCTTGGATCCGGTCCACTGAAAGTCGCATCCCAACAGGGAACAGGCGTCCTGCGCACCGTACTGAGTGGGGGTGAAGAAGGGGTTGGTCGTCACGTGACAGACGAAGACGAACTTCCATTTGGGCGTCTTGGGGAAATTCCCGAACGTCCCCGAGGACGCTTGCGAACCGTTGTCGTCGCTGGTGCAGGCGCCGAGCAGGGCAGTCGCGGCGAGCGACGCGCTCACCAGCCCGGTACCGGCCAGCAACCGGCGGCGGGTGACCGCGCCGAGATCGAGGGTCTCGACGGCCTCCTCGACCTTGGGATGAATCCTTGACATCGCTCACCTCTCAAGTGCTCAAAGCTGCTAACGGACACCGAATTGGTAAACAGTGCTGGTGCGGTAGACCTGGTTCGGCCGCAACACGGTGGACGGGAAGTTGGCGTGGTTCGGCGAATCGGGGAAGTGCTGGGTCTCCAGCGCGAGCCCGTCCCCTTGGCGATACATCCGGCCGCTGGTCCCGACCAGGGTGCCGTCCAGGAAGTTGCCGGAATAGAACTGCAACCCCGGCTCGGTCGTGAGCACCGTGAGCTCCCGGCCACTGCGTGGTTCACTGACCCGCGCCGCTATCTGCAGGCCTGCGCCTCGCCGGTCGAGTACCCAGTTGTGGTCATACCCGCGACCGATGACGAGCTGACCGAAGTCGTCGCGAATCCGGTCACCGATCGCTGTGGAGCGACGGAAGTCCATCGGGGTGCCACGCACCGAGTCGATCGCTCCGGTCGGGATCAGGGTTGGGTCCACCGGTGTGAACCGGCTCGCTCTGATTGCCAGGCGGTGGTTTTCCATCGTTCCGCTACCTTCACCAGCCAGGTTCCAGTAAGCGTGGTTGGTGAGGTTGACCACCGTGGGGGCATCAGTTGTCGCTCGGTAGTCCATCCGGATGGCGTTGTCCTTGGTCAACGTGTACGTCACCGTGGTGCGGAGCGTTCCGGGGTACCCCTGGTCGCCGTCCGGGCTGGTGAACTTCATCACCAGGCCGACCTGGCCGCCCCGGGCAAAGGGCGTGGTGGCCCAGATCCGCTTGTCGAAACCCACGGTGCCGCCGTGCAGGCTGTTCGGTGGATTGTTGATCGGCAGCTGATAACGCTTGCCGTCCAAGGTGAACCGGCCCAGTGCGATCCGGTTGGCGTAGCGCCCGGTGATGCTCCCGAAGTATGGACTCTTGGCCACATAGTCGGCCAGATTGTCGAAGCCGAGCGTGATGTTGGTGAGGCGACCGCGTCGGTCCGGGACTTCGACGGACTGCAGGATGCCACCGTAGGTGAGGATCTTCACCCGCAGGCCATGACCGTTGGTCAGCGTCCAGCGCCGAACCGGCCCTTCGGTCGTGCTCCCCCACGGCTCGGAGGTCACCGTGGGCCCGGATCGGGCGCTCGGGGCGGCGACCGCCGTCGGGGTCAGCGCACCCGCCCCGGGCGCGACTGCCAACCCGGCCCCGGCAAGAAACCCGACCGCCAGCAGTCCAGCCCGGCCGACCCGCTTTCGGCCGCCGAATGTCCACCATTTGTCGATCGCCATTGATCGTCCTCCACCTCATTCGGGCCCGGCTGATTGGACGGCGTGTACACGGTCCGCGGACTCCGGGCGTTTGGTGCGGAACACCCAGGAATACGATTGCACACATTCGATGCCGGGACGAGACTCTGAGATACATTGAGTTGCCGATATACGGAGCGTGATCGCGATGACTTTGCCTACTCGTTCACTCCAGATCAACGACACTCAGCTGAGCGCGCTCGGTCTCGGAGCCTGGGCGATCGGCGGTC
>JANNPJ010000570.1:0-1823 GCA_031400005.1 Kineosporiaceae bacterium | reverse complement strand
CCTCCGCCGGCGCCGGTTCGGCGTACAACCTCGGGATCGGTGCGGGCGCCTGGCTCGGTGGCCTGATCACGGCTGGTACGGGTGGGGTGCAGGCAACGGCCCGCCCGAGCACAGCGCAAAGCAGTGAAGCCACCCCCGGCTGCGGCCAGGGGTGGCTTCACTGAAGACTTGCGGTGGGCGCCATTGGGGTATGGACCCGGTGTTACGGACGATCGGCGTTACCGACGATCAGGCGGGACGAACGGCCTCAGCCTGGGGGCCTTTCTGACCCTGGCCGACCTCGAACTCCACACGCTGACCCTCATCGAGCGCACGGTAGCCATCCATCTGGATCGCGGACCAGTGCACGAAGACGTCGGCGCCACCACCATCAACGGTGATGAAGCCATAACCCTTTTCGGCGTTGAACCACTTGACGGTTCCCTGAGCCATTTCCTACTCCTGCTTGCTGTATCACTGCGGCGCGGCCCGAGCACTGCACTTGGACCGGGTCTCACGCTCGCCGATCCGGACCCCGAAAGGCCCGGCCCGGGATGGTCCAACGTGCGGGCCTCTAGCGTGACGCTGGAGAGGACGTTGCTCATCGAACTGTTCGACCAATACCTACCCTAGCGCCTGATCTGACGATATGGGAGGGCAAGTTGTCCGGACTCTGCCCCGGCCCGCTCCATGGCCTCTACGCTGGGACGATGCGCTCTGGGAGGCGCCCAAGAGGGCATCCACGAACCGGACATCTTCGGACACCCGGACGCGGCCCGACGTCCCGGACCGGAGTGCTCCGGCTGCGACGCGCGATGAACTGGCTAAACCTGTCCACTCCGCTCGGACTGGTGATCGCGTTGGCCGGTGGCGCACGGATCTCCGCCGGTCCGCACGGCCTGCTGATCGCTACCGGATACCGCTACCGGATCCCACCGGTCCGGGGCCGGGCGATCACGATTGGGGACGTCGTGCTGCTCGGCCTGGACGAGACGGCGCTGGCCAGCAGGCCAGCGCTGCTGCGGCACGAGGCCCGGCACAGCGGTCAATACGCCCGCTGGCTTGGCCCGATCGGCTTTCTGCCGGCCTACGGTGTGGCATCGCTCTGGTCCTGGTGGCATACCGGTGACGCCGCCCTGCGAAACCACTTCGAGTGCCACGCCGGACTGATTGACGGCGGCTACTGCGACCGCTGAGGAATCAGCCCACCGCCCCGGAGTGCTGATCTACGTCGCGTCATCACCAAGGACGACGGCCAGGTCAGCCTTCGTCAGGTCGCTCGCGGTCAGCGCACTGGCGTCCCGGACGACCGTCCCGAAACCGAGATCCTTCTTCAGGGCCTGGGCGGTCGCCTTGGTCCCGGGCTTGCCGAAATAAATCTTGGTGACGGCCAGCCCCCGGTTGCGGGAGTTGCCCATGTCCGCGTTGTCGATCGACCAGCCGTCGGCCACCAGGTCGGTCTTGATCCGTTTGGCCAGACCTTGGACGGAGGTGGAGTTCAGCAGCTTGAACCGGATGTCCCGGTTCACCTTGCCGCCACCTGCCTTGGCCCCGGTGGCGTCCGGCTCAGAGGTCGGCTCGGCTGCCTCGCCATTGGCTCCGCCAGCGGTCGCAGCCGGGGTCGGAGCGGTGGACTTCACGGCGTTCGCGCCCGTACTGGTCGGCTTCGGGTCATCACCGATCGCGGCGGCCGTGTTGGCGCTGCTGCCGGGATCGGGGCTCCTCAGCATCACGTAGCCGCCGCCCAGGACCAGCAACACCACGGCGACTCCGGCCGCTACCGGCAGACCCGCCGAAGCGGGCTTGGGCCGGGCCCGGTGCGCACCACGGCGACTGGCCTCAAT
>JANNPJ010000771.1:0-1617 GCA_031400005.1 Kineosporiaceae bacterium | reverse complement strand
GTTGGCGGCAACTCGGTGTACTGAGTAGGCAGGATCTGCAATTCTTCCAGACCATAACGGCGCGACAAGATCTCTTTAACCGAAGTAAGCTCGCTGTTGTGCGGCGATCGGTCACGATTCAGGCTGTACAAAACCGGGCATCCGGCGTCCGCCATCCAGTCTGAATATGACTGGACCTGCTTCGTCGTCATTTCCTGAAACGACACCATATTCGCCGCAGCGTCTAGATGCACTGCTGCTGCGGGGGGGATAGCAAACGACGGAACGAACACCAGATCGTGCTGGTCTGTCCGCTGTGGCCATTCGGCGTCATCCTCACCGAATATCCACATCTTCGATTCTGGGAAGGCCGTCGTCAGATACGTCGCCGAGAACAGCAGACTGGGCGGAAGGTCCACGTTCACGTAGATCAATGACGGGATCAACTTCTTCAAGGTGTACCCGAAGCCGCCCCAACCACCGCCGATCTCGACAAACACCGGCCGCTCGATTGCGCGCAATCGGTCCAGTACACCCGTTCGCGCCAATCCAATGACGGCCTCGTAGAACTTCAACGTATCGATGTTCACCAGGCCACCGTCCACCTCGAAGCCGAACCCACCCAGCAGCCGAGGCTCAGGCACGAACAGGTTGCGCTGATCCAGAGCGCGCAATTGGTCGAGCTTGGCCACGTGCGGGCCACGGCCCCGCGTGGCGTGATGGCTGCGATATTCGTAGCTGCGAATTCCGGTCAGGTGGTAGCAGTGCTCACGCAGCCTCTCTATGACCAGGGGCGACGCATCGAATAGGTACTCGAAGCCTGCCAGCTCCTCGCGCCAGTACGTGCTGGGCCGGTCACGGGTCCAGCGTGGATCCTCCATCATGTGCATCACAGCGGACCGAACGCGCTGGTAGTTGGCCCAACCGGGTTGCATCTGGCTGGCGTTGATCCATTCGGCAAGCTTGCTGGGCAAGCTTGAATCAGAGCGCTCGACAACTGGCATTCGAAACCGCTTCTAGCAAAGAGTTCAGCGTGGCGTTCGCGTGCACTGAAGCAACCTCCACATGATGCCGCTGGCCGCCTGTTTCCGCGAAGCCATCGGGGCAATGGCCGATGGCTTCCTTCTGGAGGTCCAGCACCGGATGCGCCAGCAGCGCCATGCTGACTCAGCGATCGCTGGCACCGTGTGCTCGATTGAGGAGACGTCGGCTGCGTCGGGGATCGCCGTAACCAGTGTCGCGTACTCTGTTCTGGCCCGGGTCCGGCGAGCCGGCCCCGCGTCATCATTCCGGTGCTGGGATTTAACACCATTCCGTAACTCTGCCGAAACATCGTCGCGCATGGATTCCACCACGGTGACGCTGCTGAACAGGACACGTGTCGATCTCGTGCGGAAGCTGTTGCCACCGGGCGACGCGAGCCGCGCTGGGCAGCAAGGCCGAGCATGGGCCCCTGGTCAACGAGGCATGCGGCGGACCAGCGGCCGGACGAGCTGCTGCGCACGCTGCTCGACGCCGAGCTCACCGCACGCGACGCGTCCCACGCTCGGACAAGGTTGCGGGCGGCTGCGAGTCTCGAGATCGCACGCTGCAATGCGCCGCTTCGTCTGGGGACGATCGCCGGAAACGAGATCATGC
>JANNPJ010000766.1:0-6000 GCA_031400005.1 Kineosporiaceae bacterium | reverse complement strand
GAATCGCTGCTGTGCCCCTCAAGAACCGGTGATCAGGGCAGATTCTTACCTCGAGCACCGGTTTTTGAGGGGCACAGCAACCAGCAACCCCCACAGCAGGCGAACCGGCAGGACGACGACGGTGGCCAGCACCCATACCGGCCAGCGGATCCACGGGGCAAGCTCGGCGACTACGCCGGGTGGTTCACCGGGCTCCACCCTGTCGAGTACGCCGCAGCGCGCAGTTACGACCCAGACAAGGCCGCCCGTGTGTTCGAGCGACTAGCCCGCAACGGCACGCACGTGACACCCACGCTTGTCCTGCACTGGACCTGTGACCTCCGCAGGACGTGCCGCACGACGATCCTCGTTTCCGTTACGCGAGTGCGGACTTGCTCGCGTACTGGAAATTGGCGAACGAGAACACTTTCCTGAAGGGTCGTTCGGCGCAGGAGAGCACCGAGCGCCGCGAACTCTTCGGCCGACGACTGCGCCTGGTCGGTCACCTTGCCAAGGCGGGCGTACCGCTGATGACCGGCACAGACCTCGGCACCGCATACCTGCTGCCGGGTTTCAGCCTGCACGACGAACTTCGCCTCCTGGTGCGGGCCGGCCTCACGCCGGCGCAGGTCCTCCGGGCCGCGACCCTGGAGCCGGCTCGCAACCTCGGCCGCCACGATCAGGGCACGGTCGAGCGGGGCAAGGTCGCCGATCTGGTCCTGCTGGATGCCGATCCGCTGCACGACATCGGCAACACCACGCAGATCAACAGTGTCTTCGTGCGCGGCCACCTCATCGACCCGCAGGCCCGGCGGCGCATGCTCTCCGAGATCGAGATCGAGATCGAGGCCGCGGTCCAGAGCAAGACACCGACCGGCGTCATCCCGGTGGCTGCCGGCTGCGCCTGCCACGGCCGTCCGGCCCGTCCAACCCGTCAGCCAGTTGACGTCACCGAGGACCTTCGCCACACCATCGACTCGGCAGTCTCGATCGGCAATCGCGATCGACCGTGGCCGGTCATCACTGTTTGAGGCGGCCGAGGCCCGGCATGAACCGGCCGACGGCCGCAGCGTAGTTCAGGTATCTCTCACCATGGACCCGGCGCAAATGCGGTTCCTCGACCAGTCGGACGAGCAACTGATTGGCGACCACGACCACGACCGCGGCCAGGCCGAGCAGGCTCACCACGGTCGGCACCATCAGAGTCAGCCCGATACAAGTAGCCAGCGCCGCGCTCAGGATCGGGTTGCGCACCAACCGGAACGGACCCGAGGTGACCAGTGGTGTCCGCTCATCCGGATCGACTCCGACACGCCAGGCATCACCCATCGCCAGCTGAGCGGCGAAGGTCGCGATCGTGCCCAGGATTGTCAGCACCAGGCCACCGACTGCGACCGCGGAACTGCGCACCACCGGATCCAGGCCCAGCACGTTCGCCACCGGTGAGGCCACCCCGACCGCGGTGGCACCAATTGCCGCCACAAGGTCGATCTGACGTTGGACCGGGGCCCGGCGCGCCGCTTCGCGCCGGTCCCCGGTATCGCCCGTTCGGCGCACCTGAATCCAGGTACGTACACCGGCCACCAGCGCGAGGAAGGCGACGAACAAGACCACCGTGGTAATTGCCATCCAGGTCTCCTCCATCTATGCCCGCTGACGGCCTCCCCACCCCGCCTCGCTATCAAAGTGTCGCACCAGCCGATCGCCACCGCTCAGAGCGGACAGGCCCGATGTGAGTCGGACCGCCGTGCTCTCAGCTGGGGTAAAGAATCCGAAACCGACCGGGTTCGGCCGGATCTCGATCAACGACGTGGATTGGCGCCCAAGCCCATTGCCAGACGCTGATACCTGGCGTGCGGGAGAACTGAACGTGCCCGCGGGTGCCTTCGACGGCAACGCGCGGCCAGGATTCGGCAATGCCGGCCCGGTCTGTGCCGTGAGAACGAAGCACATCGGCGAGGACAGTGATCGTGTCGTAGCCCTCGAAGGCGACGAAGGAAGGCGCTTCGGCTAACCGCTCGCGCAAGGCGGTATCGACTCGGGCACCGAGTGGGCTGAGGCTCTCGGGCAGGTAGCGCAAGAACGGGATCGCGGCGCCGTCGTCGCCCAGCATCGTCGTCCATTCGGCGAACTCCGGTTGCCCGGCCGGAGCCCCAATCATGATCTCGGCGAGGCGCTGATCGCGGCGGACCGCCTTGACCATCGACACCGCTGGCTCCGGGTGGCCGACCAGAAGCAGGAGGGCCGTCGCGCGATTGTCGACGAGTTCGTCGCACGCGGCCGTGGGGTCGAGCGCGCGCAGGTCGAGTTCGACGACCGTGCCGCCGCGTGGAGCGAGGTAGTCCCGCAGGATCCGGGCCCCGGTGGCCCAGTAGACACTCGGCTCGGTGGCGACGGCGATTCGACGGTGGCCCGCGCTGAGGAGGAACTCGGCGTAGATCGGCCAGCCGCGGGACTGCGCCGGGGCCAGCCGCGCGACCCATTCCGTTGGCTGTTCGGTGAGCGTGTCGAGAACCGCCGACGAGCAGAGGAACGGCAGACCGAGGGCATCGGCCTTGGCGGCCGCGGCGCGCGCGACGACGCTGTGATACTCCCCCGCCAGCGCAGCCACGCCCAGGCGAGCCAATTCATCGACCGCAGCCGCGGCCCGCTGCGGATCACCCGCGGTGTCTCGGACCACCAGCTCGAGTGGTCTGCCGACGATCCCCCCGCCGTCATTGAGGTCGCGAACAGCCAACTCGAGGCCGGCGAGCAGGTGTCGGCCGGCTTCGACCAAGCCCGGCCGAGTGAGCGGAACGAGAGCGCCGATCTGGACCGTTGATTCGTCAGTCCGCTCCGTTCCGGACGGCGATAGTGGGGTATTCACGATTGTCCTGGGGCGTGACCGGGTAGCGAAGTGTCAGCGGCGAGGGCGGCGAGCGCAGCCGGGCGTGGGGTCACCGGACCACGGCCGAGGACCCGGGCGCGCAGCACTCGGGCGACGAGCGCCGGGTGCAGCAGCGCGGACGGACCGGACATCAGGTGATAGACGCGGTGAAAAGCGTTCCTGGCGCGATGGTCGCCGTGAACCTGCAGTAGCTCCAATTCGGTGATCCAGCGGTCGAACAGACGTGCGCCGAGGTTGGGCCGGGCCTCCGTCGTCGGGTACTTGAGGTCGACACCGGTGGCCACCGCCCACGGGAACGTGGTGGCGGCGACGAAACGGCGCAGCAACGCCGTCGCGCCGTCCGGGGTGAATCCATCGGCCAGCGCTTCGCGGAGCAACTCCGCCTCGATCGCGGAGACCGCGATTCCCTGCCCGTACACGGGGTTGAACGCGCACAGCGCGTCGCCGACGACGAGCAGTCCCGGCGGCCAGCCAGCCACCCGATCGTAATGGTGGCGCAGGTTCGCCGTCTGTCGGTGTACCGCAACGTCAGAGAGCGGCGTCGCGCCAGCGACGAGGTCGGCGAGCGCACTGTCGCGCAGCGTGGCGAGGAAAGCCTCGAATCCGGCGGCGTCCCGGGGCGGTCGCTCGTCGCCGACGCCGACCGCAGCGACGATCCAGCGGCCGCCCTCGACCGGCAGCGCCAGCCCGCCGCGCGGCGCGGGCGGGGTGGCCGCGATGACGACGCCGACAGGCCCACCGGTGATCGGCTCGCGAGCGTAGAGCCGGGTCGCGTAGCCGAGCCGGGCGTCGATCTCCGTACTGCCGACAGTGTCGATGCCGAGCATGGACAGCCACTGCGGCAGCCGCGAGCCGCGCCCGGAGGCATCGACGACGATCTCGCCGATCGCGGCGGCCGGCACCACGTCCTCGCCGTCCGCCGACTGCAGCAGAACCCGCCAGTGGGCGCCGTCCCGCTCGAGTCCGACCGCGCGCACACCTTCGCGCAACCGCACCCCTGGCAGCGCCAGAACTCGCCGGCGCAGCACCTCTTCGACGAGAGGCCGGGTAGCTGACACGATCTCGAACGATGGGATGTCGAGTGCAGCCCAGCCACGCTCACCGCACCAAGGCAGCCGTCCGGTATCGACGCGGATACCGCCGACTGCGATCAGTTCCTCGCGGATCCCCGGCAGCAGACCCTCCATGGCGACCAACCCGCGGTGCAGCAAGACGTGCGGCTGGGTGCCCTGCGGGACACCGTGCCGCGGCACCGGCAGGTCCGGGAGCCGATCGCGCTCCACCAGCGTCACCTGGCGACCGGCCACCGCCGCGGCTGCGGCCGCGAGCAGGCCCGCCATACTCGCCCCGACGACGACCACGTCTGCCTCGCCGACCTTCGCTTTCGCGCTACTCATCGGGCCACCGTAACGGCGTTCGGTGAACCTGCCCAGATCCCCACATTTCCGCGTCAGCGGCTCAGTTCCTCCGAACCCGTGGTAGCGCCGGAACAAGCACGCCGCGCCATACCGGGGCAATTGGCTACAAATCGCCCCCCTTTCCACCGCTGACCATAACAATCTGCACGTGAAAGCGGCACCGGTAAATCCGTCGACGCGGGGGGCGTAGCGGGTACAAAGTCGAACAAGCAGAAACTTCTAGGCCAACATTGAGACAGACCTATCCGTCGTTCTGTTTTGTTCCTAAGGTGACCGGTACCTATTGGGCAGCCGAAAGGAATGGCATGGATGCCACCGATCGCGGGAGCGCGCGCCGACGTCGGCGTTTCAGGTTCGCCGCCCGTACTCTGATCGCCACGGTTGCCGCCACTTTGTTCCTTCCTGCAGCCATGGCCTGGGCGGCTCCTCCGCAAAAGCTTCCGGGGAGCGCCCCGGCCGGGGACCTTATGTGGCAGCCGGCGCTCGACTACGACACGGACGGCTGTTACCCCACACCGGCCATCGGTCCGGACGGGACACTCAACGGTGGTTTGAAAAACAGTGGCAGCCTCCGGGGAGACTGCCGCGATGCCTCCGATCTCGACAACACCAATGCCTACTCCCGTTCGAAGTGCAACAACGGGTGGTGCGCTTACATGTACGCCCTGTACTTCGAAAAGGACCAGGCGGTCGCCAACGTCGACTGCTGCGGGCATCGACACGACTTCGAACACCTTGTCGTGTGGGTGAATAGCAATCAGGTACAGTATGTTTCGAGATCGGCGCATGGCGCCTACAACACTTACGATCGTTCACAGGTCGCCTTCGAAGGCACCCACCCGAAGGCCGTTTACCACAAGGACGGCAGTTCGACGCACCACTTCCGGTTAGCCGGTTTCAATGAGGTCGCAGAGAATCACTATGGTGCGTGGCAGTATCCGACACTTGTCGGCTGGGAGAATTTCCCAGCCGGCGTCCGCAACACATTGACCCAGGCGAACTTCGGCAAAGCCAACCTGGCTCTCAAGGACGGAAGCTTTGAGTCCGATCTGGCCGAGGCGATGCCGAGCGGAATCGCGTTTGACCCTTACGGGTAAATCATTTCACTGCCTGCCACACAGCGCGTGGTCGATCAAGGTCCGGGCGGCGGAATCCTGGGCGATCGCGCTGCCCCAGGAATCGAACAGTTCGGTGGACATCGAGATCACCGCCCTGCGGCGGCCATCGTCAGTGACACCGGTTCTCGTGCTGTAGCCGACCTGGTCGCCGCTGGGGATCCAGGCGATTTCGCCACAGGGCAGCGGACGCGAGAACACGCCAAGTCCATAGCGGGCGCCTGGCCACAGCCGCTCGGTCTGCTCGTCGACCGGGACGGTCTGTTTCATCGTCCTCAATTGGCTTTTGGCTAGCAACGTACCGTCGAACAGGGCGCGCAGGAACCGGTCCAGGTCGGCCATCGTGGACAGGTAGCCACCGGAGGCGTCCGCGTCGATGAGCCTGGTGGTGTCGACCAGGTCCTGGCCTGACGCGAAGCGGGTGTAGCCCCGGGCATGCGGCGCCGGAAGCGTTGGTGAAGTCCCAGGCCAGATCGTGTGGCGGAGGTGGCCGAGTCGCAGCTTTACGACTATGCGCGCCTGCAGTTGCGCTCGCAGATTCAGACTATCCCCGGCATCCGCATGACGCTGCCTTATGGCGGCGAGGCGCGGCAGATCATGG
>JANNPJ010000486.1:0-2797 GCA_031400005.1 Kineosporiaceae bacterium | reverse complement strand
GATCGGCAGCGCCGGAGGGCGCCTCAGGTTTCGAAAGCTCTCGTTGTGTCGCCATAGCTGGTCGCACAATCATCAGCTATTCGAGCGTTGTGCGTCAACCGGAATCGGTGGAATCGCCAGTTATCGGCTGTAACTGAGCGTGAAACCCGGGCCGACATAGCTCAGCGGTAGAGCAGCTGTTTCGTAAACAGCAGGTCCTCAGTTCGAATCTGAGTGTCGGCTCCAGCTCCCTTTCCCGTTCAGAATCGCCGCTTCAGCCTGCGAATCTCAATGAGAGCCTGTGCCACAACGCTTAAGACCTGCTAACTGAGCAATTTCTCGGCACGCCGGACGCTCAGTCTGGGTAGCCACAAGGGGTTGGCGGAGCGCAATGACGACTCCCCGAGCCCTCTAGCCCTGCTGTCTTCGAGATAGCAGGTCTTCCCCAAGGGTCGGTTCGCGGTAGGAGCCGTCGGGATCATGGCGAGCTGGACCCAGGTCGTGGGCCCCCGGAGACTACTGAGGGAGGCGAGCTGGCAAGGCGTTATTGACCCTCCGGTTCGCGTCAGCTGTGGTCGCTGGTGCCCTCAAGAGGATCACAGGGGACCTAAGCGGGACCTGCCCCCGGATCGCTCACGTTCGCGCACTGCGACAACCTCGAGATCGTGGTCAGAGACGTCCTTTGCGGCCACGAACCTGACGCGCGAGAGATAGACCATCCCGAGGATCTTCGACTGGCTGATGTCCATCCCACCCGGTGGCATGACAGCGATCGCCATGTGGCACCCCCCCATTCCGTTCGTACTCGGCCCGAAATGCCCGGAGGTTGGCGTCCGAGGGTGGGTTCATCTCGTGCACGCGCGCGATCGAGAAGACGATCTTTGCCGCGCCATCGAATGCCGCCTCAGGCGCAGGGCCAATAACGACCCGGTAGGTGAACCGGTCTCTGGGGTCAACATCCGTGACAATCGAGAACCGGAGCTGATCCGCTGCATCCTCATTGCCGAACTTCTGGTGCCACTGTCGCCAGATCGTCGATGCTGCGGAGGGGTCGGTGAACAGCAGGGCGACCATTGGCGGGCCTTGGGGCTCGACAAAGAAACCCAGTCCCTTCCATCGCGCACGGTCCCATACCGGTACATCGATGACGGACTCGACGCGCATCTCGTCGTGACGAAACGAGCCTAGCTCCAGAGGGCCGGCAGTGGAGTCCTTATCGGCAGCCCCTTGATGGAGCGGCCCGCTGAGCTGCACGTCGTCCCAGGTCGGCCCCATATCTGTCGGGGGATACGCCGCTTCTTCGCCGCTGAGCAGTCCGTCAATGCCTGTTGCCAAGCCGTCATACAGATCGCCAGCCGTAACGAAGCTGCCGGTGAAGTTGGACGCCCTCGCCAGGGCCCCTTCCTCGCCAAAGAGCTAGGGCAACGTCTCATCGAGCCTATCGATATGGAAGCCACGAGCGACGATCCGAGCAACTACCGCAACCACCGCCTCGTGAACCTGCCCCTGCTCTGCAATCGTGAGGTGCGAAGGGTCGAATCGAGCAACCGCCACCTCGATCGGATCGCCATCCGTGTCATCGACAACACGCCAGGGAAACGCGGTGAAATGTCCCGGGCGAATCTGAATGACGACAAGGGGGACCATGCCGAAGAAGCCGCGACCAGCTGTCGTGGCCAGCACGGATTCCATGGCGGCAAGGATGGTTTCCGCCGTCTCCTTCGCGGCGCTGCCTCCCTCGAACTCCGCCCGGATGCACACGCCCAGAATCCGGGTCTCAAGGGTCCCGTCATCGGGCCGACCGGCGGCGCCAGTCTCCAGCTTGACGCCACCTTGAGCGGCGCGGAGTTTGGACAGGAACAGCCTTTCCCCTGCTGCCTCCACCCCGACCCAGTCGGGCAAGGTCGCCACGTGCCCCAGCGCGAAGAGAAGGGCGGCCCGAGCAACTTGCAGGTCCTCGGTATCAAGAAAGTCGGGCAGCTTCACCAACCGCGCAAGACCTCGTTCGTCGAGGTTGAGGAGGGCGTTGGCGAGCACGGACTCATACGCGACATCGGCTTCCGCAATGTCGTCTCGCATCCCGTCGTATTCCCGCGCCACGACAGACGCGACGAGCCTGTACAAGCGGTGGATTGACAGCGATTCGGGAAGACGGCCGAGTCGCAGTTCGACCGAGCGCAAGCGATCGAGGACGACAACAAGCCGTGGGAAGCCTCGACCGAACCCCTCGGCGTCTGAGCCAGCGAGGCTGGCCGCCATGAGCCACGACCCTCGCGCGGCCCACGGAAGCCCCATGGCCAGATAACACTCGCCTATGAGGTCCAACGCGCGCAGGAGCTGCGCCCTTGACTCCTCGGCGTAGAGGAGCGGAAGGGCACGGCCGGCTGCGGTGATGGCCTCCGACCGGCGCTCGGCACCGTAGAGCTGAACAGCACGCTGCAGATACATCTCGCCCGCCGCGACGTCACCCGTCCGTTGGCGTACTTGCTCCACGAGGCGGTCGTGAAGCGCATCGAACTCGGCCGATTGCGGGATGACCGATCCAAGCTCGCCGATGAGGTTAGCCAGCGGCTCGAACCCGAAGCCGGCGAGGCCTGTGGCAGCGTCCAGCGCCTCGTTCAGTCGTCGGAGGGTTTCTCCGAAAGCCTCGGGATGCGTGGAGAGCCTGACGACCAGCTTCGTCACGCGGGCATTGAGTGCGGCGCTTGGCGCGGTCTCGATCGAGGAGAGCCGGTCAAGTTCCTCGTTGAGGACTCTCGATCGGTCAGCAAGCCACTCTTCGCTTGCTTGCCAGCGATCGGCGATACCCACCCGCGCG
>JANNPJ010000485.1:0-27003 GCA_031400005.1 Kineosporiaceae bacterium | reverse complement strand
AGTGACGAAGCGCCGGATCAGGTCGTGCAGGGTGTCGACCTCCGCGTCGTTGAGCGCGGCCGTCGGCTCGTCCATGATCAGCACTCGGGCGTCGTAGGACAGGGCTTTGGCGATCTCGACCATCTGCTGCTTGGCCACCGTGAGGTTGCCGACGAGGGCGCGGACGTCGAGCGGGAGGCCGAGACGGTCGACGAGATCGGTGGCGGCCCGGTTCAACGCTCGCTCCGAGAGGAACATTCGCGCTGTCCGTGGCTCCTTTCCGATCAGGATGTTCTGCGCGACCGTCAGGTGCGGCATCAGGTTGAATTCCTGGTGGATGATGCTGATGCCTGATTCGAGCGCGTGTTTGGGATCGCGCGGAACGAAGGGCTCGCCGGCCAGGCGGAAGGTGCCCGCGTCGGGCTGGTGGATGCCGGTCAGCAGCTTCATCAGGGTCGACTTGCCGGCGCCGTTCTCGCCGACGACGGCGAGCACCTCGCCGCGACGCAGGTTCAGGTGCATGTCGCTGAGCGCCTGGACGCCGGGGAAGCCCTTGGCGACACCCTCGACCTCGAGCAGGTTCTGTGTCATCGGGCTCCTCCGTCTTTGGCCTTCAGTCCGTAGACCGTGCTCGCGGTTCCGCCGAGCAGGTGTGCCTGTTCGCTCGCGGACAGCTCGCCGACCAGGTCTCGGATCACCTGCCAGTGCCGCTGATAGCCGCCCTCAAGTACGGTCATCGGCCAGTCACCGCCGTACATCAGTCGGCTCGCCCCGAACGCGTCCAGAGCGACGTCGAGGACCGGGCGCAGAGCGTCGGTCGTGAACGGCTGACCCGGCAGGTGGAGGCCGGAGACCTTGGCGACCGTGTTCGGCCGATCGGCGACCGTGCGCAGGTCGGCCTCCCAGGCACTCAGGTCCTCGGCCCGGCTGCGCGGTGGCTTCCCGAGGTGGTCGACGACGACCACGAGATCGGGCAGGTCGGCGGCCAGGTCGGCGACGGTGGCGAGGTCGCGTGGCCAGGCGTCGGGTACCTCGAACGGCAGTCCCGTGCCGGCCAGGACGGCCAGGGAACGGCGGACAGCAGGAAGCGAGAGGACGTCGGCGCGCGGGTCGATGTGGGTGAGCTGGCGAACCCCGCGGAACGTCGGCTGATCGGCGTACTCCTCGAGCTGCCGGGCAGCCGTCGCCGGGTCGTCGAGGGCGATCCAGCCGACCACCCCGGCAACGAAGTCGAAGGCGTCGGCGACGCCGAGCAGGTAGCGGGTGTCGGCGACCGAGTCGTCGGCCTGGACCAGCACGGCCGCGTCGACGCCGGCGAGCTCGAGCTCGTGGAGGGCGGCCTCGGCGCCGAAGTCGTTGTACAGCTCACCGTGCTGGGGCCCGAGCCAGGCGTAGTCGCTGACCTGTCGATCCCACAGGTGCAGGTGACTGTCGATCACCCGAGTGGTCGAGCCGGTCATCGGGTCACCAGCCCTTCGTCTGCGAGCTGCTCCCACAGCGCTGCCGGGATCGGCACCGACATGTGGGCGAGGTTCTGAGCAACGTGGTCAGGGACTGCTGCTCCGGCGACGACCGAGCGCACCACGTCGTCCTGGAGCGGGAACTGCAGGGCTGCGGCGGCGAGCGGCACACCATGGGCGGTGCAGACTGCCTCGATCCGCCGAGCCCGCTTCAGGACGTCGTCCGGAACGGCGCGGTAGTCGAAGGTCGACTGGCCGGTGGGCCTGGTCGCGAGCAGGCCGCCGTTGAACACGGCGGCGGCCACGACTCCGACGCCGTTCTCGCGACACGCGGGCAGGACTGCGGCGGCGGCGTCCTGGTCGGCGAGGGTGTAGCGGCCCGCGGCCATGATCAGGTCGACCACGCCCGAGCGGGCGGCGGCCAGCAGGGCATCCGTGCTCATCGAGGCGACCCCGATCGCGGGCACCAGACCGCCGTCGCGTAACCGGCACAGCGCAGGAAGCCCTAGCTCGAGGGCGGCGTGCAGGTCTCGGCGCTCGGGGTCGTGCAGGTAGAGCACGTCGACCGAGTCGATCCCGAGCCGGATCAGCGACTCCTCCAGGCTGCGGCGGATGCCGGCCTCGGTGAAGTCCCACGCCCGCCGGGTCTGCGCCGGGACGACGAACCCCTCGTCGTCGAGCCGGTCGGCGCCGTCGGGGTTCGGCTCGAGGAGTCGGCCGACCTTGGTCGAAAGGACATACTCCGCACGTGGTTTGGTGGACAGGAAGGCGCCGAGGCGCCGTTCGGAGAGACCGAGCCCGTAGTGCGGTGCGGTGTCGAAGTGCCGGATGCCGCCGTCCCACGCAGTCTCGAGGAGCTCGCGAGCCTGGTCGTCGGTCAGGGCCCGGACGTGGTTGCCGATGTCGGCGCTGCCGTAGCCGAGCCTGCCGAGGGGGAGCTCAGACATCGCTCGCGAACCTGTTCTGCTCGATGGCGTCCGCGAGCATCTCCGCGCCGGAGCCCGGGGCGAGCGGAGCCTGGTAACTCCCCTTGCTGATCACGACCGGCGTGACGAAGTGCTCGTGCAGGTGGTCGACGAACTCGATCATCCGACCCTCGGTCGACCCCGAGACGGACACCTGGTCGAACATTGAGAGGTGCTGGACCACCTCGCACAGCCCGACGCCCCCGGCGTGCGGGCACACCCGGACGCCGAACTTCGCCGCGAGCAACAAGATGGCGACGTTCTCGTTGACGCCGGCGACCCGGGTCGCGTCGAGCTGTAGCACCTGGAGGGCATCGGCCTGGAGGAACTGTTTGAAGACGACGCGGTTCGCGATGTGCTCGCCGCTGGCGACCGGGATCGGGGCCACTGCGCGAGCGATGGCTGCGTGGCCGAGGATGTCGTCCGGGCTGGTCGGCTCCTCGATCCAGGCTATGTCGAACGGAGCGAGCTCGTTGACCCAGGCGATCGCCTGGGCGACGTCCCAGCGCTGGTTGGCGTCGATGGCGATCGCGACGTCCGGCCCGACGGACTCCCGAGCGATCTGCAGCCGCCGCCGGTCGTCGTCCAGGTTGTCGCCGACCTTGAGCTTGATCTGGGTGAACCCGTCGCCGACGGCTTCCGTGCAGAGCCGCGCCAGCTTGGCGTCGTCGTACCCGAGCCAGCCGGGCGTCGTGGTGTATGCCGGGTAGCCGTTGGCCAGCAGCGCCTGCTCGCGCTCGGCGCGGCCGGGCGCGGCACGCTCGAGGATCTCCAGCGCCTCAGCGGGGGTGAGGGCGTCGCTGAGGTAGCGGAAGTCGACCAGGTCGACGATCTCGCTCGGCGCCATCCGGGCCAGCAGCTGCCACAACGGCAGCCCGGCGCGTTTGGCCTTGAGGTCCCACAGCGCGTTGACGACCGCGCCGACGGCCATGTGCATGACGCCCTTCTCGGGGCCGAGCCAGCGCAGCTGGGAGTCGTGGACCAGCGACTTCCAGAAGCTGCCCAGGTCGGCGAGCGTGGCCTCGAGGTCGAGCCCGACCACGTGCCCGGCCAGGCTGCGGATGGCGGCCAACTGGACGTCGTTGCCGCGGCCGATGGTGAAGACGAAACCGTGGCCGCAGATGCCGTCGGGATCGTCGGTGCGCAGCCGGACGTAAGCCGCGGAGTAGTCCGGGTCGCGGTTCATCGCGTCTGACCCGTCCAGAGTCAACGACGTGCGGAAGCGGACGTCGTCGGTGTCCATGGCGATGATCCGGATCACGTCGGGTGGCTCCTCAAGTCGATGGATAAGTGATGGCGCTCACAAGGTAGACATCGGATGTTTGTTGCGTCAAGATATTCATCAGATGAATTTCCGCGCAGCTTTCTCCCGGCTTTTCTCGCGGAGGATTCGCCAAGCTGATCGAATAGATCCGACTTATCGCGCTATTGGTCCGAAGGAGGCACCACAGTGAAGCTCGCCAGACTCGGCCCGCCGGGGGCAGAGACCCCCGTCGTCCTCGACGCCGGTCGCACGCTCGACCTGACCAGCCTGACCCCCGACATCGACGGCGCTTTCCTGTCCGGCGGAGGTATCGCTCGGGTCGTCGAAGCGCTAGCCGACGGCAGGCTTCCCGAATTGGCCGGCGCGGACGGGCTCCGCGTCGGCGCCCCGATCGCCCGCCCGAGCGCGGTGATCTGTATCGGGATGAACTACGCCGCGCACGCCGCCGAATCCGGGTCGCTGCCTCCGGAGGTGCCGATCATCTTCCTGAAGACGCCCAACACGGTAGTCGGTCCGTATGACGACGTGGTGGTCCCGCGCGGGAGCACCAAGACCGACTGGGAGGTCGAACTCGGCATCGTGATCGGGCGCCGAGCGTCCTACCTGGACTCGCCCGCGGAGAGCCTCGGACACGTGGCCGGCTTCGTGGTCGCCAACGACCTGTCGGAGCGGGAGTTCCAGCTCGAGGTGTCCGGCGGCCAGTGGAGCAAGGGCAAGTCGGCGCCCGGCTTCAGCCCGCTCGGCCCGTGGCTGGTCACGCCCGACGAGGTCTCCCACCAGAAGCTCGGCCTGCGCAGCTGGGTGAACGGGGAGCCGCGCCAGGACTCCAACACGGTCGACCAGATCTTCGACGTGGCCTACGTGGTGCACCACCTGAGCCAGTACCTCACCCTCGAGCCCGGCGATCTCGTGCTCACCGGCACCCCTGAGGGCGTGGCCTTGTCGGGTCGGTTTCCCTACCTGGCGCCGGGTGACGTCGTCGAGGTCGAGATCGACTCCCTCGGCCGGCAGCGCCAGGTGATGGTCCCGTTCGTGAAGGCTGGCTCCTGATGCCGGGCGAGTACGACGGCCTGGTGGCCGTGGTCACCGGCGGTGCCAGCGGTATCGGCGCCGCGATCGCAGCCGAGCTGCTCCGTCGGGGCGCCCGGGTCGCGGTGTTCGACCTCGACCCCTCCGGATGTCCCGACGGAATCCTCGGCGTGCAGGTCGACGTGTCCGACGACAACTCGGTCCGGACCGGCGTCCAGCACGTTGTCGACTCCTTCGGCGGTCTCGATGTCCTGGTCAACAACGCGGGGATCGGTGCCCAGGGCCAGGTCGATGCCAACGACGACGCCGAGTGGCTGCGGGTGCTGGACGTCAACGTGCTCGGCGTGGTCCGGACGACCCGGGCGGCGCTGCCGCACCTGCGCCGGTCGTCCGCAGCCGCGGTGGTGAACACCGGTTCCATCGCCGCCACGGCTGGGCTGCCCGAGCGCGCGCTGTACAGCGCCAGCAAGGGCGCTGTGGCGGCGCTCACCCGGGCGATGGCGGCAGACCACGTGCGGGAGGGCATCCGGGTCAACTGCGTGCACCCCGGCACTGCGGACACGCCCTGGATCGACCGGCTGCTGGCCCGGGCCGAGGACCCGGAGGCGGAGCGCGCGGCACTCGAGGCCCGGCAGCCGCACGGGCGGCTGGTCAGCGCCGAGGAGGTCGCGACGGCGGTCGCCTACCTCGCCAGCCCGCGCTCCGGCTCGACCACCGGCATCGGCCTCGCGGTCGACGGCGGGATGCAGGAGCTCCGGTTGCGCCCGCCAACCTGAACCACACGTCGGAGGTATTCGTCGGATGTATGCTCGCGCGCAATCCAGGAGGTGCGATCAGTGGCCACGGTAGCCCTGCATACGGTCCTCAGACCCGGTCGCGAGGACGAGTACGACGCGGTGCACCGAGCCATCCCCGGTGAGGTCGCTCGGTTGTTGCGCGAGCACGGGGTGAGCGACTGGCGGATCTGGCGTGACGGTCAGCACGTCTTCCACCTCGTCGAGGTCGAGGACTACCAGGCGATGCGCGCGGGTCTGCGGGACGATCCGGCGAACCTCGCCTGGCAGGCGAGGGTCGGGCCGCTGTTCGCGGTGTCGGACAGCTACGCGGGCGACGACTCGGGCATCGGCTTCCTCTGGAGCCTGGCGGAGCAGCTGGCTGACCGACCGGCAGGCCCCGCCGGCGCACCGGACGGGGACTGACGATGGCGGTGACCGACGACGCCATCGAGGCGATCAAGCAGATGATCGTGGCCGGCGAGCTCGGCCCGGGCGATCGGTTGCCACGGGAAGCGGACCTGGCCGACCGGCTGGGGTTGTCGCGCAGCTCCCTGCGGGAGGCCGTCAAGGCGCTCACCCTGATCCGGGTGCTGACCGTGCGCCAAGGCGACGGCACCTACGTGACCAGCCTGGACCCGGCCATGCTGATGGACGCGGTGGGTTTCGTGGTGGACTTTCATCGCGACGACAGCGTCCTGCAGTTCCTCCAGGTGCGCCGGATCCTGGAGCCGGCGGCGGCGGCGATCGCCGCGATCGCGATGCCACGCAAGGACATCAGCGCGCTCGCTGATCTGCTCGACGAACTGCCGGCCGATCCGGTGATCGAGGAGCTCGTCGCCAATGACCTCGAGTTCCACCGCCGGATTGCCACAGCCACCGGCAACCCGCTGCTGTGCTCGCTCCTCGAGACGGTGTCTGGGCGAACCCAACGCGCCCGGACGTGGCGCGGGCTCACCCAGGACACCGCGGTTGAGCGCACGCTCGATGAGCACCGCGCAATCCAGCGGGCACTCGCCAGCCGCGATCCGGAGGCCGCCCGCTCGTGGGCCACGGTGCACATCGCGGGCGTAGAGGACTGGCTGCGGCAGGCCCTGACCAAGTCGGAGGAATCCGCGTGAAGGTCCCCTGAATCGCGCGCTGCGGCACCGAGTCATCGGTCTCGAACGGGGAGACCCGGTGTTCACCTCGAGGAGCGACCTAACACCGTCGCCTGGGCACCGCCTACGACGAATACGCCCAGCACGTAAACCGATTCGGGCCTAGCCTCCTCTAGCCCGAATCATCAACAAAGTCGGTTTCGACCGTGATAGCGTGATTGTTCGCAGCGATCACGATGACGTCTTCGAGGTTCTATCGATGCGTGGGCGGGTTCGTCGTTTGCGGCACGTGGCCGCCAGCACCCCGGGTCGATTCAGCGTCATCGCCGTCGTGCTGGTCCTGGTCGCGATGGCATCGGGCTTGGTCGGTGTGCTCACCGTGCAGCACCGCTCGGACCTGGTGAGCGACGTCGGTGACCGCAGCGGTCCGTTGAGTTTCCAGGCGCAGAGCATCTATCGCTCGCTGTCCGACGCCGATGCCACTGCGGCGAACGCCTTCCTCGGCGGCGGGGTGGAGCCGGTCGCGCTGCGCCAGCGGTATGCCGACGACATTGCCCAGGCCACGGCCGCGCTGACGGCTTCACTGCGGATCACCGACGACCGGGCAGCGACTCAGTTGCTGGTGCTCAGCGATCGGCTGCCGGTCTATACCGGCCTGATCGAGACCGCCCGCGCGTACAACCGTCAGGGCATCCCGCTGGGAGCGGCGTATCTGCGCGAGGCCTCCGGCCTGATGCGTCAGAGCCTGCTCCCGGCGGCAAGACAACTCTTCGAGACCCAATCCGAGCAACTGGCCGGCACCCAACACGCCGCAGTCGCGTTTCCCTGGGCCGTCCTGCTGCTCGGGTTGCTACTCCTGGCCGGGTTGGTGGCCGCGCAGGTATTCGTCTCCCGCCGCACCAAGCGGATGGTCAATCTCGGGATGGCGGTCGCCACGATCGCCGCGGTGACGTCGCTGCTCTGGGTGACTCTCGCGGTCACTGGGGCGACCGGGCGGATCGATGCCGGCCGGCGGGACGGTTCGGCGCAGCTGCACCTGCTGGCCGAGCTGAGGGTGGCCGCATTGCAGGCCCGGGCCGACGAGTCGCTCACGTTGATCGCCCGTGGCGACGGCGCCGGATTCGAAAAGGACTTCGCCGTCCAGGCCGAGCGCTTGCTCGGCAAGGACGGCTCCGGTGGGCTCCTCGACCGGGCCGCCGCCGGTGCGCCGACCACCGACGACCGTCGGCGCGTCGAGCAAGCCCGCGCTGCCGCCCAGCAATGGCTCTCGGCACATCGCGCGCTGCGCAAGCTCGATGACGACGGTAAGTACGTGAACGCGGTGAACCTGGCGATCGACTCCCGCCGCGTGGACGGCCCTTCGATCGCGTTCGGCCGCCTCGATGCCGCGCTCACCACGGGGATCACCAGCAGCAATGCCACCTTCGACGGCCGCACCCAGCAGGCCGCGGGAATCCTTGCCGGGGTGAACGCCGCCATCATCGTGCTCACCGGGCTACAGGTAGCCGGTTCGGTGGTCGGGTTGCAACGCCGAATCCGGGAGTACCTGTGATCACCACACTGCGTGCTGGGGCGCTGGCCTTCGCCCTTGTGCTGACCGCAGCCTGCGCACCGGCCTTCGAGCCACCCGCCCCCACGGCCGAGGTACAGGCCGAACTGCCGCGACCGCTGAATGTGGAGGACCCGGCGAAGGTACCCAGCGCACCGGCACAGCCGGTCTGCCAACCGCGGGCCAGCCTTCGACCGCGCGGGGCCACCCCGAAACCGGGCCAGATGCCGGCCGGTAACTTGAAGAAGATCCAGGATCGCGGCCGGCTGATCGTCGGAATCGACCAGAACGCTTACCTTTTCGGCTTTCGAGACCCGAAGACCGGCGAGCTTGGCGGTTTCGAGATCGAAATCGCCAAGGAGATCGCCCGCGGCATCTTCGGCAACCCGGAGGCGATCCAGTTCCGGGCGATCACCACGGCCGACCGCATTCCGGTGTTGCAACGCGGCGAGGTCGACCTGGTCGTTCGCACCATGACGATGACCTGCGAGCGCTGGCAGCAGATCTTGTTCTCCACCGAGTACCTGACCTCGCGGCAGCGGTTGCTGGTCAACCGCGGGTCGGGGATCGAGAGTTTCACCGACCTGGCCGGGCGCAAGGTCTGCGCTACCAAGGGAAGCACCAGTTTGCGAGTGATCGCCAAGGCCGCCTCGCACCCGGTTCCGGTCGGCACCGACAGCACCCTCGACTGTCTGGTGCTGCTTCAGCAGGGACAGGTGGATGCCGTGTCGACCATCGACGTCCTGCTGGCCGGGCTCGCGGCGCAGGACCCGGGTACGACGATCGTCGGGCGGGCGCTGTCGAACGAGCCGGCCGGAATCGGCATCCCGAAGGGATCTCCGGACGTGGTGCGGTTCGTCAACGCTCAGCTCGAGCGGATCCGGGCCGACGGCACCTGGAAGCGGATCTATCAGCGTTGGCTGAGACCGCTCGGCCCGGCCCCGGCTCCACCTGCGCCGGTTTACCGGGACTGACCGTCGCCGCTGTCAAGTTTCTGCCGCTCTGGCCAGATTCTTGGGCGAAGTGCCAATATGTTCTTGATCTAACCATGGAGGCCTGTGGATCGTGTCTGTCCCATCGCAGTTGCCGCACGGTTCGTCCCCGGCTGCTCTGCTGGCTTCGAGTCAGGTTCTTATGCTCGCGTCAGACCTGGACGGGGCGCAGGCGCACGCGGAGCAGGCCGAAGCGCTGGCTGAGGCAATCGGTGATCAGCTCATGCATGCCCGAGCCGTGACCGAACTTGCAAGCATCCTGTACCGGCGCGGCGAGATGGTCGAAGGTATGGCTCGGGCCCTCCAGTCCATCGAATTGTGCGCAGGGGTTGGTGATCTGACCAACCTGGCCAAGGCACACGCGACGGCGGCTCGAATTCTCCTGTGCGTCGGCGACGTCGATGCCGCTTTGGAGGAGGGCCTGGCCGCTACGGAGGCTGCCGATGCGAGTCCGGATCTTGCGGCGACGATGGTCGCGATGCAGGCAATGGCCAGTGTCTATCTGGCCCTGCGGCAATGGGGCGCGGCTCTGGAGTTCGGCGAACGGTACTGCGAGACAGCACGGTTGCTCGGCGACAAGGCCACCGAGAGTGCTGCCATCGATACCGTGTCATGCGTCTACGACGGGATGCGAATCGCCGCGGAACAGGAGGGCGACCTCATCCGGGCCCGTGCCTATGCCGAGGAGTCCGTATCGCTGTCCAGAGCAGCCATGCTGATGGCGCGCCAGGCAGGAAGTCGTTACCGCGAGAACACCATCCTGGCCAATCTGGCCGAGTCGCTGTCCGATGTCGGCCGTCACCAGGAGGCACTCGTTCTGCTCGATAGTTGGCCGGCTGACGCATCGCTCGACACGACGATCATGATCACTCACCATCGTGAAACCCGCGGAATCGTGCTCGGCCGCCTTGGTCGCCACCGCGAGGCGCTCGAACTCCTGACCGAGTGCCTGTCCGAAGCGTCGAGCCCGGCGGCTGAGATCAATGCCTGCCGGGCGCTAGCAGCACTCCTCGAAGACGTCGGTGACCTGCGCGGAGCGCTGGAGCACCACAAGAGGCTGTTCGCCTTGCTTTCCAAACAGAGTTCCGAGAAAGCGATGCACGTCGCCAGCGTGGCTGCCGTGCGACTGGAGACGGCCAAAGCTCAAGCCCAAGCAGTGATCTTGCAGACCCGGGCCACCGACTTGCAACGCTCGAACGAGCAGCTCAACCGCCGCTCCGAGGACCTGCGGCAGCAGGCTTTCGAAGATTCCTTGACCGGTCTGCCCAACCGCCGCCGACTTGACCAGCTGCTGTCTACTGACCTTCGATCCCATTCACTCGTGATGGTCGATGTGGATCACTTCAAGCGCGTCAATGACGGATATTCACACCTGGTGGGAGACGCTGTTCTGCGTCAGCTTTCCAAGTTGCTGCGCGATACCTGTCGCGACGGCGACACGGCGCTGCGCTTCGGCGGCGAGGAATTCGCACTGCTCATCCGGGGCACCTCAGTTGAGGGCGCGCTCGCCGCCGCCGAGCGGGCGCGGCTGAGCGTGCAGTCGCACGACTGGGCGGCTCTCTCCGCAGGGCTTTCCGTGACGGCGAGCTTCAGTGTCGCCCTCGGCAGCGAAGCGGCTACCGGAACCGAGCTGCTGGCTCTGGCCGATCACCGACTGCTCACCGCCAAGAAGGGCGGCCGCAACCGGGTGATCGGACCACCAGTTGCGGTCTGGTAGGTCGGTGCGGTCGCAGGTAGGACTGTGCCAGGCTGCCGGCCCCGTCAACGGGTGACGTTCCACGGCGGGTTGGTCACCAGGATGTCTCGCAGAGGCGCCAGTCCCAGACGGTGGGGGATTGGCGAGCCTGACGCCGCGCCGGAAATGGCCTTCGGCTTCCTCGCCGGTCAGTAAGCACCGATCCAGATCAGGCCGATACCTACCGCAGCCAAAGCTCCTCCGATCAGCGGAAAGATCAGCAGGATCCACGCCGACGTCACGCGGTCGGCTTCGAGCTCGGCGATCCAAGCCTGAGGGGTGCCAGGGTGGGCCTGACCCCTGCGGCCCAGAGTCACCGTCTCGGCTCGCGACCTCCGCCGGGGTCGGCCCAGCACGCTGAGCTCGAGCTCGACCGCGATGGTGGCCTCATGTAACTCCAGGTACCGTCGGCCTCTCCGCGGGCGCGACGACGCCGGAAGCAGGCCGGCGTCGTCCAGGCGCGCGATCCCCGAGCCCGAACTGGCGGCGTCCGAACGCGAGATGGGCGTGGCCTCCGTGCGGACCTGGTTCAACAGTTCCATCGTGCCGACTTGCCGCAGCAGCGCCAGGTCCACCAGCACCGAGCCGGTCCGGTCCGCGACCCGGATCGCGTCGGTGGGCTCGCTGCGGTACATGTGTGGGACCGGCTGGTCCTCGCGCGTCCCGCTCCTGACCTCGGTTTCGTACCAGACGCACACCGTGTCATAGGCCGGGGAACGTAACACTCCGCTGGGGCCCGGCGCGGTCCGCCCGGTGAGCAGCACTTCTCGAGGCAGCGGACCGGCCACCAGTTCGGCGCAGGTCAGGTTCTTTGCGACCCGGAGCCGGCGCAGGAGGCGACCGTCGGACCAGCGCACCAACACGATGATCACCGCGGTGGTGCCGAAAGCGATCCCGACGAGAACGAGGACGGCACCGGTGAGGACCACGAGCTCATGATGTCGTCACCACGTGTGGTAGAACCACGCACAGCGGGTGTCCTGCGCCGAGCGGTAGGACGAACTCTGGGGGTTCTCGCGGATTACTGTCTGACACCGCGGGTGCTCGGGTTGGCGGGAACGGTGGTCGCCAGCAGCTACGACTGGTCGACGCTGGGTGAGGTGCGACAGCAGGGCGGCATTGACAACCGTGGAGGGGACAGTATTGAGTGGCAGTCCTTCGGGACGTCACACAGGTGGGGGTCTGGGCGTCATCCGTTGGGTGGGCGGGATACTCACGTCTCTCCAACTGAAAAGGACGCTCTGCTGGACGACTTCGCGCGTTCTCGTCCCGGCGGCGGTTCCCCGAAGGAGGGGGTCGCACCGATGGACGATGCTCGGCCCCAAGAGTTGTCCCGCCGAAAGGTCCTAGTCTACGCGCTGGCCGCGTCCACTCTGACCCTGGCTGCGCCGCTCCACGGTGACCTGCCACCTGCCGAAGGTGCCCCGCTGGCCGCCCCGGCCGGCAGACCACCCAGCGTCATCGCGATCGGCACCGACGACGAGAAGTTGATTCTGGAAGTCACGGCAGCCAACCGGATCGTCGTCCGCCTACCGCGCGTCGAAGTCGGCCAGGGCATCACCACCGCCGTCGCCATGATGATCGCAGAGGAACTGGACGCCCGGCTGGCGGACATCGACATCCCACTCGCCGATGCAAATGCCGGTCTGAACCAATACACCGGCGGCTCGAGTTCGGTCAGCACGCTGTACGACCCCGCCCGCGCGCTGGCCGCCACAGCCCGCGCCAAACTGGTGACCGCGGCCGCCCGGCGCTGGCACCTCCCGGCACGGACACTGCGTACCCGAGACACGATGGTGATTGCACCTGACGGACGCACGGCCACCTTCGGATCTCTGAGCCCAGCCGCCGCGAAGGTCCGCACTCCGGACGTGCCGAGCAAACCTAAACCGCCGAACAAACACCGGGTGATCGGGCGCCCGGCAACCCGGATCGATGCGCGAGACCTGGTCACTGGCAAGGCGAAGTACGCCGGAGACCTCACGGTGGCCGGAGCGAAGCCGACAGTGGTGGCCAGACCACCGACGGTCTTCGGAAAGATCATCTCGGTCGACTCCGCGGCGGCTCGGGCCATGCCGGGGGTGCTGGCGGTCGTCAAGATCGCTGGTGGTGTGGCAGTGGTAGCGGAGTCCTTCCACCATGCGTTTCAGGCCCGGGACGCGCTCCGCATCACCTGGGCTCCCGGTCCGCTCGCGACCTGGTCCGACGACAAGATCCGGGCCCGCCTGCACGCAGCCCTCCCACCGCTGCGCGCTGCGCCGCGTGGTTCAACGCAGGTGGAGGGCACGTTCGAGTTCGCGTTCGTCAGCCACGCCCCGATGGAAGTCCTTACCGCGGTGGCCGACGTGCACACCACCCGCGCCGAAATCTGGTTCTCCTCGCAGACCCCGATCGATGCGCAACAGAGCATCGCTCAGGCGATCGGCCTGCCACCGAAAGCCGTTAAGGTGCACGTGGTTCGGGGTGGCGGCTCGTTCGGGCGGCGGCTCAACTTCGAGGCGGCAATCGAGGCGGCGCTCATTTCCAAGGCGACCCGCCGTCCGGTGAAGCTGATGTGGAGTCGCAGCGACGACCTTACGGCACGGCCGGATGCGCCCGGCCACCCATCACCGGATCCGAGCCAGCTACGCGAAGGGAAGGGTGGTGTCTTTCGCCCAGGCGATGGCCTCGGTGAGTGAAGGCGCAGCCGTGTCCGGCAGCCGGACTGCGGCGACAGCTGCAACCGCTGCGCTCAGCCAGAGCGAGGTGACGACAGCCGCCGAACTCGCCGCAGCCGGCCCGCTGCCTAGCGACTCGGGTCTGTACAACCTCGGGGCCCTCTCGGAGGACTGGGGCGGGATCGAGCTCCCGATCCCCCACCGGTGCCTGGCGCTCGGTAACGTCCGGGACGATGCGAACCGCAGAAGAGATCATCGTCGACGAGGTCGCGCGAGCACTGGGCAAGGACCCGGTGGCCTTCCGCCGGTCCACGCTCAGGAGCAAGGCAGTCAAGGCGGTCCTCGATAAGGTCGCTGCGGCCGGCCAATGGGGTCGCCCGATGCCGACCGGTCACGCTCAGGGCGTTGCCGTGCATGAGGAGTATGGCTCCTGCGTGGCTTGCCTGATCGAGATCGACGCCACCGACCCGAAGAATCCCCGGGTTACCAAGGCGGTGGTGACGGCCGATGTTGGAACCGTCGTCAATCCGCGCGGTTTGGAGGCCCAGCTGATGGGCACCGTGATCGATGGCATCTCCACCATTCTGCAGGCCGGACTGCACATTGATCGCGGTGCCGTCCGCGAAGGGAGCTTCTCCGACTTCCATTTCGCGCGTCAACGACACAGCCCACTACAGTTCGAGGCGCACATTATGCACTCGTTACGGGATCCCGGCGGCGCCGGTGAATTGGGCGTTCCGGCTGCCTCAGGCGCGGTAGCCAATGCGTATGCTCGGGCGACCGGTACCCGGCCCCGCCGTTTCCCGATCAACTTCTGAGAGAACGCTGATGCCTCGATATTCCTTCGTCCTCAACGGAAAACCGGTCACCGTCGATGCGCCGGCCGACATGCCACTGTTGTGGGTGCTGCGTGACATGCTCGCCGTCACCGGACCGAAATATGGATGTGGCATTGGGGTTTGCCGCGCGTGTACCAGCCACCTCGACGGCGAGGAGATCGAACCCTGCGTCGTCCCGATCGTGAATTGTGCGGGTCGCCGGATCACTACCATCGAGGGCCTGGCCGACGGCGACCAACTCCATCCAGTACAGCAGGCGTGGCTCGACCTCGACGTCTCCCAATGCGGGTTTTGTCAGCCCGGACAGATCATGGCTGCTGCGGCACTGTTGAAAAGGAACACCCAACCGACGGACGACGACATCGACCGGATCGAGAACGTCTGCCGTTGCGGCACGTACTCAAGGATCCGGGAAGCCATCAAGAAGGCCGCCACTCACTCTCCTCCACCCTAATCCCGTACCGGCTGGGGGTGATCCGTATGCAGGTGCTGGCTGTCGGTCAGTACGGCGATGCGGACCCGGAATGCTGTGAAGGGAAGGCTAGAAGCCTTCGGCGTCCACCGTTCCCTTCGCCAAGGCCTGCAGGCGCCACTGCGCGGGACCGGCCGGCAGTTGCGGTCGAGTCCGGATTGCCTGCGCGCCGAGCAGGATGTGCGAGACCCGCCCCGCGATTCGGATTCGAATGCTGAGTACTTCCTGAAAACTACTGCGCTGCAATTTCTTCGGGATATTCAGGGCGCTGTCAGTGATGAGGCAGACCCTGCCTTCGGCAGTCAGCCGGTCGGGCAGTTGCTCCCAGAACGGGGCGAAGGACTGTGCCAGGCTGCCGGCCCCGTCAACGGTGACGTTCCACGGCGGGTTGGTCACCAGGATGTCGGCTGCGCCGCTCTGACCCGCGCCGGTCTGACCCGTGCCGGTCTGACCCGTGCCGGTCAGGGCCGTGCCGGTCTGAGCCGCGCCGGTCGGGTTCGGCTGGCCGGCGTCGGCTTGGCGGAAGTCGATGTTCACCCCGGCCCGGGCGGCGTTGCGCCGGGCGTTGGCGACCCTGACCGGATCCAAGTCGCCCGCGTGCACCCGCAGGCCCGGGGTCAATAGTGCCGCCTCAATCGGGATCGTTCCGTCTCCGCAGAACGGGTCGGCGAAGACTTGCCCCGGGGCCGGGTCTGCCAGTCGGCTGAGCGCGGCGGCGAGTGGCGGGTGCAGGGTACCTTTTCCGGTGTCCTGCTTGTACTCGCGCCGGTGTAGCGGGCGCCGACTGAGTCGGACGGCGGCCAGCACCCGGCGATCCCGGAGGAAGATCCGCACGCTCAGGTCGGGCTCGCCGACCGGTCGGCCATCCGCGGAACGCGGCAAGTAACTGCCTCCGAGGTAGTCAGCGACCACAGTGCCCACGGCGTGCTCGACGTCGAACCGGTTGAAGTTCCGCTTTCCCTCCAAGCTGGCCACGACGTCGAAGGCCGGCCGGGTGGGCAGGGCCCGCAGCGAAGCGACCAGGTTCCGGGCGGCGCTCCAGTTCAGCGCTCCCAGTCGCTTGGCAACCACCGGCGGCACATCCTTCGTCGTGCCGACGCCACCCAGTTCGCCGACCATCAGGAAGACGTCGTCCACGGTCCGCAAGGTGAGTACCGCAGGATCCAGTTCAGGCAGGGAGAAGCTAACCTCCCGCTGATCCATCACCAGGTTCGAGGCCCCGGGCAGGGTCGAGCTCACCTCATCGGCGGACACCCACTCCAGGCCGCGCACGCAGCGGGCCAGCAGGTGCAGTCGCCCGCGCCGAGCGGGATTCTCTTCGTTCACCAGCAACTGCCTTGCTGGCCGGGGCCGGAAGGAGAGCAAGGAGGACTGAAAGAGACATCTCTGCGGCTGCGGGAGATGTAACTGGTGTCATCAGGGGCACAGCCGGGGTGCTGGGGGACGTCGATGATCACCGGGACGGCGAGCGCTAGCGGTAGTTGACGAACTGGACGGCGAAATCCAGGTCGGCTTCCTTGACCAGGGCGATGACGGTCTGCAGGTCGTCCCGGTTCTTGCTGGAGACCCGCAGTTCGTCGCCGGTGACCTGGCTCTTTACGCCCTTCGGCCCTTCCTCCCGGATCAGCTTGGCGATCTTCTTCGCGTTCTCCTGGCTGAGTCCATCTTTAAGCGTGGACTCGATCCGGTACTCCTTGCCCGAGGGTTTCGGGTCACCGCTCTCGATGGCCTTCAGTGACACTCCGCGCTTGACCAGCTTGGTCTGGAAGACGTCGAGGACGGCGAGAGCGCGTTTGTCGCTATTGGCCCGGATTAGGATCACTTCGTCTTTCCAGTCGATCTCCGCGCCGGTGCCCTTGAAGTCGTACCGCTGGGAGATCTCCTTCGCCGTCTGGTTCAGCGCGTTGTCGACTTCCTGCCGATCCACTTTGCTGACCACGTCGAACGATGAATCACCTGCCATGTCGATCCTCCTATGGAACGTCCCGCCCGGCTGTCGAGGGCCATGTTTCCATCCTCTGTCCTCCCGGTCGAACAGCGGCCCGCCACGGCGACAGTCCCTATTGCCGCACGTTCCCGCCTGGTGTGGCCGGGTCAGCCTCGCGCTGGAGTGCCTTTGCGGTAGAAGACGGGCTCGGAGCCGCGGTAGACGGTGTGTCCGATGGAGTTCGTGTCCTTGCCGAACGCTGGGTTTGCAGCGGCGGCGGTCACCGCTCCTGTGCTGTCGAAGGCATCGGTGACGAGCCAGTACACGGAGCCCAGGTCCGGGTTCTCGGCCGGGGCAAGATGAGCCGGGACGCTCCCGCCGGGCAGGTCGATCAGCACCTTGGTTACCGGACCGCGAACCAGGCCCACGATGAAGGTCCGGACCGTCGCCCGCTCCGGCTGGTCGACGGAATAGTCGCTGTACACCGTCTGCCCGTACAAACCTTGCGCCGGGATATCGCGGAGCGGGTAGGAGAGGAAGACCCGGGGATCGCCCTTCCCGGCGGCCCGTTCAGCGAAGGCCAGGTGGGCGTTCTTGGTGATCCAGAACAGCTGCTCCTTCTGCTTGCCCTGGGCCGGTGCCATTACCGTGCTCGGGCCGTCCGGCCGACGGTCATTACCGAGGAAAGACCCCACCGACGGGCCCTTTCCGGTGGAGACCGGCAGCTGATCCAGCTTCTTGGGCACCTGCTTGGCCGAAGGCGCGGCCGGGTCCGTAACCTTGATCTGGGCACGTCCGGGGCCGGTCATCGACTGCGCACCGAGGGCGAGCCCGGCGACCACGGCCATCGTCCCGGCCGCCGCACCGATCCCGTCAATTCCGCCAGCGCGCGCTGGACGGCGTCGCGGCGAACCACGGACGAGGCATGGTCGGCGCCGACCGGGCCGAGCGTCGCCTCACCGTCCGGAGTGCTGGGCAACGGCAACTCCCGCCAGCGCAACCTCCGCCACCAGTCGAGATAGCGGTTCAGCATGGCCCGGCGGACGTACACCTCCGGGTTGTTCGCCCGGATCGATGGCCACCTCGCGTAGGCCACCGCCAGCCCGTTCTGGACCAGATCTTCGGCCCGACCACGATCGCCGGTCAGCAGGTCAGCAGGTCGCAGCCTTCGAGACCGCTGCGCCACGAACGCGACAAACTCTGCCTCGTGCTGCGCGTCCACCCAGGGACTCCTCTCCAGCGTTGATTGTCGCTGCTTTGACGCCGCACACCCCCAGGCGGTTCTGTCGCGCGGGCAGCCAATGCCAGCAAGGTCGAGGCGGACGTGGCTCGCGTCGTCGCTCACGCCGGCTAGGAGGCACCGGCAGCAGGTGCCTACCTGAGTCGCGGCCATTCACTCTGATGGCGGTCAAAGCCGTGACGGCGTTTACACATCGTTGGTCGATCGCGGGAAAGTCGTCGGCGTGAAGTGGATCGCGCCGGCAGGCAGCATCCATGGCATTACAGCAAGATCGAAGATGCCGGCCTGGACGGCCGGGTCCTCGCCCTTGAGACGCAGTGCCTCGTCCGGTTCACAGCGCAGGATCGACAGCCCGCGGAAATGGCGTTGCCCGCTCGGGTCGCCGAGCGGTCCGGCAGCGAGCAGCACGCCGCGATCGTGCAGGTCGGCCAGGTGGCTCAGGTGCGCGTCCTGCAGTCGGGTGGCTTCCTCTTCCGAGAGTTGCGGCGGGTTGTCCGGAGTCACCAGCAGCACGACGGTGTAGCGGTCGAAGTCCATGCCGTCGATCGTAGGCAGCGTCGCCGTAGCGAAAGGGCCAGACCGTGGCAGATCGAGTCATGGGTCATCGTGCGCGACCAAGTCGAGGCGGCCTGATCGCGAGCCAAGGAACGTGATTGGGGAGGAACCGACCTACCGCATGGGCAGGGGATTCCCCAATCAGCCCGAGTGGCACCGCGGGCTGGCCACTCTCCGCGCCCGTCACCCATTGAGTCAGCACCTGATCACGGGCGCATGACTGACTAGGGGGCATAGGCCAGTTGACGGTATATATCGGCTGACGTAATCTATGGCGATGGCGACGATGCAAGAGCCGACATTCCTGATCCTCACCGCCCTGGCGTCAGGGCCGAAACATGGCTACGGGGTGACTCAAGAAGTCGCTGAACTCTCTGATGGAACGGTGACGTTGCGGGCTGGCACGCTTTACGGGGCTCTGGATCGCCTCTTGGAGCAGGAGCTCATTGTTGCTGACCGCCAGGAGGTGGTCGAGGGGCGACTCCGCCGCTATTACCGGTTGACCGACGCCGGCGCCAGCCAGCTCGCCGAGCGGGCAGCCCGCCTGCGCCGCAACGCTGACGCTGCCGAAGCTCGCCTCCGCACCCGCCCCGGCACCACCTTCGCCTTCACGGCCATCGTGGTCGGGGCTTCGGCATGACCGCCACCGGAACGGGCATGGTTCACGTGCCGGCCCATGCCGAGTTGGAACGCTGGTATCAACGGCTGCTTTGGGGGTACCCGAGGAGTTACCGCCAGGCCCACGGCGACGAAATTCTGGCGACCCTGATGGACACGGCCGAGCCGGGCCGCCGCCGGCCCACCCGAGCCGACGTGGTGGATCTCGCTCGAGGTGCGCTGCGGCAGCGGTTTCGACTGCCAATGGGGATTGCCCCTGTCGTGGCAGCCGTGCTGGCGGCGCTCATCCTTGGAGCGATCGGCGCGGCCAGTGGCTCGTGGCTGGCCTGGCAAACCGCCGCAGGCCTGCCCTCAAACGGGGCTGCCCGCCAGCTCGGCGCGATCGTAGTTGGCGAGCCACGAACCGCCAACACTGTCAACCGAAACGACGGACGGCGGGAAATCTGGCCCAGCGTAAACGTGTTCTACGACCCCCACGACTCAGACTGGACGCTAGCGTCCGCGCAGGCACGGATGCGGACGGCCGGCTGGATGCCGGGCCGGGTCCAACAGACTACCGGGGGCGCGTTCGCTCGCGGCAAGCCGCTGGACAGCATCCACCAGGTGTTCGAGGCAACCCGCGACGGCCAAATCCTCCGGGGATACACGACGACGATCACCACGCCAGGGCACGAAAACGTCATAGTTCATATCAGAATCAGTCCGGGGGAGCCAGGATGGGCGCCCGTGGCGGTCGCGGTCGGCTGGCTAGTCGGGGCAGTGCTCGGTTGGCTACTCACGGCCTGGGCGACCTACCGACTCCGGCGCCGCCCACTGCCGAGCCGGCTCGCGGCCCTGATCCTCAGCGTCACCGCCATCGGACTCGCTGCGAACCCCACGATCGGCCTGTACGCGACCCTCAGCCAACGTGCCTTTAAGACCATCGACATCTACGGCATCGCCCCGCCTTACAGGTGGGTGGTCTCCAACCCTGAGGCAGGGCTAGTCATGGGCACGCTGATCGCCGGGACCGGCGTTCTCCTCCTGGCCGCCACCGGCTGGCGGGACGCTACCCAGACCGCCACGGTGGCCTGAAGCTGTGTCCCGTCGCTAACCAGTGGGGCGCCGGTGACGGTGGAATGATCCTCGTCCATGATCAGTACCAGTTGCTGTGCGGGCCACCCGAAGAGGAACTCACAAGGTGCCATCATGGGCGCGAAGACAGCGTTGCTGGCTTTCACGGACGGCGATCTGCGACCCGTGCTGCTGAACGCGATGCCATCCGCGGCGGCGGAGGTTACGTTCGCTGAGCCTCTCCCCGGATGGCGGCATCGAGAAGGACATCGGCCAGCCACCTCGCAAATTCACGCTGGGGCCGGATGGATTCACCGAAATTACCGGGTGACTTCCGTGCGTGATGATGGCCGCACGAAATCTACCCAATCCGTGGCTCGGGTCATCTCCGCCGATCAAGCACGGTTGCTTCCTTGCGTCGCCGGATAGACATCGTCATCTCGTCAATCATCCACGGTTGGACGTAGGTATTCGTCCCATGCCGGTCAGTGGCAGCCAAGCGACGGATAGCATCGCCACAGGTTGGTATAGGTGCATCACAGCAGGTGGCGAGGAGAGGCCGAATGGCTGGTCAGGCGCGCAGTCGCGCGACGCGGTGGTTCCAGGAGCGGCCGTCGCCGTTTCCGTGGGAGCAGGATGGGCTCGACCACGTCCGCAAGCTCATGCCGCAGAGCGATCCGTTCCGAGCCTGGGCCACGTTCTCGTTCACCGCGCCGTCCGGCAGGGTCAACGAGTGCGACCTGCTGATCGCCACCCACACCGGGCTCTACCTCGTCGAGCTTAAGGGTCACCCGGGGCGGCTGATCAACAACCGGGACACCTGGACCTTCGTGGATGACACCGGTCATCGCCGTTACCTGCCCAACCCGTTGCACCTGATCGACCAGAAAAGCAAGGAGCTCAAGGGTCGGCTGGAGCATGCGGCCCGCAAACTCAAGATCGATCCGAAGATCCGGATCCCGCGGGTCGAGCCGGCGATCTTCGTTTCAGCACCGGGACTGCGCGCCGAGTTGGACGAGGTGCAGGAGGCCAAGGTCTACGCCCGGGACAACAACTCGGCCGGGCTGCCCTGGATCTGGAAAGACCTGCTGGGAATGCCGCCGCGCCGCGATCCCACGGCAATGCGCGAAGCCTCGAAACTACTCCCTGACCTGTTGGCAGAGATCGGTATTCGAGTCGCGACAAGCCACTTGCGGTTCGGCGACGACTGGAACCTCCACCGGGAGGTGCTCGACATCGGGCCCACCTGGGAAGACCGGCTGGCCGAGCGCAAAGGCCTGGTCCGCGAGCGCGGTCGGGTGCGGATCTACCTGACCGCGCAACAAGCCACCGAGGATGACCAGGCCTCAGTGCAACGGGCAGCCCAGCGCGAATATCAAGTGCTCCAAGGCATCGCTCACCCCGGCATCGCCCAGGCCCTCGATCTGCGACAGCACGGCAACGGCCCGGCCATCCTGTTCCGGCACGGGAGCAATGACCTTCGGCTGGACACCTTTCTGCAGGTCCACGGCGAGAAGCTGACCGCCGCCGTCCGACTCGATCTGGTCCGTCAGCTCGCCGAAGCGGTTCGGTATGCGCATAGCCGATCGCTGTACCATCGTGCGTTGGCAGCGCGCTCGGTGTACGTCTCGGCCAAGCCCGATGGCAGCAACCCCACCGCGAGGATCATCGACTGGCAGTCGGCTGCCCGTGATCCGGAGACCACCGGATTGTCCGCCATCCAGGCGTCGTCCCTACCCGGTCGACACAGCGGGGACGTCGGTGTCTACCTCGCGCCCGAATCGGAGCAGCAGTTCGCTGACCCCGTCGACTTGGACGTCTTCGGTCTCGGTGCGCTCGCGTACCTGGTGCTCAGCGGGCAGGCACCGGCGGCCCGACGCGAGGAACTGATCAGCCGTCTGCAAGGGGAAGGTGGTCTGCGCCCAAGCGCCGCCGCCGACGGGATTTCCCCGGCGCTCGATGACCTGGTGTTCGGAGCGACTCGATCGGACGTCAACGAGCGCCTGGACTCCGCCGAAGCGTTTCTTGATGAGTTGCAGCGACCGAGCGCGGACGACGCATCTGCGGTCGTGCTCCCCGACCAGTCGGTGGACCCCCTCACCGCGCTGCCGAAGCAAGAAGTCGATGGGGATTGGGAGGTCGTCAAGGTACTCGGCTCCGGTGCCACCGCACGGGCTTTGTTTGTGCAGCGCCTGATCGAGCGCGACGACGGCGAGACAGATTTCCAGGACCGAGTGCTGAAAGTGGCGCTCGATGAGGACAAGGCCGAGGTGCTGCGGGCGGAGGCGCGCACGTTGCAGGAGGTCGGCGGTGGGTCGATCGTACGCTTGATCGGCGACGGACCGCTGGAGATCGGCGGCCGTACCGCCCTGGCCTTAACCTTCGCCGGTGAACCCTCTTTGGGCGCGTACCTGCGTGCGGAGGGCCGCCTCAGCTATCACGACCTCGAGCGCTTCGGCAAGGATCTCTTTTCCGCGCTGGACAATCTCGCCGGTCACGGTGTCTGGCATCGCGATCTTAAGCCCGAGAACTTCGGCATCCTCAAGCGGGCGGATAGGTCCCGCCAGCTGGTGCTTTTCGACTTCTCGCTGTCCCACGTTTCGGAAAAGGACGTCAGCGTTGGCACGCGGGGATACAAGGACCCCTTCATCGAGACCGACCGCCGTCCCCGCTATGACAACCAGGCCGAGTGGTATGCCGCCGCGGTCACCCTGTATGAGATGGCCTCCGGGGTGCGGCCGGTGTGGGGGGACAGCGCGAGCGACCCGCGGATGGCCTCCGATGAGCTCCCGGCGATCGCCTCGGACCTCTTCGACCCAGCCCTGCGCGATCACCTCACCGCGTTCTTCTCCCGCGCGCTCCACCGCGACGTCGACCGGCGATTCGAAACCCTGCGCCAACTGGAAGATGCCTGGCGCAGCGTATTCGTCCAGGCGGATGCCATCGCGCCGGCAACGACCCCCGAAACGGTCGGTCTGGAGTCGTCCGATCTGATCTCCACCAGGGAGGCTCATGCTCTCGCCGCCCAGCTGGGCACCCCTCTCGAGGCAGCAGGACTGTCACCGCGAGCGGTCTCGGTTGCGCAGGACCTCGGTGCGACGACGGTGGGTGAATTGCTCGCGGTTCAGGCATATTTGATCACCCGGGCCCGAGGTTCGGGCGCCAAGGTGCGCAAGGAGCTGAACCGCCGGCACAAGCAATGGTCGGCGCGGTTGAAGCCGGCCGTTGAGAAGGCCGAAACCCCCGTCAAGAAGTCGAGCGGGCCGAGAACCGTCACTCCATCGCCGCGGCCGGCCCCACGATTCGACCCCGGCGAGATTGAGGTCAAGGCGACCTGGGTTCCGTCGATCGATGAACTCGCCGACCTGGTCACTAAACCGGTCGGACGTCGCAATTCGAGTCGAGATCGCGTCGTCCGTCTCACCCTCGGCTGGCCCATCACCGAGGACTCGAAAGCAGGGGAACAGGAACCGCGGACGCCGTGGCCGATGCAGTCCCAGGTGACCGAGTGGGTTTCGCTCAACCAGGGAACTGTCTCCAATCACCAGCAGGCAGCGGCCAAGTCGTGGGCCGAGACGCCGGTGATGGAGTCCGTCCGGGACGAGATCGTCGACATCGTCACCGATGCCGGTCGGGTGATGACGGTGCAGGAAGTGGCGGCTGCACTGCGGGTTCGGCGGGGCGCAGGGGACGACACTCCCGAACGGATCGCGGCGGCCTCGCTGGCCGTGGTCCGGGCCGCAGTGGAGGCCGAGCTGTGGATCGACCGGCATGGGGACGTCGATCGCTTCGACCCTGAAGACGCGGAGATCGACGGCGGCGACGACCGGCCGCGCGAGTCCCGGTTGGCGGTCCGCCGTCGTGGCAGCCGGACCGCCGGAGTTTCCGGCGGGGGGACCGTCCTTATTCTGGCGGAATCCTTGTCTGGAACCGATGATCCTGCCCCGGACGAGCTCACCGCCTACGCGGTCGAACTCGGCAAGGTGGCCGACCGGCTGGGGGCAACGGACCCGCTGCCCGGGCGCGGAGTCGTGCTGCGCGACCTTCGAGCCGTCCCCGCACCGCATGGTCTCGACCTCCTCGCGGATACTCGACTGGTTGAACTTGCTGTCGGGCTGGCTGTTTCGTCGATCGCTGCCTCGCCAAGGTTGGAGATCTACCCGACGGATCTCGACCTGGACCGCGCGCTGCGCATCTCCCAGGCGGCCTCCGCGTTGCCTCCAGGCGGCATCAGCCAGGAGGTCTTGCTGGCGCGGGTGCAGGCGAGATTCCCCGAGCTGCAGATCCCCCCGAGCCTGACGTACGTCAGGGTGACGGAAGCCTTGCGGGCGGCCGACTTCAACCTCGAGTACGACACGACGACCGGAGTCTTCCGCTACCCGGAGCGTGGCCTGGTCCCGAGCACCAGCATCTCCCGATCGGTGCTGTCTCACCCGGTTCACTCGTCCGGCCGCAGCAGTTCGGTGGAGTTGGCCGATGCCAAGTTCCGGGCCGGCATCGAGCGTGGCGGATTCCTCGCCCTGACCCTGCGTGGCCGGCACCTGCCTGGCACGGCAGCAGCGCTTGCGGAGCGATACCCGGTGCAGGCCACGGACCTCAATGCTTTGTTCCTGAAGAAGTTTCAGGAATTGACGGCGGAGAACAAGGTGGAATGGGGCCGGGTGCTGAACCTGGACGCGCGGTTCACCCCGACCCAGCCCATCGGCGCCGGGCTCACAACGTATGTCCGCGAGGCGTGGGCCCGCACCCAACCGCTGCTTGTCGCCTCAGCCTCAGCCTCAGTTGACGATGCGAGCGCCACGCAGGTGCTCTTCCTGCATGACGCCGGCCTGTTGGCCCGCTACTGGGACCAGGGCGGCCGCGATCTCCTGGTCTTGCTGCAGAACTCGGCCCGCAGGCCGACCGAAATCCCGCACGGCATGTGGCTGCTCTGCCCTGGCGAACACGCCAGGCAATCACCGCAACTCGATCACCGGATCGTCGAGGTTCTCGGCGACCATGAGCGCGTCATCCTGGATGACGACGTCAATGCCTGGCTGCACGGACATCAGCAGGAAAGGAACGCAGGGTGACTTCGATCGACCAGCAGGCAACCGAGGCGGCAACGCTTGACCCGGTCCAGCTACTCAAGGACCTCCGCCAGCAGGTCACCGCCCTGGAGGCAGACCTGCGCGAGCGGGCCGCCGAGCAACCGAAGGACACCGAACTGCGCGCCGAGTACCAGGCCGCGCGGACCGCTAACCGGATCGCGGCCACCTATTCACCCTGGTTGGACGACCGAATCACCCAAGCCGCCGCGGCCTGGGTGCTGTCCACGGTCTTCGTCCGCTACTGCGAAGACAACGGCCTGATCCCCTTCCCGTTCCTGGCCGGCCCCGGCGACGCGCTTGCCGAGGCCGAAGGACGCCAGGACGCCTTCGTCCGCGCAGACCCGCACAGCAACGCCCGAGACTGGCTTCACGCAGCGTTCCAACACCTTTCGGATGCCCACCCCACCACAGCCGCGCTCTTCGACCGGACGCATACCCCGCTGTGGGACATTGAGATCGGCTACGAGGCCGCGAAGGGCCTGCTCGCCTTCTGGCGCAGACTCGGCCCGGACGGCGCGATTGCCCACGACTTCACCGGCTCCGACACCCGCTTCCTCGGTGACCTCTACCAGGACCTGTCCGAGCATGCCCGAAAGACCTACGCGCTGCTGCAAACCCCGGACTTCGTCGAGGAGTTCATCCTCGACCTCACCCTGACCCCAGCGATCGAGGAATTCGGCCTCGGCGGCCCAGAAGCAGCAGACGGCAAGGGCTTACGGACGATCGACCCCACCTGCGGCTCAGGCCACTTCCTGTTGGAACTATTCCGCCGCATCCTCAAGCAGTGGGGCGAGAGAGCCCCAGACATGGATCGCTGGGAACTCATCCGCCGCACCCTGGGCTCCGTACACGGCGTAGACAAGAACCCGTTCGCAGTCTCGATCGCCCGCTTCCGACTCCTGGTTGTCGCGCTGGCAGCTGGGGAGATAAAGACACTCGCCAGGGCGCCGCTATTTCCAATTAACGTCGCGGTTGGCGACTCGCTGATCCATGGTCGAGATGCACCACACCGAAAGAGTGATGACGCCGCGCTCTTCGAGTTAGGCGATGCCGGCGAGATTCACGAGCACACGTACACTACTGAGGACGTCGATGAGTATGTCACCTCGGTCGACCTGCTTGGCAACCAGTCTTATCACGTAGTCGTGGGAAACCCGCCGTATATTACAGTCAAGGATGAAAATGAAAAGAAGAGCTACCGTGATCGATACCCGGCATGCTCGGGACTGTACTCGCTCTCGGTGCCATTTGCTCAGAGATTTTTTGGTTTGGCAATCAAGGCCGGAGGGAATGATCGCCGTGCTGGAATTGTAGGGCAAATTACGGCAAACTCATTCATGAAGCGTGAGTTTGGAAAAAAATTGATTGAAGTGTTTTTTCCGAGCGTAAACCTTACCCATGTAATCGACGCTTCAGGGGCATACATTCCTGGCCATGGAACACCTACGGTGATATTGGTTGGAAGCAACCAAATGGCACGTTCTAATGAACCGGTCCGCGCCGTTCTGGGCGTACGCGGGGAGCCCAGCCAGCCTCAAGTCGCGTCCGAAGGCCTCGTTTGGCGTGCCATTGTTGACCAGGTTTCTATTTCAGGATCTGAATCTGCATGGATAAGTGTGGAGGATTTGAATCGAAGTCGATTCGCCAACCACCCATGGAGTTTGAGCGGCGGCGGTGCATCTAGTCTGGTTGGAGCGATTGAAGGA
>JANNPJ010000433.1:0-1845 GCA_031400005.1 Kineosporiaceae bacterium | reverse complement strand
CAGGCCAGCGCACGCCAATCCCCAGCGCGGGGTTGGAAGAAGCCTGCCCTGAACGCGATCATCAGGACGCTGTTCGGCAACCCGGGCGGTGCCAGCCAGAACCCCGATGTGATGAAGCACGTGCGGTGCAAGCCCAAGAATCCCACCGGCCAAGCCGACGAACCCGTGCCACAGCGTCCGCATCCGAGAACGACGTCCGGCTGGCGCCGCCGACCGGGTGCCCTCCGGCGCCCGGGCCGTGGTCACGGCTGCAGAATCAGGAGAAGAATGCATCACTGCCATCACCTCCACCAGCAACTGCCGTCCAGTCGCCGACGATTAGGGACGAACGTCCCGCTCACTAAGGACTTTGACTCGCACACGCACAGTTCCTGCACCACGGGGCTGGTCGCCGCCTCGTTTCCGCTCGCCCTTCCTCTCTAGCGCGGCAACCGCAACGGATCGCTGGTAAGGGACCTTCGACCTACTGATCAGTTGGGCATCAACGTATCGTGGGCCGCTCAGACAGCTGCGGCGGCGAGAACTCTTTTGGCCTGCTCGCCGTGCGTTGTGGCAACGAGTACCTCGTATATGCTGGGGACCGTTTCGCTCAAGGACGTGAAGTCTCGTCGTCCTCCAGACAGTGCGTAGTCGATGGCCCCGAAAACTCCCCAGAACAGGGCCCCCCAGGAGACCCCCCACATGAGGGCTCCCAGCAGCGTCGTGGTGTCGAGGATGCTGATCAATAGGCCGACGAAGACCCCGAACCAGACCCCTTTAGTGACACCGTTCAGCACGGCCCGCGGCCAGGTGAGCCGCCCGGTCACCTGCTCCACCAGGCGCAGGTTGCTCCCGATGATCTGGGTGGTCTCCACTTCGAACTGATGGTCGGCCAACGTGTCGACCACTCGCTGCGCCTGCTCGTACGTGGGGAAGGATCCGAGGGAGATCTGCTCGCCGGGCAGCGCCCGGGTATTCACGGTCGTGCTTCTCAACGTGGTGAGGTTCATCATGATTCGCCTTCTGGGAGAGGGTGGAAGAGCCGCACCTGAGTTGCGACTCGGCTATGACGTCAGAAGATCAGCAGGGCCCGAGCCCGGTCACGAGTTGTTCAGTGCGAGCAGACGCGCCTGCTCGTCGGCGCCGACGTGCCGAGAATCAGGTGCTCCGATTGCCGCGGGCATGCGAACCGGTTTCACCGCAGCCGATTTCGCGGCTGCCGTCTCGTGTTCGAGGAAGGAACCGAGTTCAGCGATGGTACTCATCAGGGGGGCCGGGAACACGACCGTGGTGTTCTTGTCCACGCCAATCTCGACCAGGCTCTGCAGGTTGCGCAGTTGCAGCGCCAGAGGGTGGGCCATCATGATGTCGGAGGCGTCACCGAGAGCAGCCGCGGCCAGAGACTCGCCTTCCGCGTTGATGATCTTCGCTCGCTTCTCCCGCTCCGCTTCGGCCTGGCGAGCCATGGCCCGCTTCATGCTGTCAGGCAACTGGATATCTTTGAGTTCCACCAAAGTGACCTCGACACCCCACTCGACCGTCGTGACGTCGAGGATCGCGCGGATATCCAAGTTGATCCGGTCGGTCTCGGACAAAGTTTCATCTAGCGTGTGCTGGCCGACCACCTTTCGCAGGGTGGTCTGCGCGATCTGATCGATTGCGGCGTAGACATTCTCGATCGCAATCACCGACTTCGCGGCATCAACCACCCGGAAGTAGGCGACCGCTGAGACATCCACACTGACGTTGTCACGGGTGATGATGCCTTGGGACTGTATCGGCATCGTCACGATCCGCAGTGACACCGGATGCATGACGTCGATGAACGGGATGATGATCCACAACCCCGGGTTCCGTGAGCCCCTC
>JANNPJ010000428.1:0-7945 GCA_031400005.1 Kineosporiaceae bacterium | reverse complement strand
GCGGACCGCTACGGACCGCGACCGATGATCGTCGCCTCCCCGAGCTACGGCCACCCACCGACTGCGCCACCCAACTACGGCCAGCCAACGACTGCGCCGCGCGGCTACGGCCAGCCGCCAAGCTCCCCCTGGGGGCATCCTGGTGGCCCGCCGACACCCGGACCGATCGGCCCAGGGGTACAGGACGAACGGCAGTGGGCCCTATTTGCGCACCTCGGCGGGGTACTGGCGATCTTCCCGCTGATCCACCTGCTCCCCGCTGTGGTGATCTTCGCCGCCTACCAGTCCCGCTCGGAGTTCATCCGAGATCAGGCGCGGGAAGCGCTCAACTTCCAGATCGTCATCCTGATCGCCTTCTTCGCGGCCCGGATCCTCAACTGGTTGCCGTTCTTCCCCAACCTGGTGGCACTGGTCTGGATGTTCTCGCTGGTTTTCTCGGTGCTCGCCGCCGTGGCCGCCAGCCGCGGCGAGCGCTACCGCTATCCGCTCACCTACCGCTTCCTGGCCTGATCCACCCGTTCGGCGGATCAGGCCAGCGGGATTAGGGCGGATCAGGTCAGCAGGATTAACGAGATTAGTCGAATCGCCCGTACCTGACCCGGGTGAGGGCGGTCACTCTCACTTGACCTTCGACGCGGAGGCTCGAGCGCCGGTGGTGCCGGTTCCGGCGAACAGCGCCCGCCAGGTCTGCTTACCGGCTTTCACCTTCGCCGAATAGGTTCCGTTGGACTTCGTCGTCACCGTCTTGACGGTGACCCACCCGTCCTTGGTCTCGCGCTGCAGGGCCACCTTCGCGCCCTTCATGTTGCGGTATCCGCCAGGGACGCCGAGGTTGACGCGCTTCAGCTTGCCCGAGAACACCCGGCTGGAGGCCTGGCGACTCACCTGAAGGCTTACTGCTGCGCCCCGCTTCAGCCGGAACGACGCGACACAGTCAGCCTCATCGTCCTGTTTGACAACAGCATCATGCGACCCCGCGGTGGCATTGGTGAAGATGATCGGGTTCAGGGATACAACTGGGGAGGAGCCGAAGTCGCCCTGGTCGAAGGCGAACACGAAGAGGTCCGGGATGTCGACGGACCACGTACTGGCACCCGGGACGTCGAAGGTGACCGCGCGCGTCTTCTCGTACAGCGTCACTGACTTTGGTGCGATTGTGCAGGAGGCCGCCGAAGCAGGAGCGGCTCCGGCGATGACGGTCAGGGGGAGACAGGCGATCGCCACTGTGGCGGCGATAGCACGGCGCGATGTCAGCATTCGCCGGAGTATACGAGCCATCTGTCCAGATCGCGCCCTGTGAGGCACTCTTCGCACAGCGGCAAATGTGATGTTTCTGGGGCATTCGTCAGGGCAGGTCGGTCAGGGCAGCAGGGAGCGGACGACCGTGTCGGCGAGCAGCCGACCGCGCCGGGTAAGGACGACGACACCTCGACCGGCGGCCTCGGCGTCCACCAGCCCGTCGGCCAGGACCTCGCGCAACAGATGCAGCGGATCGTCGTCCAAGCCGACCTCCGTCAACGGCAATCCCTCCCGCAGCCGGGACCTCAACAGCACCTGCTCCGAGTGCTGCTGGGTCGCGGTCAGCAGCTCCCGGCCGTGAGCCGGGCTCTGACCGCTCTCCAGTCGTTGCGCGTACGCGGTCGGGTGCCGGACGTTCCACCAGCGCACGCCACCCACGTGCGAATGCGCACCCGGGCCGATCCCCCACCAGTCATCGCCACGCCAGTACGCGAGGTTGTGCCGGCAGACGTCGTCCGGAGTACGCGCCCAGTTGCTCACCTCGTACCAGCCGAATCCGGCGGCCGAGGCGAGGTCGTCGATCAGCTCGTACTTGTCCGCCTCGTCGTCGTCGTCCGGGGCCGACACCTCACCGCGACGCACTCGAGCCGCCAACCGGGTGCCGTCCTCCACCACCAGTGCGTAGCCGCTCAGATGGTCAGGTGAACAGGCCAGCGCGGCTTCGACGCTGCGTTGCCAATCGTCCAGGCTCTCCCCCGGAGTGCCGTAAATCAGGTCCAGACTGACCGACAGCCCGGCGTCCCGGGCCCAGCCGACGACATCCGGGATCCGTAACGGATCGTGGGTCCGGTCCAGGACCGCGAGCACATGTCGGACCTGTGACTGCATCCCGAACGAGACCCGGGTAACCCCGGCGGCAGCCAGTTCGGCAAGCGATTCCCGGGTCACCGAGTCGGGGTTCGCCTCGATCGTCACTTCGGCATCGGACGCCAGGGGGAACCGATCCCGGACGGCGCGCAGCATCAGGTCCAGGTCAGCCGGTGGCAACAGGGTGGGTGTGCCGCCGCCGATGAAGACGGTCTGGGCCGGCCGATCCGGCAGCCCGGCCCGATCGAGCACCTCGGCGGCCAGGTTGATTTCCCGAACCGCGGTCGCGGCGTAGGCCGCGCGGCTCGCACCGCCACCCAGTTCGGTCGCCGTGTAGGTGTTGAAATCGCAGTACCCGCACCGCACCGCGCAGAACGGCACGTGCAGGTAAATGCCGAACGCCCGCCCACGCGCGCCATCCGCCACGAATGGCGGGAGGGCGCCGTCGAGTGGTGCGGGTTCGCCGTCCGGAAGTGGTCCCGGCATCAGGTCCGCTTGCTGATCTTGACGGCCTTCCGGCGCAGGCTGGGAGCGAGCGTCAGGTCCAACCGGTCGGCAGCCTCGAGCAGGCGGCGCATGATCTCCGGGGTTGCCTGCATGGTGACATCGCCGATCCTGACACCGTGCCCGGGTCGATGCACCACCCGTACCTCGTCCCCGGCAGCGACGCTGCCGGGGACGAGCACCCGCAAGTAGGCGCCCGGGGCATTCCGCTTGGCGAACCGCTTGACCCAGCGAGGCTCGGCCATCCGCTCCTGAAACGTTCGGCAGGGCGTCCGCGGCGCGGTGACCTCGAGCAGCACGCCCTCACCGACCGGCCCGACCTGCCAGTGCTCGCCCACCTCCGCACCAGTGACGTCGATCCCGCCGGTTCGCAGGTTCTCCCCGAACAGGCCCGGGGTGATCTCCCGGCCCAGCTCGCCGGCCCACCACGCGGCGTCCTCGTCGGCATAGGCGTAGACGGCGGCGTCCGGGCCGCCGTGATGCTTGCGGTCGCACTGCACGTCACCGGCCAGGCCGAGGCGTTGCAGCGGCACCCGGCCCTCGACCGCACGCTTGTCGATCGCCGTCGAGAACGGTTCCTCCCAGCTCTTGCGCAGCACCTGATGAACGACGGCGACGGCGGTCAACATGCCAACGGCAGGGCGCCGGGACTCCCCCTGGACGGTCTGCTCGGTGGTCATCCCGGCATCATCCCATCCACGCCCTGCCCAGGCTCGACCCTCCAGCCGCCGCCGATCAGGGTTCGGCGTAGAAGCCGTTCAGCACGTCGGCGTAGCGCCTTTCCACAGCCCGGCGCTTGACCTTGAGGGACGGCGTCAGGTCACCGGCCTCGACGGTCAGATCCCGGTCCAAGATCTCGAACTTCTTGATCGTCTCCCAACGACCGACCTCGGCATTCAATGCCTCGATCGAGCTCTGGACCACGGCATGAACTTGTTCGGACGCCGCGATTTCGGCGAACGACCGGCCGGCCAGCCCGTGACTGCTTGCCCAGACCTGCACCGCATCGGCGTCCAGGGCGATCAACGCGCTGATGAAGTTTCGCCCGTCCCCGTGCACGACGATCTGGCTGGCCAGCGGGCACAGCACCTTGAACCGGGTCTCCAGGCCCTGCGGCGCGACGTACTTTCCGCCCGAGGTCTTGATCAGATCCTTCTTCCGGTCGGTGATCCGCAAAGATCCGCGTTCGGTGATCTCACCGACATCCCCGGTCCGGAGCCAGCCGTCATTGAGCACCTCGGCGGTCGCGTCGTCCAGGTGCTCATAGCCCTGCATCACGCCCGGGCCCTTGATCAGAACCTCGCCGTCCACGTCGAGTTTGACCTCGGTACCCGGGAACGGGGTTCCGACCGTGCCGAACTCGAAGTTGTTCGGACGGTTGACGAAACTCCCGGCCGAGGTCTCGGTCAGGCCGTAGCCCTCCAGGACGAGCAGGCCGACGGCGTGCAGGAATTCGGCGACGTCTGGGGACAGCGGGGCGGCACCAGAAATGCAGAACTTCATCCGGCCGCCGAACCGCTCGCGGACGGTACTGAACACCAGTCGGTCGGCGACGGCGTGCTTGGCGGCGAGCAGGCCGGACGCCTTGCCTCCGTTGCGTTCCAGTCGAGACACTTGCAGGCCGACACCGACCGCCCAATTGAAAATCTTGAGCTTGGCGCCGCCCTCCTGGCGGACCTTCGCCTGAATGCCGGCGTGCACCTTCTCGAACACCCGAGGCACCGCGGCCATTGTGGTGGGCTTCACGATCGGAAGGTTGGTGATGATCCGGTCGACGGCCCCATCCACCGCTGCGGCGTGGCCGACGGCGAGTTGCGTGGCAAGCAGGGTTTTGCCGAACGAATGCGCCAACGGCAGCCAGAGGTACCCCAGGTCATCGCTGCCGATCATGTCGACGGCCTTGCTGGCCATGCCCTCGTACACCCAGCTCCGGTGACTCAGCCGGACGCCTTTGGGGCGACCGGTCGTCCCTGAGGTGTAGATCAAGGTGGCGAGATGGTCGGGTCGGACGGCGGCGGTGGCCTCGACGACCGCATTCGCGTCGATGTCCAGCCGGGCGCGGCCGATCTCCCGCAGCCGATCCATGGTGAGCACGAGGTCATCGTCGCTCCGGGCCACACCATCGCCGTCGATCAGGATGATGTGCTTGAGCCCGGAAGGAGCGGCCCGCAGTTTGGCCAGTTGCTCGGCGTTCTCCGCGATCGCGATCACCGCGCTGGAATCGTTCAGGATGTGCTGCACGTCGGCCGGGATGGACGTCGGGTACATCGTGGTGGTCGCCCCACCGGCGCAGAGGACGCCGAGGTCGGCCTCGATCCACTCGACCCGAGTGGCGGACGCCAAGGCGACCCGGTCTTCCGGCTTCAAGCCCAACTGGAGCATTCCGGCGGCGATCTCCTGAACCGCCTCCCCAGTCTGCTTCCAGGTGTTGGAGATCCAGCCGCCGGCACCGTCCGGACGGCGATAGGACTCCAGATCGGGGGTCTCTCGGACGCGGTTCAGGAACATCGCGCTGAGCGAGTCGGGAGCCGCAGACCACAGCCGGGCGAAGGCTGCCTCCTCGGCTTCGCTCGCGTGGGTCGTCGTCGTCGTCAAACCGGAAGCATCCACGCGGACAAATCCTCTCGCTAGGGGTGACTTCGATCACCCTAAATGCGAGCGCTCCAGCAATGCACGACCTGCTGTCCGTACAACTTTCGAACTGGCGAGTAACGGGGCGTTTCTGTCGCCTATTTCTTCCGCTCACCGGTAGGGGCGTCGCTGGACAGCGCGGCGATGAAGGCCTCCTGCGGGACCTCGACCCGGCCCACCATCTTCATTCGCTTCTTGCCCTCTTTCTGCTTCTCCAGCAGCTTGCGCTTCCGGGTGATGTCACCGCCGTAGCACTTGGCCAGCACGTCCTTGCGGATCGCGCTGATGTTCTCCCGGGCGATGATCCGCGCGCCGATCGCCGCCTGGATCGGCACCTCGAACTGCTGGCGCGGGATCAGCTTGCGCAGCTTGCCGGTCATCAGCACGCCGTAGGCGTAGGCCTTGTCGGCATGCACCACCGCGCTGAACGCGTCGACCGGCTCGCCCTGCAGCAGGATGTCGACCTTGACCAGCTTGGCGACCTGCTGCCCGTCCTGGTCGTAGTCCAGTGAGGCGTAGCCGCGGGTACGCGACTTTAACTGGTCGAAGAAGTCGAAGACGATCTCGGCCAGCGGCAGCGTGTAGCGCATCTCGACTCGTTCTTCGGACAGGTAGTCCATCCCGCGCAAGGTGCCCCGGCGCTCCTGGCACAACTCCATGATCGAGCCGATGAACTCGGCCGGAGCCAGCATCGTCGCCTTGACGATCGGCTCGCGGACCTCGCTGACCTTGCCGCCCGGGAACTCGGACGGGTTGGTCACCACGATCACCTTGCCGTCTTCCATCGTCACCTCGTAGATGACGCTGGGGGCGGTGGAGATCAAGTCGAGGCCGAACTCCCGGTCCAGTCGCTCCCGGACGATCTCCAGGTGCAGCAGGCCGAGGAAACCGCAGCGAAAGCCGAAGCCGAGCGCCACCGAGGATTCCGGCTCGTAGACCAGGGCGGCGTCGCTGAGCTTCAGCTTGTCCAGCGCCTCGCGCAGCGGGCCGTAGTCCGAACCGTCGATCGGGAACAGACCCGCGAACACCATCGGCAGCGGCTCGCGGTAGCCCACCAGGGCCTCGGTAGCCGGCTTGGCCTGATCGGTCACCGTGTCGCCGACCTTGGACTGCCGGACGTCCTTCACCCCGGTGATCAGGTAGCCGACCTCACCGACGCCGAGGCCCTTGCTCGGGGTCGGTTCCGGGGAGCTGACCCCGATCTCCAGCAGTTCGTGCGTGGTCTTGGTCGACATCATCGCAATCCGCTCACGCGGGTACAGATGCCCGTCGATCACCCGGACGTACGTGACGACGCCACGGTACGTGTCGTACACCGAGTCGAAGATCATCGCCCGAGCGGGGGCGTTGGGGTCCCCGACCGGCGGCGGCACCTGCCGGACGATCTGGGCCAGCAGTTCCTCGACTCCGACCCCGGTCTTGCCGGAGACGCGCAGGCAGTCCTCCGGTTCGCAGCCGATCAGGCGGGCCAGCTCCTCGGCGTACTTCTCCGGCTGGGCGGCCGGCAGGTCGATCTTGTTCAGCACCGGCACGATGTGCAGGTTGGCCTCGAGCGCGAGGTAGAGGTTCGCGAGGGTCTGTGCCTCGATGCCCTGGGCCGCGTCGATCAGCAGGACCGCACCTTCACACGCGGCCAGCGACCGGGAGACCTCATAGGTGAAGTCGACGTGCCCCGGGGTGTCGATCATGTTCAGCACGTAGTCGGTTCCGGCCACCTGCCAGGGCATCCGCACCGCCTGGGACTTGATGGTGATGCCGCGCTCGCGCTCGATGTCCATCTTGTCCAGGTACTGCGCGCGCATGGCGCGTCCGTCGACGACCCCGGTCAGCTGCAGCATGCGGTCGGCGAGGGTGGACTTGCCGTGGTCGATGTGAGCGATGATGCAGAAGTTCCGGATGATCTCCGGTGGGGTCTTGCCGGGTGCGGGTGTGGGCATGCACTTTCCTGGTCAGCGGGGCAGGCAGCAAAGGATATCGCGTCCTGAACTTCCGACAGACGAGGACGCCGACCGGCGCGGAGCGTCGGTCGGCGGTCGAGTCCTGACGAGCAGTGAGGAACGAACTGCGAGGAACAGACGAGGACGCGGCCCCCTGGATCGATGGCTGCAATCAGGTTTGGGACCCCGATTTGAGGCCCGCGGACCACCACTGGTAGAGTTTGAGATCGCGTCTGCGCGGCGTGTGAATCACCCAATACCTGTGAAGAGGGCAAGCCCTGTGGCGAACATCAAGTCTCAGAAGAAGCGGATCCTGACCAACGAAAAGGCCAGGCTGCGGAACAAGGCCGTCAAGTCCGGCCTGCGTACCCACGTCCGCAAGTTCAACGAGGCCCTCGACGGTGGCGACACCGTGAAGGCCCAGGAGCTGGCGCGTGCCGCGACCCGGGCGCTCGACAAGGCCGCCAGCAAGGGTGTACTCCACAGGAACCAGGCTGCCAACCGCAAGTCGGCCATCGCAGCCAAGTCCGCCGCGCTCTGATCTTCCTCAACTGACGCCGCCCGGGAGACCGGGCGGCGTTTGTTGTTCCCGCATTCTCAGGACCCCCCGGCCGATCGCTGGCTGAGCTTTGCGGCTCAGCGGCGTCCGCGGTGCTTGATCACCGTCAGGACGACCTGCTCGAGCGCGAATCCCGGGTCGCTCGCCGCGCCCTTGATCTGCGCGTCTGCCACCGCGACGGCCTGGATCGCGCGAGCAACGGCGACCG
>JANNPJ010000416.1:0-2477 GCA_031400005.1 Kineosporiaceae bacterium | reverse complement strand
ATCCGACAACAGCGATCACCTTGGCTCCGGCTGCCCGGCCGAGTTGGACGGCGGCACTGCCCACCCCACCGGCGGCGGCGTGCACCAGCAGGGTGTCGCCGACCCGTAGATTCGCCCGCCGGTACAGGCCGAACCAGCCGGTCTGATAGGTGATGTGAAACACCGAGGCGCTGGTGTCGTCCAGCAGCGAGGGCGCCGGGAAGACGTCACTTGCGCTGGCGATCGCAAATTTCGCCAACGATCCGTGCGGCAGTACCGTCACCCCGATCACCCGCTCGCCGAGCCGGACGCGGTTGACACCGTCCCCGATGCCGACGATCTCTCCGCAGACCTCCAGCCCGGGGGTGAATGGCAGCGGTGGGCGCTCCTGGTACGTCCCGCGAGCTAACAGCCCGTCCGGGAAGTTCAGCCCCGCCGACCAGACGTCGATCAGCACCTGCCCCGGGCCTGGCCGCGGGACGGCGACCTCCTGGAGGCTCATCACCTCGGTCGGCTCACCGGCGGCCACCACCCGCCAGGCGAGCATGGATTCGGGAATATCGACCGGCTCCACCGCGGACGTCGTCTCGATGCTCATTCAACCCCTCCGAGCGTGGTTGCCGTAGATCTCGCTCACACTGAATCGGTTGTCGCGGCATCGGTCAACCGGCTGAGTCACTTGGGTTCATCGAACTTCATCCGATACCTCCGAGCAGGCTCGAGCCGCCGTCCAGGGTGAGCGTCTGACCGGTGATCCAGGAGGCGTCGTCACTGGCAAGGAAAGCCACCGCGGCAGCCACGTCCGCCGAAGTCCCGAGCCGTCCGAGTGGGTATCCGGCGATGACTTGCTCTTCACGTCCCTCGTACAGCGCCGTCGCGAACCGGGTCTTCACCACCGCCGGGGCGACCGCATTGACCCTGATCTGCGGGGCCAACTCCAGCGCAAGCTGGGCGGTGACGTGGATCAGCGCCGCCTTACTGGCGCCGTACACGCCGATGCCTGGTGACGGGCGCAGACCCGCGATCGACGCGACATTGATGATCGCTGCTCCGGGTCGGCTGCCGAGCCCGAGCTTGCGGACCTCCTCCGTCCAGGAAAGCGCAGCGATCACATTGACGTCGAAAACCTTCGCCGCGGCTCCGGCATCGGTCTTGCTGATCGGCCCGTAGACCGGGTTGATCCCGGTGTTGTTCACCAGGACATCGACCCGGCCGAAGGTTTCGATGGTGGTCCGGATCGCGTTCTCCCGATGGTCGGGGTCGTCGGCTCGACCGGCCACCGCGACCGCGACTTGCGCTCCGCCGAGTTGCTGGACCGCTTCGGCGAGCGGATCGGGTTTTCGCGCGGTCACGCAGACCCGCGCTCCTTCGGCCACCAGTCGAGCGGCGATCGCCAGCCCGATCCCCCGACTGGCTCCGGTGACGACGGCGACTTTGCCCAGGAAGCGCTGTTCGCTCACGACGTCACAGGCCTAGATCCCGACCGATCAGTTCTTTCATGATTTCGTTCGACCCCGCCCAGATCTTCGTCACCCGTGAGTCCATCCAGGCCCTGGCCGCGCGGTACTCCGTCATGTAGCCGTACCCCCCATGCAGTTGGACGCAGGCATCGAGCACTTCGCTCTGCACCTGAGCAGTCCACCACTTCGCCTTCGCCGCGTCCACCGCCGAAAGCTCACCGGCCACGTGCGCGAGAATGCATTTGTCCACGAAGGCCTGACTGACCTCGACCTTCGTCTCCATCTCGGCGAGCAGGAACTTGTTGTACTGGAATCCGCCGATCGCCTGCCCAAAGGCCTGACGTTCCTTGACATAGGCCAGTGTCTCGGCCTCGACAGACCGTGACCTTTTCCACGGCACCTCCGTTCGGGCTGCCGCTCATCGATTGAGCCGCCGCCAACCGCGACTTCCGCACCTTGTCGGCGCAGCCAACCGGCCTCAGCATCTGCTGCCCGCGATGTCGCGTTCTCGGCTGCGCCTGTGTCCGTCACCTCCTCCACCTCATGACCGTGCGCGTGCTCGGCTGTTCAGGCTCGATCGCCGCCGGTTGCAAGACCACGGCTTTCTTGCTCGACGACGACGTGCTGATCGACGCTGGCACCGGCGTCGGCGACCTGACGCTCGACGCCCTGGCGCGCATCGAGCATGTGTTGATCAGCCATTCGCACCTTGACCACATCCTGTCGATCGCCCTGCTGGCCGACAGCGTGATGCGGGCCCGCGCCGCGCAAGGCTGTCGGCCGATCCAGGTGCACGCGCTGCCTGAAACCCTGGCCGCACTGCATCGACACATCTTCAACGGCGTCATCTGGCCCGACTTCACCCGGCTGCCCAGCGCTGAACACCCGGTGCTGCGGCTGGTGCCGTTCGCGGTCGGCGACGTGCTGACCGTGGGCGCGGCCGCTCGCCGCGTCGAAGTGCTGAGCGCCGTCCACACCGTCCCGGCGGTTGGCTTCGCGGTGCACAGCGGTGCGGACGGCGAAGGCGACGGCGACGGT
>JANNPJ010000384.1:0-42368 GCA_031400005.1 Kineosporiaceae bacterium | reverse complement strand
CCTCCTACGACCAAAGATCAACGACGTCAACGGGCACCCGGAACCCCATTTTCAGCCCGGAACGGGCCGCCCCACCAGAGGGGCGCCCAGGACTGCGTGCTGGTCTTGCCGCTCTCCAGCGCCGGCGTCGGCTTCATGACGCCCTGGCGAGCCCCGACCGCCGCCCAGGCTTGGACCCGGCCATCGTCGTAAGTCGCCGAGCGCGGTCGGACACACGCTCAAGAAGCGGTGGCGTACCAACCATTCGGCTGGCACCGACCGACCTGGCAAACACCACATAACGCCACTTAAGCAGTACTCCACTTCCCTTCAGGGAAGACCCCTTCTGTGAAGGGAACCGGTATCGTCGGAGTGTGATCGAGCCTCCCGCCGAACCCCAGAACCGGCCGGATCGGCGCAGATTGCCTTCACGAAAGGTTGTCCCGGTGCCGATCGGGGGCCTGGACGCGGCGGACTCGATCGAGGAGTGGGCGAGCCGGTACCTCGACGCTGCGGTCTGCGGGGTCCGCTCGGTGGAGGTCGCCGGCAAGATCGCCTTGCACCTGGCCCGGTTCCGCGACCACTTCGCCGACGCCCACGGTCACGAGCGCCTGTCGGCGGTGGTCCGCCGCGAGGTCGTCACGTGGCGGGACGACTTGGCTTCGAGCCCCGAGTCGCCCGATGTCCAGGGGCTCGGGCTGGCTCCTGCCACCGTGAACGCCCACCTGGCCAGCCTGTCCGGCTTCACCACGTGGGTGGTCGCCCGTGACCCGGCGGCGCTGCCGCTCGGCAACCCGTGCGCCAAGGTGGCGGACCTGCCGCTGCCGCCCCTGGAGCCGCGCGCCTTATCGCCCGCGCAGGTCCGTTCGCTCAAGAACGTCCTGGACCGCCTCGAGCGGTTCCATCAGCACAAGGGCCGCCGCCGCGGCGAGACCGGGATGCACGGTCACAGCCGGCCGTTGCGTGACCGGGCGATCGTCTACCTGCTGCTGTCCACCGGCCTGCGCCGCGAGGAGCTCGTCACTCTCGACCTGGACCAGGTCCGCCCGAACACCCCGACCGCTCTGCGGGCGGCGAAGAAGACCAAGATCACCGGGGTGAAGGGCAAGGGCCGGACCTCCCGGCACGTGTTCGTCTCCGCCGACGCCCGCGCGGCCCTGGCCGACTACCTCGAGCGCGAACGCCCCAACGACGCGGGCCCGGACTCCACCGCCCTGTTCCTGTCCGCGGCCTCGATCGGCTCCCGCCGACCCGACGGGCGACTGTCCCCGCGCTCAATCAACCTGATCTGCGAACAGATCGGACGCTGGCACGACGGTGAACAACCCGACTCCGCCCGCCACCTCAGCCCGTTGCGCCCCCACGACCTGCGGCACTCCTTCGGATTTGCCCTGGCCGCCGAGACAGGCCACGACCCCTACGAGCTGCAACGCCGACTGGGCCACCAGTCCCAGCGGTACATCGACCGCTACACCAACCCACCCGAGGAGATCGCGGCCGGCTACATCGAACGACTATGACCGACCGGCAAGGAACCGGTGGCGACGAGCCGACTAGCTGTCACGCACCGCATCGACGAGCCTCGCCAGAATGCCGTGCGGGTCGTACAGGACCCGAAAGCCGTCGGAGACGACTCGCGCGGTGCCACCGTCGACCGGCTCCGTCTCCGCCCACGCGGAGGTAGCGAAGCCGAACTCGAGCTCGAAGTCGCTGGGTAGCACCAACCTCCGCTCGATCACCGGACCCCACCATTGGGTTCGCGTCACCGGTGCCGCCCGCAGGAGCACATCGTGAATCCAGTCGACGCTGAGCGCGTAGCGGTCCGTGGTGTCGGTGAGCACGACAATGTCGGCATCCGAGTCCGGGCGCTGCGCGCCTCTGGCCCACGAACCGGCCAGCCCCACCGCTTTGATGTCGGGCGTCCGTTGCGCCCAAGCCTGGACCAACACGATGACCGCTGAGAACTCCGCTATGCGTTCCGTCCCTGCAGCGGGTCGCGGCGTCAGCCCACGGTTCGACTCGTCGGTTGAGGTCACGGCACGGCACGCTACCAGCGTCATTGCGAGGCCTGAGGTGTGAGGGGCGAGGGCTCAGCACACGATCCGACACGGATGTTCCCGGCCCCGGCACGGCCACCCCGAACGACGAAGCCGATGCTTAACGCCAACCACTGCTCCGCTGCATGTCAGACCCGATCTGTAGAAGGGCTTCACCGGATGGTCTCGGAGCGGATCTCGGCATCCGAGGGGAAGTACGCCTCCACCAGTGAGCCAGTGGCAGCGGTTCGACCGTCAAAGCTGGCGGCCCAGGTCAACGCGGTGACCATCCGGGTCCTATCGCCACGGGCGAGGGCTCTTTACGGGGACGAGTTGCTGGACGAGCTGTACGCCCTGGCCGAAGGCGGAGCCTCGCGCCAGCACCAGGTCGGCGCCGCGCTGCGCCAGCTTGCCCAGGCCGGGGCGTTGCGCCGCGCTGCCCACGCCGGGCGCACCTCCCTCAGCGCGACCTCCACAGAATGAGGTGACCTAAGTGAAAGCCGCCCTGGCCTCAGCCGCCCCGAACCTGCCCGGAGCTCTGGCCTGGCCGGCCGGGCTCCCCGCACCAGCCGTATTCGCCCTCGCGCTGGCGGGCCTGCTCCTCAGTGCTGGCCTCGCCTGGCAACGGCTGCAACTCAACCGCGTCGTCGAGCACAACAGACACGACGAAGTCATGACCGTGATCACCCACGACAAGGCCGACATCGACGCCACCGCGATCATCACCGTTCTTCGCGACCGACCAGCGGCGGAGTAGCGTGACCAGCGGCTCGAGACGTCAACGCCTCCGATGTCCCCCGACGTCTCGCAGCCACATGGTTGTCAGCCACGGCAACGCAGCCCTCCTCACGCGCGGGCCGGGGCCCTGGGAGCCGGGTTTGGCCCTGCCGGTCCCCGGGGTGCGCTGCGCGAACAACGACGCCCCCCGCGTCAGGGCCATCGCCCTGCCCCTCCAGCGTCTGCGACCCAGCCCTGACCTGCGTACTGACACTCAGATGAGCAATTCACTGACATCTAGCTGAGCAGTCTCAGGAGCTGTCCGATGAGACTCGCTACCACCGAGCACACCTCCCGCCCCTGGCGGATCCACGAGATCGCGGGTGACTTCACCGTCGAAGACGTCTGGGCCCTACCGACGCCGGGCGGCCCGGACGACCTCGACCGTCTGGTCCGCCAGCTCGCCGGCGGCGACCGCACCGGCACACCGGTCCCCGGAGCAATCCCACGCGCACTCTTCGCCCTGCGCTGGAAGCTCGGGGCGCTCTTCGGCTGGGACAAGCCCGGATCGGGCGTCGGCGGCCGGGTGCCGAGCCTGCGCGACCGGCTGCCAGACGACCTCCGCGCGGGGCCGCGCTTGCCTGACCTGCGCGCGGTCCCGTTCACCGCGATCTACCAGACCCACGACGAGTGGGCCGCTGAGCTGGCCAACCGCACCGTCCACGCGGTGATGCACCTGGGCTGGGTCCCGGACCCCGCCGGCGGGCACCGTGGCCAGCTGGCCGTCCTGGTCAAGCCCAACGGGAGGTTTGGTGCTGTCTACCTGGCCGCCATCAAACCCTTCCGGTACCTCGGGGTCTACCCCGCCCTGCTGCGCATGATCGAGCGCGGATGGCGAGCCGGCGATGCCTGACGTCACCTCGGCCTTCCGGGTCGGAGCCTGGGCCTGGACGCTCACCGGCGCCGGTCACCTGACGATCGCGGCGGTGCTGGCGCTTCGTCCCGCGAACCCGGCGACGGCTCCCGTAGTCGCGGCGATGCGGAACGCGGACTTCGGGTTCGCCGGGCCCCGGCGCAGCCTCTACGACCTGAACACCGGCATGTCGCTCGTCATGGGCGTCGCGCTGGTCCTCGCCGGGCTGGTGTGCGTACTGGTGGCGCGCGAGGCCCCCGGCCTGATCGAACGGTCGCGGTCGCTGAGCGGGCTGGCGCTGGCCGCGTCGGTGGTGGCGTTCGGGCTGTCGGCGTGGCTGCTGCCGCTGCCGCCGATCGTGCTGTTCGGGGTGGCGACCGTGGCGTTCGGGTGGGCGTTGCGCTTGCCGCGACGAGTACGGTCGTAGCTGCTTTCTGGTTGGCGATTTTCACTCGGATATCAGCAGGTCTGCTCGAAGGTGAGGGCTGTGCGGAGGGGGCGTCGTTGTGCCACGTACGAGGTGGCCGGAGAGGCCTGGATCGCTGAACGCCATTTCGGGATAGCGGCTTTCGTGAAGCACCAGATCTCCTGGTCTCCAAACAGATTCTCCAATGCAGGTGTCGGTTCGTAGTGCAGCGTGAACGAGAGCTGCCAGATGACTTGCTCGTCGCCATCATGCGAGATCAACTGCCGGGTGACGTCGTACTGAAACGTCCGTGGGTGCGTCACCTCCGGTGCTGGTCGTGCCGATATACGGTCGTTCACATCGCGGCGCTATATTTGGCCATGGCCGCTATCGATGACTTGGTCCGGTTGGTGGCACCTCCCGTGGTGCCCGTCGCTGCCAGCGGCGATTGGACTCGAGTCGAGTCGGCGCTTGGTCTTCAGCTGCCAGCGGATTTCAAGGCTCTGCTCGGCCATTACGGCGTGGGGCAGTTTGACGACATCTGGCTGCGGACACTGTTCCTACCGGGAAACCTTGTCGAGCATGCCCTCGCCCAACTCGATCTGCACCGACCGTATCTGTCAGAGGGCCATTTGCCCTACCCAGATCGGTTGCGCGTCCTTCGCTCGGTTCTGGCGCCGACCGCTGACCGGGGGACCTTCGACAATGATCGGGGCGGGCGGCAGGATCACTTCAAGGCCGTTAATCGGGACTGGCTACTGACGTATGAGACCGCATACGGGCATCAGATTCGCGTAGCCTTCGCGCCCGAAGATGCGGATACCGTCCGCGTCGTAATCGGCGAAGCTGCGCGAGCAATGGGTTGCCAGATCGTCTCCGCCCAAACGATTGCGGGAGATTTGATCTGGGTTGATGACTAGCAACTCCATCGACAGTGACCGGGGCAGAGCCTGCCCCGGATCTTCGTACCGTTTCTGATGGACGACTGGGAGAAATATGCTCACATGCCGCCGACCGCGCGTGAGGCCGGGAGCGTTGAACGGGTGGAGTCGGAGTTCCCGGTGACGAGGGTGGCTGGTCGAGAACGTCGCTGGTATCGAGGTGACTGTCACATTCATTCCGTACATTCGGATGGCGAACTGACGCCGCAGCAGTTGGCTGTCGGTGCCCGCGCCGCTGGGTTGGATTTCATCGCGACCACCGATCACAATACCGGAGTAGACGCCAGTCTCAACAACTTGGCGGACAAACCAGATTGAATTGGCCATCCTTGATCTTGAGCAGATTGAAGCCGGTGCCAGAGTCGACTCCTCGTTTGTCAAACTTTATGCGACCGTAAGGTCCAGAAAGGTTAGTTCTAACCAGAGCCCGTCGTACGGCCTCGTGATCTACAGACTTAGCCCGCTTGATCGCATCGGCAGCGACCATCACCGACATGTACGCCTGCATGCTAAAAGCCTCCGGCTCAATGTCAGATGAAGTCCTATATCTGGCTAGCCATGATTGCGCGGAAGTCGTCGTGCTCGCCGAGGGGGGCGTAACGAAGAAAACATTTTGGAGCGCCTTTTTGCCGGAAGTTTCGATAATCGATAACGAGGTAGCGCCATCTCCCAGAATGATTGGACCGTCGAACCCCGCAGCGCGTAGATCCTTGACCAAGACGCCGGCCTCGGTGTAATAGCCCGTGTAAAAGACTGAATCGGCGTTGCTGGCAAGAACCTTTTTTGCGGCTATACCTTGACTTCGAGCTCCTTGAATGATTTCCATATACAGCGGAGTCGGCCGTTTCGCTGCAGCTAACACCTGTTTCAGACTCTGCGCAAAGGTAAGAGCATAACTTGTACCATCATGGATGACCGCAGTTCGATGGGCATTGAGGTCGGGCAACCAAGGCACCGCGTTGGCGGCCTCATCCGCAGCAGTTCCGGTCAGGAGGAACAGGCCGTTGTAGCCGTCCTTGAGAAGATCTGTTGAATTGGCCGAGGGCTCAATGTGAGAAATACCGGCGGCTCGCAGAACTGGGATCGCCGGGACCAACGCTGTACTGCAATCGGCGCCCACGGTGACAGCGACTCGCTTACTTACGAGGTCTTCCGCTGCAGCTACGGCCTGCTGTGGGTCACACGCACCGTCGGCCACAACCAAGTCCACCCGCCGGCCGAGAACCCCACCTGCGGCGTTGACCTCCTTGATTGCCATCTCGAACGCTGCCCGATCGGCGGCGCCGCTAGCAGCATTGGGCCCTGTCAAGGGCGGAAACGCGCCAAAGATGATGTGCGCAGACGAAGTAGAGGCATTGTCCGAACTTTTGGGATTTTCCGTTGTTGCAGATCCGGCGCAACCGGTCGCTGAAAACAGAACAATAGCCACGGCGACCGTGCCGACAATAGGGCGTTGGCGCATACTACACCTCTCGATCAAGAAAATCGACCCGTTGCTAAGCGGCACCGTCCCTGACAGCATCGGTCGATGTGGTCAGGTCATTGAGCAGGCCAGCCTCGCAGGGGTGGTCAAGATTCTAGTCCGGGCTGTCGATGACGCCGAACATGAGTGATCGGCGTCAGACGGGGCGTACACCCGTAGGGGCGCGGTCGACCGTCTTGGCTGCGGTGGCTCTCGTTGTCGTGTTGGTAGCTCTCGGAGGCTTGGTAGTCAAAGGCAATCACAACGTCTCGCAGGCGCTGGCCGACCAAAGTCAAGCCTTGACCATCGACGGCACGTTCAGTGGTGCTCGATTGGCGGTTGCCACGGAGGCACTTCGAGTGCGGAATTATCGAGCTGAGACCTCGACGACAAACCTGCAACGCCTGAACCAGTCCGTCCAGGACACGCAATTACAGTTGAACAATGCGCTGGTGTCGGCATCGTTGCAGTCGAGCGACTCGGGCCGCCAACTGCAAGCCGAACAGGCATCGCTCATTGAGGCTATCAACAAGATGATCGAGTTGTCTCTGAACGGGGATGAGGATTTCCGACGCGTTGCCGACATGGAAGTCGCTCCCGCATATTACATCTTGCAGCGACATCTCGATGAGGTCGGCGGCGCGTTTCATATTCGTGCACAGAAACGACTGATTGAACTACGGCAAGTTCATGAAAATGCTCTCCTTGCTCAGGGGATAGGAGGCGCTATTGCCAGCCTTGTTGTAATAATCGTTCTTCGATTGCTCATCATTTCAGATCGACGCGTGCATCGACTAGCGCGGAGCCACGAACAGGATGCTTTGCATGACTCGTTGACCGGTTTGTCAAATCGTTTGCATTTTACGCGAATCTTGAGCGAGGTTCTCAACGAAGGGGAGGGTCGAGACCTCGCGGACTCCAAGTCGGCATCTGCCGTCGCGTTGATTGATATGGATGGATTCAAAGGCATCAACGATACGTTCGGCCATCTGGCCGGAGATATCGTTCTCGTTGCCGTCGCCGAAATTCTCAGAAGCTGTGTCCGTCCGACAGATCTTGTGGCTCGGCTAGGAGGTGACGAGTTTGCCGTCATTCTTCGCGGTGGCCCCGGACATAGGGATCCGGAAGAATGGGCCATTTCGACGGCCGCAGCATTGCGCTGCAAGGTGCCGATCGATGGCAGTGAAGTTGCCATTTCAGGCAGCGTCGGGGTAAGTAAAATTGAGGATGGCGACAGCCACAATACTGTTTCTCATCGAGCAGACCAAGCGATGTACCAGGCTAAGTCCGCCGAATCTGGAGCGTGGATTTTTGACCACCTCGACAAGAAGAGCTCGCCGCAGGGTGCCTCCTCCGCAGAGCTGCTGACCGAATTGCGTCAGCTGCTTGACTCTGGCGATCCCGACCATGAGGTTGAACTCAACTACCAGGCGCGAATACGTGTTTCAGACGGCTCAATATGTGGGGTAGAAGTTCTAACCCGGTGGCGGCACCCACATCGAGGGCTGCTTCAGCCAGAGGGGTTTATGACGGTCGCGCTGGCCCCACCAATCCTGGTTGCGTTCACTAGTTTAGTGATTCGCAGAGTCTTGGCTGAGCTTCCGCATCTGGTGCAGATCATACTGAGCTCGGGTGGATCAGTGGTCCATCCCTCTATCGGCATCAACATTGCTGCTCGTGCCTTGGCTCTTGAAAGTTTAGTGGACCTATTGCAATCTTCATCAGGTGAACCGACGCACAGTCTCCGCGTGGAGATCGGGCAGCTGGGCGAGCCCGGTGAAACTGCATCACTCGAACCTGTTGTGCGCAAACTCCGCGATAACGGTTTGGGCGTAACCCTCGACAACTTCGGCCTCGGCACAGCTGAGCTACACGTCATGCGCCGATGGGCAATTGATGAATTGAAGATTGATCGCTGTTTCGTCATTGCTAGCCGGACAGAGCGCCCTGACGAGCGAGTCCTGCGCGCATCCGCAGCCCTGGCGCACGGTCTTGGTTTGAATGCGGCCGCGCAAGGAATTGAGAGTCAGAGCGTATTCGACCTCTTGGTGGAGGTTGGGTTTGACACCGTCCAAGGCCACTTCTTGGCCCGACCCGTTCCTCTCGATGCCCTTGCAGCTGAGCTTCGCCCTGTCGTCCGACGAAACACCATGATTGCCAGTCCTTTCTCGCAACGGTAGGAGGATCCGAACAACGTGGCCCGCTCCGGCAGGCAACCCAACCCGGAAACTGGTTACTAACCGGCTCGTCCAAGCCAGCTGATGCCGGCCCAGGGATCGAGTCCCCCCAGAATCCCTTCTGCCTCCCTCTTCTCACAGCTACCGCATCTCGAAGCCCAGACACCGCATTGGACTCACATGCCCCGCGAGTTCGACGTTCGGCGGCCGCCCTTCCGAGGTGGTCACTAACGACCGAGACGAGTCAGGTCAGGCCTGAGTGACTGATTCCGCACTATTGGGACCACGTGCTCTGGGTCTGGGGGCACGAAAACCTCGACACTTTCATCGAATTCGCGGACGGGGTACACCTCGACGGCGTGGTGGAGAACATCACCGTGCCCTTCCTGATCACCCACGGCGAGAACGACCGGCAAATCCCCTTGGAGTACGCACACCGCTCCTACAATCAGGCGGTCAACAGCCCGAAGCGCGAACTGCGGGTGTTCACCGCAGCAGAAGGCGGCGCCGAGCACATCGGCCTGGACCACCTCCCGCACGTCAGCAGGTACACCGCCGACTGGATCACCGAGACCTTCCAGGGCCGGTGACGGTCGGCGACGCACCGAGGCCGATTTCAATCCTTGCTGGTACGGCGCGGTCAGGATTAACGTCGAGGCCATGACTGGCGTAGTGAAGCAGTTCGCGGATGATGATTTCGGTCGGGTGCTGTGCGTGGTGGCCCACCCCGACGACGTCGAGTACGGAACGTCGTCGGCGGTGGCTGCCTGGACGGCCCGCGGTGTCGAGGTCAGCTACCTGCTGCTGACCCGCGGGGAGGCGGGGATGGACAGCCGTCCGCCGAAGGAGACCGCCGAACTGCGCACTCGGGAGCAGATCGCCGGCTCGCTGGTGGTCGGGGTCACCCAGGTCGACTTTCTCGATCATCCGGACGGCGTGCTGGAGTACAGCCTCGACCTGCGCCGGGACATCGCCCGGGTGATCCGGGCCAGGCGGCCGGACGCCTTGGTGGTCGGCTCCTGGGAGGTGGAATTCGCCGCCGGGCTGAACCAGGCTGACCATCGGGTCGCTGGGCTGGCCGCTCTCGATGCGGTTCGGGACGCCGGGAACCGCTGGGTCTTCCCGGAACTGCTGGACGAGGGTCTGGAACCGTTCTCGGTACGCTGGTTGCTGGTTGCGGGGGACGATCAGCCGACCCATGGGGTGGACGTGACCGGCCAACCGCTGGAGCGGGGGATCGCCTCGCTCGAAGCGCACGCCCAGTATCTGGCCGGGATCCCCGGTCACCCGCCGCCCCGGCTGATGATCACCGGCATCACCGCGATCCAAGGACGGGCCCTGGGGGTCCGGCACGCGGTCCTGTTCCGGGCATTCGACTTCAGCTCGCCGCCACCGATCGCGCTAGAGGCGATGCAGGCGGCCCAGGACGCGGCCGAGAACAAACGGGAGGGATAGCCGCACCCACCATCGCGGGCGTTTTCACCTTCGGCCGCGCGTTGTTCGGTCACCGCGAGCTCGCCGGATAGTGCTCGCCGATCCAAGCGGCGAGGTTGATCAAGGTGGATTCGGCGCTGTCGGCCATGAAGTCGCGGAGGGCCTCCACGTCTGAGCGAGTGGCGCCCAACACCGGGTCGTAGCGGAGCACTCGCCAGGATTGCTGCACCGTTGTTCCGCTTCCTTGGGCGGTGAATGACCAGTCCCATCGGACAATTCCGTCTTGTGCGCCGCCCACAGCGAAGGTGAAGCGCCGGCCCGGTTCCGCCGCCACGATCTGGGAACGGGTGGTCCACTCCTTGCCGGCTTTGCGGTTTCGGCCGCTGAACCAGGCGCCGACCCAAGGCCCGGCGTCCGGGTCGTACTGGACGGCATCGGCGTTGGGACTCCAGTCTCCGATCCGGGCGACGTCGCTGATCAGGTCGTACAGGTCGCTGGGTCCGGTGTTGATCCAGGCGCGCCGGGTAAAGCTGAGGTCTGTGACAGCGACGCTGTCGGGGCTATCCGGGCTGTTCATGTCGGTGGTCATGCTCAGACGTTCCCGGAATGGGCTCGGCGGTGCCAGACCCGATCGTGCCTACCCTTGACAGGGGGAGGCTGTCGGGGTTCGGTCAGTTGATACTCGATTTCATGAACGGACACGGACCGCTCGGAGATTTCCTGCCAGCACGCCGGGCTCGGGTGCAGCCCGAGCAGATCGGGCTGGCGACCTACGGCGAACGCCGGCGGGTGTCTGGGCTGCGCCGGGAGGAGCTGGCTCAGCTGGCCGGGGTGAGCGCTTCGTACTACACCCGTCTGGAGCAGGGGGTATCGGCAAATGCCTCGGTGGAGGTCCTCGATGCGATCGCCCGAGCGCTGGGCCTGGACGAGATCGAGACGGCCCATCTGCATGCTCTGGCCAATGTTCCGAAACGCCGGACGGTCGGTCGCCGCCCGACTCCGGAACGGGTCACCGCCGCTACTGTCCAACTACTGAATGCGCTGGGACAGACCCCTGCCATCGTGACCGGCCGCCGCAGCGATGTCCTGGCCTGGAACCGGACTGGACACGCCCTGTTCGCCGGTCACCTGCCGATGGGCGGCCTGCAACGACCAGCCGAACGACCCAACATGGCCCGGCTGGTCTTCCTGGACGCACATACTCGCGAGTTGTACGCCGACTGGCCGAGCAAGGCCCGGGCCGTGGTCGGCAACCTCCGGCTGACCGTGGCCCGGCACCCGGATGACCCGCTCCTGGCCGCGCTGATCGGTGAGCTTTCGATGAAAAGTACTGAATTCGCTGAATTTTGGGCCGATCATCGAATTCAGGCTTGTGGCGTTGCCGAGTACGAGATGCGGCATCCGCTGATCGGAACCGTGATTCTCAGCCAGCAGACCTTACTCAGTCCCGGTGCCGACGGGCAGAGCATCGTGGTCGCCACGGCGGAGGAAGGTACGACCTCCGAGTCCGCGATGACCTTGCTGGCGCAGGCCGTCCTGCCTGCTGACGCCGGCCATTCCGTCGCCGACACCGCCGTTCCCTGAGCCCTGCTCAGAGACCTCCACCTCATCCGCTGACCACCTACCCAAGGAGTGCGACCATGAACGAGATCAAGCTGGGTGACGTCACGATCACCCGGGTCGAGGAGATGCACGGCCCGATCATGCCCACCGAAGCATTCTTCCCGTCAATGCCCGACGAGGCATGGCAGCAACACGAGTCGATGCTCGCCCCCGATCACCTCGGCGACGGCATGGTGCAGGTGGCCATGCAGACCTGGGTGCTACGTAGCGAAGGCGGCACGATCCTGATCGACACCGGCGTCGGTAACGACAAGTCGCGGCCGGTCGTGCCGGTGTGGGACCATCTCCACCTGGACTACCTGACCCGCCTGGAGCGGGTGGGAATCCGCCCCGAGGACGTCGACCTGGTGGTCAATACCCATTTGCACGTCGACCAAGTCGGATGGAACACCCGCCTGGTGGACGGTGATTGGGTGCCGACATTCCCGAATGCTACCTACCTGATGCCGCGGGCCGACTTCGTGTTCTGGGATCCGGCGAACCACTCCGGTTTGGTCGGCGGTGTCAACGAGAACGTCTTCGAGGACAGTGTCGCCCCGGTGCACGCCGCCGGCCAGGTCCAGTTGTGGGAGGGCAGTCACACCATCGACGCGAATCTGCGCCTGGAGGCCGCTCCCGGACACACCCCAGGCTCGAGCGTGGTGAAACTGAGCTCCGGCGGCGACCGGGCGCTGTTCGCCGGCGACCTGTTCCACACGCCGCTGCAGGTGATGGAACCGGGTCACAACAGTTGCTTCTGCGAGGACCCGGCCACCGCTGTCGCCACCCGCCGCGAACTGCTCGGCTGGGCCGCGGACAGCAACGCCCTGGTCCTGCCGGCCCATTTCAGCGGCCACGGCGCCCTGGAGGTCCAGCACCGCGGCGACGCCTTCGCCGTCAAGCACTGGGCTCCATTCACCCTGCTCTGAAAGAAGATTCGACCATGGAGATCGTCACCACCTCCGGTCCGGTGCGGGGTCGTCGCACCGCGTACGGCACGTCTTTTCTGGGCGTGCCGTACGCGGCCGGCCCCACGGGCTCCACCCGGTTCGCCGCGCCCCAGCCACACCAACCCTGGACGCAGGTCCGCGACGCCACCCTGCCCGGGCCGACCGCACCCCAGCCCGTCCGCGACGCGTTCGGTGTACTCGACATGTCGCCGTACTTCGGTCCGGGATGGCAACGCGGCACTGATTACCTGAACGTCAATATCTGGACCCCACAGGAGAGCGAAAAAGATTCGCCAGTAATGGTTTTTGTTCACGGCGGCGGATTCGTGGCCGGTTCGGCCAATTCTCCGCTGTATGACGGCACGGCATTCGCCCGAGACGGCGTCATCCTCGTCACCGTCAACTACCGGCTCGGAATCCCCGGTTTCCTGCACCTGATCGACGCCCCGGACAACCGCGGTCTGCTCGACGTCCAGGCGGCGCTGCGCTGGGTCCGCGACAACATCGCCCGCTTCGGCGGCGACCCCGGCAATGTCACCCTGTTCGGCCAGTCCGCCGGCGCAATCATCGTCGCCGGAATCCTGGCCGATCCCGCCTCGGTCGGCCTGATGCGCCGGGCCGTCATCCAGAGCGGCAGCGGCGTCGGCGCATTCACTCCCGAGCAGGCCGGCATCGTCACCGCAACTGTGGGACGGGAACTGGGAGTGGCGCCGAGCGTGGCCACCCTCGCCGGGATCAGCGACGAGCACCTCGTCGATCTGTTGCCCCGGTTGTCCGGCCTCGACCTGCGCACCGGTGGTCACCACGACCCGCTCGGTGGCATCACCGCGTTCAGCCTCGTCCTCGACGAGCAACCGGCCGACACCGTCGCCACCGGCCGCGGTGGCGACGTCGACCTGCTGATCGGCGCAAACCTCGACGAAGGCGCGCTCTACCTGGCGCCGCTCGGACTGCTGGTCGACAGCACCGCCGCGGATGTGCACGCCACCGCCGCTCGCTTTCACACCCACCCCGGCGAGGTGGTCAGGGGGTACCGGGAGGCCATGCCGGACGCCTCCGCAGCCGGTCTACGGAGCGCGATCCTGGGCGACGGCCTGTTCGCCACCGGTACCCGCAAGCTTACCGAGGCGCACGCGAAACACGGGCCCACCTGGGCATACCACTTCACCTGGCGGTCCGTAGCGCTGGACGGTCAGCTGGGCGCGAGCCACGCCATGGAGTTACCGTTCGTCTTCGACCGACAGGATCTGCGTGCCCTGCACGGCCCCCGTGCCCTGCTGGGAGACGTCGCCGCCCCCGCCGAACTCACCACCCGGATGCACTCCGCCTGGATCCAGTTCGCCACTACCGGAGATCCCGGCTGGCCCCGCTACCCCCAGATCCAGCAGTTCGGGCCCGACCGGGGTTGAAGGGTGTGGTGTCCATCGGGGGCAGGAGAGGCAGTCAGCTCCGCTTAAACCGGCAAACCAGTTCTCATAATCGTGGTTTCACCGGCTTAAGCGGAGCTGACCCGACCGAACCCCAACAACGGACTAGACGGCCCGGCGGGTGAAGCGCTGGTTGGGATTGCCGGTGGAGGTGAACTGGGAGATGCGGGCGCCGTCGGCGGTGGAATGCTCCCATACGTCCATGGCCAGGCCGGACTGCCGGTTGATCAGGTTGACCACTCCGCTTTGGTCGGCAATTCTCCACTGCTGGCTGGCGGCGTTGGTGTCGGGCTGCTGGGTGATGGTGGCGCCGCTGGTGTTGTTGGCGACCTGGAGGAACAGGCCGCTGTGGCGGGCTTTGATGCGGACGAAGCCGCTGCCGGCGTCGATGAACTGGAACTGCTGGTTCTGCCCGCCGTTGTTCGACCACTGGATGACGTTGGCCCCGACTGCGGTGGAGGCGCCGGCGATCTCGACCAGCTTGCCGCTGTTCTGGTTCACGAGGGTGTGAAAGTTCGAGGTCGGCGGGGTCGTCGAGCGCGGGACGAATTCCCACCGGGTGGTGGATGTCGTCGCGTCGGCGGTGAGGCGGTCGCGGGCGGTGTTGTCGTTGTACAGGCTCCATCGCATCCAGTCGATGAAGGTCCTCATGGAGACGTTGCCGCCCCAGTAGTTGCCGTGGTCGCCGCCGAGGAAGGTGAGGAAGGCCTTCGTCGGGGGGTGCTCCGCAAACGACTGGCGGGCCGAGGAGTACGGCGTCAGGGTGTCCTGGTCGCCGTGCTGAAACAGGATGTTGGCTTTGACCGTGCTGCTCGGGTTGCCGATGTCTACGCAGGCCATGGGGCACGCGGCGGTGATCCGGGAGTCGGGAAAGGCGGTGAGCATCGCTTGGGTGGTCATCCCGCCCATGGAGTGCCCGGACATGCCGACGCCGACCGACGTGTTGATGTGGCCGGCCAGCGGGTCGCTGCTGGTGTTCAGGGCCAGTGTCTGGGTGAGGGCCTCGGAGTTGTCCTTGGGCAGCTCGCCGTTGTACGTATCACCGATGGGCCCCCCGGGCACGCTGACAGCAGGGACGATGAAGCCGGCCGCGGCCAGCGGGCGGATCACCGCGAGGGCGCCCTGGGGGTGCCGCCAAGGCCGTGCTGGTAGGCGCAGATGGGGAAGACGCCCGGGGTGACGGGCGCGTTGGTGATGGGGTTTCCGCCAGGGGCGCCGGTGGCGGGGTAATACACGAAGGTGGTCACCTGGCGAGAGCCGCGCCTCCAGTTGTACTGGCGCACGCCGACGGCGAATGTTGTGGTCGGCGCGGCGCTGAGAGGACGGAAGGGGGCGGCGTTGGCGTGCAGGTTGCCCAGCAGGGGCACCGTGCCTACGGCCACCGCTCCGGCAGCGCTGAGCCTCAGGAAATCGCGTCGTTGCATGAACAGTCGCTCCATGGGTTGTGTTTATCAAGCGTTGGTTTGGGCAGTGCGCAATAGCAGTGACCTTCGCCGTCATCCCTCTAGACGTGTGAGAAGCCCGTGGGTTGCCTGGCCGTCGTCAGAACCTCAGCGTCGGTGCCGCCAACCGGTGGTTGCTTCGTTCTCAGTTGCGGCTCCACCGTTGATTCGCAGCGCCGGAGCACGGCCACAGGATCAGTCGGCTGTTGTTGGCGGTGGCTGCCTGATTGACGTCGAGACATTTGCCGGACAGTTGGTTGCGGATGGTGCCGTCGGCCGGCATGGTCCATTGCTGGGTGGGGCTGTTCCGGCAGGACCCGGCGATCACCGCGGTGCCGTCGGCGGTTCCGTTGTTCGCAGCGTCCAGGCACAGGGTGGAGATGCGCAGCGCCTGCCCGTCCGCGCTGATCTGCTGGGTGGGGCCGTCGTTGCAGTCCCAGATCACCGCCGGGGCCGAGGCGTCGGGGATACCGCCCAACAGATCCAGGCAGCGGTTGGAGCCGGCGCCGAGCAGCCGGAAGGTTGTTGCTGCCGTGCCCGGACGCACTCGATACATCACCACGCCGTGCGCCGGGACGGTCGCGCTGATTGCGCTCGGCGTGGTCCTGGTCGTCTTGCTCCAGACGTCGAAGAGGCTGTACCCGGCGGCACCGGACAGGCCGATCGCGGAAGCCGTGGTGGCGATGCTGGTTGAGGTGTTGGAGCGGTTGAGCAGGGCCACGGCCACCGATCCGTCGGTGAGGGTCTTGGTCCAGACCTCGCTGTTGCCGTCGTCACGGATGCGCCGGCCCTGTCGCCCGGCGGCGTCCTGGTTGACGGCCAGCACGTCGCGGTTGGTCAGGACGGAGCGGACGTCCGCGGACATGGTGGTGATGTCGTTGCCGGCGATCAGTGGCGCGGCCATCAGGGCCCACATGCTGAAGTGCGCGCGGTTCTCGGTGGCGGTGAATGTTCCCCGCACCCCGACTTCGAGCATGTCAGGGTCGTTCCAGCGGCCAGGGCCGGCCCAGGAGGACAAGGGTGCCTGGGCGTCGAGGATCTCGGTGACGCCCATGAAGCAGTCGCCGGTGCAGCCGGACGTCCACTTGTCGGTGATGTCCTCGGTGGTGCGCCACATGTTGGCGACCGTGCCCCAGTTGAATTGCGTGCCGGTGTTCGGGTGGGCGCTGTTGGAGTTGATCGAGTAGACGATCGGACGCCCGGTCCGGCGCAGGGCATCACCCATCGTGGTGAAGGCGGTGACCTGTTCGGGCAACGTTCCCGTGTTTGAGCACCAGTCGTACTTGAGGAAGTCGACCCCCCAGGAGGCGAAGGTGTTCGCGTCCTGCTGCTCGCGCCCCAGCGCTCCGGTCGCCCCTGGTTCCCCGAAGAACTGCGCGCAGGTCTTCTCCCTCGGAGCCTGGTAGATGCCGAATTTCAGGCCCTTGCTGTGGATGTAGTCGCCGAGGGCCTTCATGCCGGACGGGAAGCGGGTGGGGTGGGCCCGAAGGTTGCCAGCAGCATCGCGGGTCGAGGCCTGCCAGCAGTCGTCGACGACGACGTACTGATACCCGGCCTCGCGCATCCCGGAGTTCACCATCGCGTCGGCGGCGCCGCGGATCTTCTGCTCGGTGATGTCACAGAAGAAGGTGTTCCAGCTGTTCCAGCCCAGCGGCGGTGTGGCGGCCACGCTCAGGTCGGGAGCGGCGTTCGCGGCCAACGGGGTGATGGCGGTGAGCGAGGACAGGGCGAAGACCGCCAAGGCGGTCCCTGTTACCCATTGGTGCCAACGACGAGGTCGCATGGATCTCTGCTTTCGTGGAGGTGGTGAGCCGGCCCTCGGGGGTGCGGCCCTGGTGCTGGGGTCACCGCAGCGAACGTGCCGCTGAAGCATCCGGGGGCCGGCCCCGGCGGACGGACTGCCGGGGCCGGCGCGGGTGTTCGGCTCAATAGCCGATTCGGAAGGTGGCGTCCTGGCGGTCGGTGGCGGGTGAACTGGTGTTCAGGGGGTCGATGCGCAGGACGAAGCCGGAGTGGCGAAGGTAGGAGGTGGGCTGGTTGTGGGAGCGGAACGAGGTCCAGGCGCTGTCGGCCAGGCCCGCACGGCGGTGGAACGTCGCGGCGGCGGCGAAGGCACTGCTGCCGTCGGCAGCGGCCAGCCCCACCGTGGAGTTGGCATGGCGCAGATAGTGGTTGGCGACGTTGACGGATTGGAAGGAGACGCCGCTGGAGTCGGCCAGGCCCGGCACGAGCCGCCACTGGGAGTCGGGGTAGGGGTCGAACGGATACGGGTCGATGCGGGCGGTGTAGTTGGTGTGCCGGATCAGGTGGTCGGGATAGTTGAAGGACGTGATCCGGTTCCAGGCTGGCGCGCCCCACCGGCTCAGCAGGTTGGCTTGTTCGGTGGCGGTGATGGCGGTGATCGTCGGGTGCTTGGCGTTCAGGGCCTGGCTGTACTGGGCCTTGTTCAGCGGGCTCCAGCTGTTGGTGGCGATGTCGCCGGAGCGCCAGACGTAGAGTTCGCCGTTGTTCGGGGCAAACGAATCGCCCCACAGGTACCACTCGTTGCGGTCATTGGCCTTCACGACGATGGGCGCCTCAATGCCGCCGTTGACCACCCCGCTGGTGTATGTGCCCAGGTCGAAGCTGCGGGGGTTGAGGGTGCTGGAGCGGGCACCGTAGAGCCGCCCGTCGGCAAAGCTCTTGTAGTACAGGTAATTGACGCCGTTGTGCAGATGCATGGTGGCGTCGAGGACGTTGAACCCGGGATCGAAGAACAGCTGCGCCGATCCGACGCTGCGGAAGTCCGTGGTGTAGTTGACGTAGAAGGCGTCCCGGCCGCCGCTGTTGGCGGAGTAGATGATGGCGTACTGGCCGCGGGAGGCGTCCCAGAAGGCCTCAGGCGCCCAGGTGTGGGTGTTCATGGTGTGCATCCGCAGCCGCCGGTATCCGGTGAAGCTGCGCAGGTCGGCGGAATCCCAGCAGTGGATGAACTGGTTCGGCTGGGTGAAGTCGGTGCCGCGCAGATCGGTGGCCAGCACCACGAACGTGCCGTCCTGCTTACGCAGGATGAACGGGTCGCGCAGGCCACCGGTGCCGGCTGTCGGCGTCACCACCGGGTTGTTCTGATTCAGCGGTGTCCAGTCCAGGCCGTTGGAGCTGACAGCCAGGTGCAGGCCGAAGTTGTCGGCCAGTTTCGCGGGTGACTCGGTGAAGTAGCCCATGACGTAACCGGCGTAGGTGGCGGCATGCGCGCTTCCGGCGGGGCCGAGTACGCCAGCTCCGACGGCGGCCGCGGCCAGGCTGGAGGTGAGCAGGGTGCGTCGCGAAAGGCCCTGATTCATGGTCATTCTCATTCTCCAGATGGTGCGGTCAGGGTGACGCCCAGGCGGGCCGGGGTACCAAAGTTCGGGGTGCCGTCGGCGTTCCAGGTGAACTTCTGGGCTCGGGTGGACCGGTTCATGTCGCAGCCACCGCCCGCGGAATCGTTGGCGTGGTAGACGATCCAGTCCTCCGTGCCGTCCGGGCTCTTGAAGAAGCCGTTGTGTCCGGGGGCGAAGACCCCGTTGGCGTCGCTGCGCTGGAACACCGGGGTGGCCTTCTTGGTCCAGTGGCCCGGGTTCATCGGATCGGTACCGGTCAGGGTGAGCAGGCCCAGCTTGTAATCGGGGCCCCAGCAGGCGGACGCCGAATAGACCACCATGACCTTGCCGTTGTGGTAAAGCGGTTCGGGTCCTTCGTTCACCGCGCCGGTCTGCCGCTCCCAGGACAGCGTCGGCGAACTGAGGCGCGCTCGGGATCCGCTCAGGGTCCAGGGGTTGGACAGGCGCTGGATGAAGTTGCTCTGCCCAGCACCGTCCCCGCCGTAGGTACCCATCAGGTAGAGGCCGCTGCCGACCTTCAGGACGCTGGCGTCCAGTTGCCAGTCGCTGCCCAGGTCGGCCTTGAAGGTGTACGGGCCCATCGGATCCGTGCCGGCGGACTCGAGCACGTGCAGGCGTTGGGTGGGGTTGTAATTCGACACGTTCTGTCCGGCGGTGTAGTAGAAGTACCAGCGGGGCCCGTTCGGCCCGGTCAGCAGGTGGAACTCGGGCGCCCACATGTTGCAGCAGCCGTTGGGTCGTCCGGCCAGGTTGAAGATGACCTGGTCGGTGGCGGTGGCCAGACCGGCCAGCGTCGGGGATCGGCGCATGGTGATGGTCGAGTTCCAGGTGGTGGCGGCCAGGTAGTAGTTGCCGTTGTGGTGCTGCAGCCACGGGTCGGGGCCGTTGCGTTTGATCGGGTTGGTGAAGGAACCGGCGGCCGCGGTCAGTGGGATCAGTTGCCACTGCTGGTTGGTTCCGTCCAGGTCCTGGTACTGCGAGATGCGGGCACCGTCGGCGGTGGACCGCTCCCACGTCTCCACCACTTTGCCGCTGTTGCGGTTGATCAGCCGGACGTGGCCGCCGGCCGAGTCTGCGAGGCGAAACTGCTGACGGGCGTCGTTGCGGTCGGCGTTCTGCACGAGCTGGATGCCGTCCGCGGTCGTCGGAAGGTCGAGGACCTTGCCGCTGTGCACCGATTGCACCCGGTACCAGCCGCCTCCGGAGTCCAGGAACTTCCACTGCTGCCAGGCGCCGTCGTTACGGGTGTACTGGTTGATCGCGGCGCCGTCGGTGGTCGCCAAGTTGTACACGTCCATCGCCTTGGCGCTGTTGCGGTTGACCAGTACGTAGGCCGTGCCGGTCTGGACTGTGGCCGCGGCCGCCGGTGTGGTGGCCACGACTGTGCCGATCATGGCCAGCGCTGCGGTCAGACCGGCCGCCAGGGTGGCTCGAAAGAGATTGGTGCGCATCGGGACAGCTCCTTTGGTGTCAGTAAACGAACGGCCAGGCGGAGCTGTCGTACCCGAGCAGATTGATGCCCAGAAGAGCAGCGCCGTTGTTGGCGTAGTAGTGGTAGACCAGCGCATCGCCGCCGGCGTCGGCCAGCACCGCCTGGTGCCCGGGACCGTGAATGTTGCCGCGCCCGGCCAGCACCTGGGTGCCGCCGCCGGAGGTCATCGCGGTGCCGTTGCGGTCGAGGTACGGGCCGGTGACGCTCCTGGAGCGCCCGACCATCACCCGATAAGTACTGGCGGCGCCCTGACAACAGCGGTCAAACGACACCCAAAGGTAATAGTAGGAGCCACGTTTGACGATGACTGGCGCCTCGATCGCGCCGCCGCCCCGGCTGGCGATGCCACGGATCGTGGTGTCGGTGCGCTTGCCCGTCGCCGGGTTGAGAGCGATCAGCTTGATACCGGACCAGAACGAGCCGAAGCCCAGCCACCACCGGCCGTCGGAGTCGACGAACAGGTTCGGGTCGATCGCGTTGAAGTTGTCCGAGGTCCGCGACTCGATCACCAGACCCTGGTGCGTCCAGCTGCCGGAGGCGCCGGTCGTACTGGTGGCCAGGAAGATCGCCGACCGGTTGGATTCGAAAGTCGAGGCGGAGTAGTACATCCAGTACCGTCCGTCGCGGTAGGTCAGGTCTGGTGCCCACAGGCTGCTGCGGCCGGTGCCGGTGTAGGTCGTCGTCCAGGGCGCCCCACCCGGGAAGGCGGCACCGGCGTTGCGGAACGCGGTCCGGTCGGTGGAGGTCTTCAGGGCGATGTTGTCGCCGGTGTGCGCCATCAGGTAGCCCCCGGTGGGACGACGCACGATTGTCGGGTCGTGCACCCCGACGTCGCCGGTGACCACGCCCGGATTCGGGTATGCCGCAGGCGGGGTGGTGGGGGTCGCGGCAGCGAGTGGAACCGCCGCGGGTCGGGCCGGGGCACCGAGCGTGGCAGCGTCGGACGGGCTGGTGGACAATGCCACGCCGGCCGCTGAGGCAAGTGCGAACGAGGCCACCAGCGCGGTGAGGCGGGAGCGGGCGGGCAGGGTGAAGGCAGTCATGACGGTCCTTCGGTTTGAGGCGGAGTCACTGACCCGAGGGCCGCCGACGCCGCGTTGACCCGTCTGCGTGCGGCCGCAAGGACGCACAAGAAGGGTCAGAGGCAACCTGTTGCAGCGGGATGAACCACTTGTTAAGTGCCGATGCTGTAGCGATGTTCCCGTTAACATTTCGAAACGTCAAGGGCTCGTGAAAGCATTACAGGGAATCAAAATGCCAACCCCCACGGTTGTTGTACGGCTCAAGATGTGTCGACCGCTGGTTGTTAGCGTAAACATAGGTGCAGTGGCTGAGGGTGGGTACGGACGTCCTGACAGTGACGCGGTGACGATCGGAAGGCTGTAAGCGCTGTTTTCCATGGGCTTTACCGCGCTGCCTGGCACCCGATGGCTGGTCGCCCTTGACCAGATTCCCGCGCATCCGCCGAGATCGATGGAGCACGGTCACGATGTGGCTTGATCTCGTTTGGACCGGTCCAAACAGGCTGCTCATCAAGTGCTCTGGCGATGTCATCTTGTTGCTATCGGAACCTTGCACCGAAACCCAGGGCAGCCCAGATCGATCCACCTCATCGTTGGACCGGTCCAAGCGTCTTGCCTATCAAGGGGTATCGAATTGCGCGCGCCCCGCTATCGGTGAAGCTCTCCCTGCACTGCTGGAAATGACTCAGCAGCGTGTCTGGTTTGGTGTCTGCGGGAAGAAAGATTTTCAGAGCTGACGGGCCCGGTGGACCGACGGAGAACGACCGTGGCGGGTAGAAGTGTTCGCTGGGGCGCGGTGCGCCCACGATCGAGGCGATCGATGACCATGTCGAGTGCCAGTCGTGCCTGGATGGTCGGGGACTGGTTGACTGAGGTCAGGGAGATCCGCTGCAGGCGGGCGATGGAACTGTCGTCGTACCCTGTGATTGAGACCTGCTCGGGCACGCTTACCCCCGCCGCGTCGAGGAAGTCCATGACACCGATAGCGGACCGGTCGTTGAAACACATCACCGCGGTCACGGTGCTGAGGTTCAGCTGTGCAGCAGCGGCAGTGCCGGCGTTCTCGGTCAGCCCTCCTGCGATAACGTCGACGGGCAGACCATGCCAGCGCATTGCGGATAGATAGGCCTCGCGGCGGATGTTCGCGGCGTTGCCGCCAGCGCTGGCACCGTCGATGTGCACGATTTGTCGGTGCCCGAGTGATACCAGGTGGTCGACAAGTTGCTGAATGCCGGCGGCGTCGTCAGCGCGGACGACGTCGATGGTGGGCACGTCGATCAGGCTGCCGACCGCGACGAGCGTGGTGTCTTCGGCGAGCAGGCGGAGTTTCTCCGGGGCGGTGCTCGGACCCAGGATGAGGACCGCTTCGCACCGGAAACCAATGAGTGTCTCGATCGCCTGGCGCTCGTCTTGACCGTCCATGATCGAGCCAAGAACCACCTCGTAGCCCTCGGAAGCAGCGAGGGTCTGGATTTCCTCGACGAGCTCACCGTGAAAGACGTTGCTGGGGATGCTCGTGATCCCGATGAGGCGGGTCCGGTGCCGCGCGAGTGAGGCAGCCACGCGATCCGCTCGGTATCCCAGGCGATCGGCAACGGCGAGAACTCGCTCGGCTGTCGCGGGGCTCGGACCGGGCGCACCGCTGAGGATCATGCCGACCAATGTCTTGGAGACTTCCGCAGCGGCGGCGATGTCGCGGATTGTCGGCCGACGTCGGCGGCAGATCGCGGTCTGCTCGCCGCTGTCGTCGTCGGTCACCGGAACAGCGTAGGGCGTGCCAAGGCGGGCGCCTGTCAGGCCTCGACGTCCCGGGCCAGGTGTGCGGCTGACCAGCAGGCGGATCGCTGGTGCTTCTGAGGAAGTCAGCGGCCGATGAGTCTGCGAAACCAGGTGCCCAGGTCGGTCCTTTCCCGATGGGGATGCCCAGGGCACCACTCTGCTGCCGGGACGCGGGCTTTGACCTGGTTAACGTGATGGCCGCATCCGGCCCAGGTGGTCATACCGCAGATCTTGCATCGGGCTTCGCTGCACATGAGGGCTCCTTCTCCGGTTGCTGTAATCGAGGTCGATTGATGCATGTCAGCCGTGTCTTTCCAGCGTCGCGATGGGTGTCCCGGTATCCCCCTGGGGGGATACCGGCACGCTAACACATCCCCTATGGGGGATATAGGATGAGGGGTCGATAAACCGAGGCTGCCGACCGACAAGGGGGGTGAAGTGAGTCGATTACGCGGCTTTCCTCACCTCTGCGTCGACCGGCGCACCCCCCGCACGCCGAGCTCCTCGGCCGGCCTCCCGGCCGAGAAAACCAGAGAGCAGGACCTGATGGACCTCGAACCCGCCGACGTCAAAGCGATCATCCTGCGCATGAAGCGCGCTCACGGGCACCTCGGCAGCGTGATCCGCATGATGGAAGAAGGTTCCGACTGCGAGTCCGTCCTGACCCAGCTGGCAGCCGTGAACAAGGCCCTGAGTCGCAGCGGTTACGCCATTGTCGCGACCGGTCTTCAGCAGTGCTTGGCCGCCAGCGACGAAGGCCCGGACGGCGTCGACGTCAAGAAGATGGAAAAGCTGTTCCTGGCCCTGGCCTGACCGGGCACAATCGCATCGTTACCCGGTTCCTGGCCGGGAAAGCAGGTTGACGGATGGCTGATCGTGCGGCGGGTCAAGCGCCTGAACCCGAAATCCGCTCCCGGACAGGACGGTTTGTTCAGGTGGCGATGGCGCGGCGGGCCGCCGTGACTCTGCGGGAAGTCCGGGACGGTGGCGGGGCAGTCGTCGCACGCACGATCAGGCGCGGGGGGAACTCGTGGATGACGCGCTGGGTGCGCCCCTGGTCGACGCGCTCGATCGCGCAGTCGACGGCTCGCCGCGCCTGCTCGAGTTTGCCCGTGTCGATGGTTGTCAGCGCGATGCCGTGCAGGCGGGAGATCCGGTCGTTGTCGAAGCCGGTGACGGAGATGTCTTCGGGGATGTGTAGGCCGCGCGTCTGCAACCTGTCCATGATTCCGATCGCGCAGAGGTCGTTGTAGGCGGTGATCGCGGTGCTGTCACTCGCCCTGAGAAGCTCGTCAGCCGCTTCGGCGCCGCGGTTCTCGGTCTCGCCGCCGGAGACGACGAGCGGGATGAGACGGTGTCTGTGCATTGCCGCCTCGTAAGCCTCGCGCCGGGCTCGCGGCAGGTAGAGATCGCCGCCGTCGACATGAGCGATCCTGATGTGTCCGATTTCCACCAGATGGTCGACGAGCATCGTGACTGCGGCGGTGTCGTTGGTGCGGACGACGTCGATGGTGGGCAGATCCACGGACGGTCCCACGACGATGGCCGGCAGCCCGTCGAGCGCCTTTTCCAGGGTGGCGGGTTCGAGCGTCGTATTGAGCAGAATGATGACCTCGCAACGAGAGTCGACCAGGGTCTGGATGGCCCCGACCTCCTCGTGCGTCCGGGTCACGGGCGCCAGGAGCACCTCGTACCCACGGTCGTGCGTGTGCGAGAGGATCTCCTCGACGAGTTCACCGTGGTAGGGGTTACCAGGGGTCGACGTGACCCCGAGGAGCCGGGTCCGGCGACTGGCGAGTTGGCTCGCCGTCCGATTCGGCCGGTAACCAAGACGTTCGGCGACCTCGGTGACCTTCGCAGCAGTGGCGGCGCTCGGCCCCGACCGACCGCGCAGAACCATCGAGACCAGGCCGGGTGACACGCCGGCGGCGTCGGCGATGTCCTGGAGGGTGAGTCGCCGCCGCCCCCCATTGTCGTGGGCGCCCCGGTGTGGGGGTTGGTTTCGATTTGGCATCAGCTGGTCTCCATCGGAGGAATGGCTTTACAAACAGTTGACAACTTCGTGTCGTCGGTCACATGCTAGCGATCACTCAGTTAAAGCGCTTCAAGAAACTTCTACCAGGGTGGGGCCAGTTGCCCGAGTCGCCCCGGTCGAGACGGTGTTGTGCCGAGTCCGGCGCGGGACCAGTCGACACAATCGGCTGTTTCGCAACGGTTTTGATCCCTGTGGGCGGGCGAGGCGCAGCTCTTCCCCAAGCGCTTTCGCGGTGTCGAGCGATCGACGCCACATGCACGTCCGTTGTGAGCCTCCAGCGCTTCAGCAGGCCTTCATCGAGGCCTGTCACCACCGAACCGAGCGGGACATCCTGCTGGCGGATCGAGCCGCGACCCCGGCCGATCCATCGATGAAAGAAGGATCCATGATGAAGACCAAATTCCGGATGGCCGCGCTGGTCGTCGTAGCTGTCGGCCTCACCGCCTGTTCGTCGGGCGAGTCAGGCTCGACGACGTCGACCACGCCGGCGGCGAAGCCAGCCGCCGCCCAAACCCAGGCGGCAGCCACGGGCACCTCCGCCGCGGTGAAGCCAAAGGATGGCAAAACCCTCAAGATCGGTGTCACCTTCCCGATTCTGGACCAGTTCCTCCAGAAGGTCGCCGACGGCATGACGGCCCGGGCGAAGGAGAACGGTGTCGAGCTGAACATCGTTGCCGCCCAGGAGAAGACCGACGTCCAGCTCGGGCAAATCGAGAACTTCATCGCCGACAAGGTCGACGGCATCATCGTCGTCCCGGTCGACACCGACGCTGCGGGTCCGCTGACCGACGCCGCGACCGCGGCGAAGATCCCGCTCGTCTACGTCAACCGCCGGCCGTCGGACCTGCCGGAAAACGTTCCCTACGTCGGGTCTGATTCCCTCGTCTCGGGCAACCTCGAGATGGAGGCGCTGGCGAAGCTTGCGAACGGCAAGGGCAATGTCGCGATCCTCCAGGGCGACCCGGCCAACGAGGCCGCGGTCGAACGGACCAAGGGCTGCAACGATGTCGTGGCCAAGAACCCGGGCATGAAGGTTGTCAAGACCCAAGCCGGAAACTGGCAGCGGGACAAGGGCCTGGCGATCATGGAGAACTGGCTGCAGTCGGGCGAGAAGATCGACGTCGTGTGCGCGAACAACGACGAGATGGCGCTCGGCGCGATCGAGGCGCTCAAGGCCGCGAACAAGCTGGACAAGACCATTGTCGGCGGCGTGGACGCCACTGGCGACGCGCTCGTGGCGATGAAGGCCGGCGACCTCAAAGTCACGGTCTTCCAGGACGCCAAGGGCCAGGGCGCCGGCGGCGTCGACGCCGCGGTGATGCTCTACAACGGCGAGGCCGTGCCGGGCTACGTCGACGTCCCCTACCAGCTCGTGACGCCGGACAACCTGGCGGACTTCGAGGGCAAGTGACCTCGTGGCGGTGGCTAAGGCTCCAGCCCTAGCCACCGCCACCCACCCCGGGCGTCCCGGAGAGCGAGAGGTGAGTGATGAGCGAGTACGCCGTAGAGATGTCCGGAATCAGCAAGTCTTTTCCGGGGGTCAAGGCGCTGAAGGAGGTCGGACTGAAGGTCCGGCCTGGCACGGTCCACGCCCTGATGGGTGAGAACGGGGCCGGCAAGTCCACCTTGATGAAGATCCTTGCCGGGATCGTCACGCCAGACGCGGGCCGCATCGTCATCGACGGCAGCGAGGTGACCATGGCGGACCCCGCCGCGAGTCTCGCGCTCGGGGTGTCGATGATCCACCAGGAGCTCTCGTTCGTCCCCGAGCTCACGGTTGCCGAGAACATGTTCCTCGGCCGCGAACTGCGCAACCGCTACGGGTTGGTGAGCCGCAAGGCGATGGAGCGCGAGGCGCGGTCGATCTTCGACCGCTGGGAGATCAAGGTCAACCCGCGTCGCACGATGCGCGCGCTCAGCGTCGCCCAGGCGCAGATGGTCGAGATCGCCAAGGCCATCTCTTTCGGCTCACGCATCATCATCATGGATGAGCCGACGTCCGCGATCATGGATCGTGAGGTCGCCCACCTGCATGCGATGATCCGGCAGCTGCGGACAGCGGGCACCGCGATCATTTACATCACGCACAAGATGGACGAGGTCTTCGCGATCTCGGACGAGGTGACCATCTTCCGTGACGGCCAGTGGGTCGACACCCGGCCTGCGGCCGAACTGGACCGCGATCGGCTCATCACCCTCATGGTCGGCCGCGAGCTGACGAACCTGTTCCCCAAGGAGCACGCCCCGATTGGCGACGTCGCGATGCGAGTTCAGGGGCTCAGCCGAGGAAATCTCGTGCGCGACGTGTCTTTCGAGGTCCACCACGGAGAGATCCTCGGCATCGCCGGTCTGATGGGAGCCGGGCGAACGGAGGTCCTCGAGACCATCTTCGGGGTCCACCCGGCGGAGTCGGGCATCATCGAGGTGCACGGCAAGGAACGAAGGATCCGGGAGCCCCGCGACGCGATCCGGGCGGGTCTGGCGCTGCTCACGGAGGACCGCAAGCAGACCGGCATCATGGGCGTGCTGTCCGTCCGGGACAACATGTCCATGGCTGCACTGCCCAAGTACAGCCCGCAGGGACTGCTCCGGCGGGCGGCTATCAACGATGCCTGCGAGGACCAGCGTCGGCAACTCGCGCTCAAGACACCGTCGCTGAACCAGCTCATCCAGAACCTGTCCGGCGGCAACCAGCAGAAGGTGCTGCTGTCCCGCTGGCTGCTCACGCTGCCCGACGTCCTCATGATTGACGAACCCACCCGGGGGATCGACGTCGGGGCCAAGTCCGAGATCCACCGGCTGATGAGCGAACTCGCGAAGCAGGGCAAGGCGATCGTCATGGTCTCCTCCGAGATGCCCGAAATCCTCGGCATGAGTGACCGCGTCCTGGTGATGTGCGAAGGACGCATCACCGGAGAGGTCCTCCGCGCCGAGGCGACGCAGGAACGGATCCTGCAGCTCGCCACCGCCACCCGCGAACCCACGACTGCTGCCTGAGGAGAACTCCGTGAGCACCGATCTAGGCCCCCCTGCCGCCGCGGCAGCCAGTGCCGCACCCAACCCATCGTCGGCCGACGGCCAAGACGGCTTCGACTGGCGCCATTTCCTGCGCAGCTACGCCCTCATCGGCATTCTGTTCGCCTTCATCATCGTGCTGACGATCCTGACGAAGGGCACGTTCTCCCAGCCGGAGAACCTGATCAACGTCATTCGCCAGGTTGCCGCCATCGGCGTGATCGCCATCGGGATGACCTTTGTCATCATCACCCTGGGCATCGACCTGTCCGTCGGCTCGATCCTGGCTCTGGCCGCGGTGGTCGCCACCAGCCTCGCCCAGAAGCCGAGCGAACGCATGATGTACACCGGGCTGGACCTGCCGATCTTCCTCGCCGTCCTCGGCGGCCTGGCTGTCGGCGCCCTGGCCGGGTTCACGAACGGCGTGCTCATCGCCAAGTTCCGGATCGCACCCTTCATCGCGACCCTCGGCATGATGACGACGGCTCGGGGGCTGGCGCTGATCTACAGCGATGGCCGCCCGGTTTCCGGACTCGAGCAGCCGTACAACGACATCGGTCAGGGCCGCGTCGCCGGCCTGCCCATCCCGATCCTCCTGTTCCTCGTCGTGGCCATCGCCGCCCACCTGATCCTCAACTACACCCGGTTCGGCCGCTACGTGTACGCCATCGGCGGCAACGAGCAGGCGGCCAGGGTGTCGGGCATCCGGATCAACCGGATCACCATCGCGATCTACACGATCAGCGGACTGCTCGCCGGCCTGGCCGGCGTCATCCTGTCTGCCCGGATCGGTTCCGGCAACCCACAACTCGGTACCGGGATCGAGCTGGACGCGATCACCGCGGCGGTCATCGGTGGCACCAGCTTCAAGGGTGGCATTGGCACCGTCTGGGGGACGATGGTCGGTGCCCTCATCATCGGCATCATTAACAACGGCCTCGACCTGCTCGACGTCTCGCCGTTCATGCAGATGGTTGTCAAGGGCATCATCATCGTCCTCGCGATCATCCTCGACGAGCGCAAGAACGCCTGACCTGCGGTGCCCCATCAGCGCGTCCGTCCGGGCGCGCAGACCCTGCCCGGAGTGATACCTATGACCAGCACGACAACGGCGGGCCTGTCCCGCCTGACCCTCGGCACCGCGCCCGACTCCTGGGGGGTGTGGTTCGCGTCCGACCCGCACCAAATCGGATGGAAGCAGTACCTGGACGAAATCGCCGCGGCGGGTTACCTATTCACCGAGCTGGGTCCGCAAGGCTTCATGCCGCAGGACCCCGAGCAACTCAAGGACGAGCTCGCTGCGCGTGGTCTCACCGTGTGCGGTGGCACCGTGTTCGCCGGGCTGCACAAGGGCGCCGAGGCGCTGGAGACGGCGAAGCGGGCGTTCGGGCAGGAGGCCAGACTGCTGGCCGCGGTCGGCGCGAAGTACCTGGTGCACCTGCCGGAGCAGTGGACGGACATGCACACGGGTGCGGCTGTGCAGAACGCGGAGTTCGACTTGGAGCAGTGGAGGAACCTGGTCGCAGGGACGGACGAGTTGGCCCGATACCTGTTCCAGGAGTTCGGAATTAATCTGGTGTTCCACCCGCATGTGGACACCCATGTGGACACCCAGGAACGGATCGAGCGGTTCCTGTCCGACACCGACCCCGAACTCGTGAACCTGTGCCTGGACACCGGTCACGTGTCGTACTGCGACGGCGACAACGTGCAGATCGTCGAGCGGTTCCCCGAGCGGGTCACGTACGTGCACCTGAAGTCGGTGGCGCCGGAAATCCGTGCCGAGGCGCTGGCGCAGAAGCTGCCGTTGTCGGAGGCGGTCAAGCTCGGGGTGATGTGCGAGCCGATGTACGGCGAGCCGCACATGCCAACATTTCTCGCCTCCCTCGCGAAGCTCGACCGCGATATCTACACCGTCGTCGAGCAGGACCTGTATCCGGTCGAGCCGCACATCCCGCTGCCGATCGGTGCCCGCACGGCCGGGTACTACGCCGGCTGCGGACTGCGTCCCGTCCGCCGCTGGCCCTACTGATCATCCCGACACCGGCGCCTACCACCTCGCAGCACCTTCTCGAAAGGCTAGGAACGACATGACCATCAGAGTTGGTGTCATCGGCACCGGGACGATCGGATCCGATCACGTCGCACGGCTGTCGAGCCAGGTCGTCGGCTCGACGGTGACCGCGGTATTCGACATCGCGACCGAGCGGGCGCAGCAGCTAGCCGCGTCGGTGGGCGCGACGGCGCACACCACCTGGGAGTCGCTCGTCGCCGCGAGCGATGTGGACGCCGTGCTCATCGCGTCGCCGGGTGAGCTGCACCCGGACCAGACGATCGCCTGCATCGCGGCCGGTAAGCCGGTGCTCTGCGAGAAGCCGATCGCCACCACGACGGCCGAGGCGGTGCGTGTCCTCGAGGCAGAGGTTGCCGCGGAAAAACGGTCCGTCCAGGTCGGGTTCATGCGCCGGTACGACCTCGGCTACCTCGACGTGAAGCAGGCAATGACCGATGGCACGATCGGGGAGTCGCTGCTGGCGCACGCGATCCACCGCAACGCGACCGTCCCGGACACGTTCCGTGGCGAGATGTCGATGACAGACTCGGTCGTCCACGAGTTCGACACCTTCCGCTGGCTTTTCGACGCCGAGATCACCGCGGTCACTGTCCTGGCGGTGAAGAAGAGCCCGCTCGGGTCACCCGAACTGCGTGACCCGCAGATCGTCATCCTCGACATGGCAGCCGGTGAGGTCGTCACCGTCGAGTCGTTCGTCAACTGCCAGTACGGCTACGACGTCCGCTGCGAGATCGTCGGCTCGCTCGGCACCGTGAGCCTGGACAACCCGCGCACCACCGTCGTCATTGGTGGGAACGGCCGCTCCGAGAAGGTTCCGGCGGACTGGCGGCAGCGCTTCGGGGCGGCCTACGTCAACGAACTCCAGGCCTGGGTCGATGGGCTCGCGAACGGGGCGGTGGACGGCCCGAGCACGTGGGACGGCTACGCCGCGACCGCGATCGCCGAGGCCGCCGTCCAGTCTTACGCAAAGGGCGAGCGGGTCGACGTCGAGCTCATCGACAAGCCGGCTCTGTATGCCTGACTCGCGTCCGCACGAGAACCACAACGTAGAAAGACAGGAGTGCCTCAGATGAAGCTTGCCCTCGATCCGTACATGCTGCGTTCGGTGCCGTTGCTGAAGTTGCCGGGGGTGGTGGCCGACCTGGGATACGAGTGGATCGAGCTCAGCCCACGGGAGGACTTCATGCCGTTCTTCCGGCACCCGCGTTGCGACGACGCGACGGTGCGGGAGTTCAAGCGGGCGCTGGACGCGGCGGGGGTGGGGATCGCGTCAAACCTGCCGTTGTACCGGTGGTCGGGGCCGGACGAGGACCAGCGGCAGGGTGCGGTGCGGTACTGGAAGCGGGCGATCCAGATCACCACCGAGTTGGGCTGCAACGTAATGAACTCCGAGTTCAACGGGCGCCCCGAGCAGTCGGAGACGTCGGAGGCGATGTTCTGGAAGAGTATGGAGGAACTGCTGCCGGTCTTCGAACGTGAAGGGGTGCAGCTGCGGCTGGAACCGCACCCAGACGACTTCGTCGAGGACGGAAAGGTCGCCGCTGACATGATCCGGGGGATTAATTCCCCGCTCGTGTCGTACTTGTACTGCGCGCCGCACACGTTTCACATGGGCGGCAGCGGTTCGGGCGGAATTGCCTCGATCATGCGGCATGCCGGGGACAAGCTGACCCATCTGCATGTCGCCGATGCCTATGACCAAACCGCCTCGTCCGGGCTGCGTTACATCACCAACCCGCCCGGCAATCCGGTTCGGGTGCACCAGCACCTGGACCTCGGCCAGGGCGAGGTGGACTGGGACGAATTCTTCACCACCTTGGGCGATCTCAACTTCGCTGCCGGCGAGGACAACATCATGACCGTGTGCGTCTTCGCCTGGGAGGAGCGCGCCAGAGAATCCAGCATCTACATGCGGGAGGAGATCACCCGACGCACCGCAGGCTGGTGACTGTCCGTCGAACCGGGTCAACCCAGTAGATCATGCGCGGGAATTCGATGTATCGCGAGCGTATCAAAAATTGCATACGCCACGGCAACAGTCATTCGCCTTCAGTGGAGGTATGGACCGCAGCGCATCACTGTCAGCGCCAGGTTTGTCGATCCCGAAAGGACTGTGATTGTGGACTCGGATTCGGTACGTGATATCGACAGGCGGCGACTGGTCACATGGGGCGGGCTCGCTGCCGCCGGTGGGGCGGTCGGCGCACCGCTGGTAGGTACCGGGATCGCGCACGCCGACTCGGCATCACCCAAATCGTCTGGGCGCGAACAGGTCCCGCCGGACACCCGGCCCGGCGGCGGCTACGACCGGTATGTGGCGCGGTTGGCCGCCGAGGGCAAGTTCTCTGGTGTGGTGCTGCTCTCGTACCGGGGCCGGACGGTGCTGTCGCGCAGTTACGGCATGGCCGACAAGGAGAAGGGGATCCGCAATCACGAGGGCATCGCGTTCAACCTCTCCTCGGCGAGCCAGCCGTTCCTGTCGGTGGCCATCTTGCAGTTGGTGCAGCAGGGCAGGGTGACGCTGTCGGACCCGGTGGGCAAACACCTGACCGGCTTTCCCAAGGAGATCGCCGAGAAGGTAACCATTCACCACCTTCTCACCAGCACCTCCGGTCTGGACGCCCCGATGCCGGACTGGAAACGCGTTTTCCGCAGCCGGAAGGAGGTGCACGAGTACGCCGAGCGGTGGGCTCGGCGGGCGACAATGGTGGGGGTCCCCGGCGCAGGGTCCAATGGCCACCGTCCCGGCGCTGGCGTCGGCCTGGCCATGGCCGCGCAGATCGTGGAGGCAGTGTCCGGCGTGACGTTCTGGGATTATATGCACGAGCATGTCTTCGGGCGCTCCGGTATGAGCGGCTCGGGGTTTTACACCAGGCAGCAGTGGCTCACCGACGGGCACATCGCGCATCCGTACATGCTGCAAGCCGACGGCAGCCTGGTGGACGCCGTCCGCAACCTGGACAAGGACAGCCTGGATCCGAATATCCAGGGCAGGAATCCGGGCCGCAGCTTCATCGGCTATGCCTCGGGCGACGGCTTCGCCACCGCGCCGGACCTGGTCCGGTTCGCGGCAGCGCTGCGCGACGGCACGCTACTGGACCGGCCCCACGCCGAATTGTTCGCCGGAGCCAAGCTCCCCGGTCCGGATCCCACGTCGTACGCGGCGTACACGATGCCGATCAGCATCATCAACGGCCAATGGGTGATCGGGCGCGGCGGCGGGGGTGCTGGCATCAGTGCCAACTGGAGCATCTACCCGGACACCGGCTGGGTCGGTGTCATCCTCAGCAACTGCGACGGCGCGCCGCTATTGGACATCTGCCTGCGCGAGGGTGAAGCCGTCACCGGCGCACCAGTCAACCCACCAGGCGGTGGCTGACGCGCAGCAAGGCCGCGGTCAGAGGTCGAGGACCAGGCGCGACGAGCACGAGCGCGAGACGCAGATCATCATGCAGTTGTTGGCCGCGCGCACTTCTGCGTCGAGGACCGAGTCGCGGTGATCCGGCTCGCCTTCGAGCACCGACGTCTCGCAGGTGCCGCAGGTCCCCTCGGCGCACGAGGACAGCACGCTGATTCCGGCTTCCTCCACGACATTGAGGATCGAGCGCTCCGGTGACACCGTGAGGGTGCGACCGCTCTGCGCCAGGACGATCTCGAACGCCTCCGCCGGTGCGGGCTCGGCGAGGGGTTTGGCGGCGAACCGCTCGACGTGCAGGGCACGCCGCGGCCAGGTTGCGCATCGCTGTTCCACTGCCTCCAGCAGCGGCTCCGGGCCGCAGCAGTACACGAGGGTGTCCTCCATCGGCGTGCCCAGGAGGGTGTCGAGATCAAGCAGCCCGGTCTCGTCCTGAGGCATCACCGAGACCCGGTCGCCGTGCTGGACCAGTTGGTCGAGGAACGCCATCGAGGCCCGTTGACGACCGCCGTAGATCAGCCTCCACTCGGCGCCGACCGCCTCGACCTGGGCGATCATTGGCAGGATCGGCGTGATCCCGATGCCGCCCGCGATGAACAGGTAGCGCGGGGCGGCGGCGAGTCGGAACCTGTTGCGCGGCCCGCGAATCCGGACGGCATGGCCTTCCTGCAGACGGTCGTGCACGAAGAGTGAGCTACCCCTGCCGGCAGGGTCACGCAGAATGCCGAGCCGGTAGCTGGTGCGGTCCGCCGGATCACCGCAGAGCGAGTACTGCCGGGTCGGTGCATCTTCCAGGACGAGGTCGATGTGTGCGCCTGGTTCCCAGGGCGGCAGCGGTGTGTCCGAGGTGAGCGTCAGGCTGACAACGCCGTCCGCAACCACCTGCTTTCCTGACACCCGAACGGTGGCCTCGAATTCGGAGGTGGACGGGGTGACGGTGGTGTCCCGGTGCTGGAGCGACGCGCGGTGCGCCGGTTGTCGCGTTGCGAGTACCCGCCCGCTGGGCCGGAATGTCACCGGTAAGTGCTTCCACACATACATGTTCGGCGAGCTGGGGTAGAAGCCGGGCGGTCCGGCAAGCTGGTAATCACCCAGTAGCGGAAGCGCCTCCTCGAGCGCGATCCGCGCCTCGAGCCGGGCTAGCGGTGCACCGAGGCAGCCATGAATACCCTCACCAAATCCCAGATGCCGCGACCGGCCGCGGGTGATGTCGAACCGGTCGGGGTCGTCGAACTGGCGGTGGTCGCGGTTGGCGGCGCCGGGGATCAGTACAACTCGGCCGCCTGCCGGGATTGTCACCCCGTGCAGCGTCACCTCTCGAGCGGCTGTCCTCGCTGTCAGCTGCAGCGGGGTCGCGAAGCGCAGCGCTTCCTCCACCGCGGCCGGGATCAGCGAAGGGTCCTCCTGCAGCAGCCGCCGCTGGTCCGGGTTCTCCGCGAGCAGCTTGAACAACGTGCCGGTCAGGCCGGCCGTGGACTCCACCCCGCCCATGAACAGCACCAGCATGAGCCCGCTGACCTCGGACATCGGCGTTACCCGCGCACCGACGAACGCCTCGCCGTCGACGTCCGCGTTGACCAACGTGGTGACCAGGTCGTCGCGCCCGTTACGGCGCCGCTCATCGAGCAGGTCGATGAAGTACTGCTGCACCCCAGCCGTCGCGGCGCGGGCGACCGGCGTCAGGTTCCCGGTGCCAGGAACCCGGTCCTTGAGCTCGTGGGTCCAACGCTCCAACTGCTCGCGCCGGGCTGTGTCCACCGGGTCGCTTCCGCCCCGAGCCGGCAGGCCCATGAGGTGGAAGAACACGTCGAACGGCATCGGCCAGGCCAGTTCTTGGGCAAGGTCGACGGCTCCGCGTTCACCCCAGGACCCAACCAGATCCCTGACCACGGAACGGATCCCGGCTTCCAGATCGGCAACCCGCCGCGGCAGAAAGTAGGGCTGCACAGCCCGCCGGACGTCGTCGTGGCGGGGGTTGTCCATATTGGGCAGCGATCCTGGCGGTGCCTGCTCGAGGGCGGAATCGTCGATGTCCATGCCCTCGAAGCTGCGGAACAGGTCGGCGTCCGTGGCGGCTGCACGTACGTCATCGAACCGGGTCAGCGCCCACCACCCGTAACGGGTGCTGCGGTAAACCGGGGCATGGTCACGCATCGATCGATACGTGCCGAACGGGTCGGACGTGTAGAAGTCCGACGCGAACGGGTCATAGTCAAGGGCGGGGACAACTGCCATGGAAAGCTCCGAGCATCATAGGCTCACGCTCCATCAATTTAGAGCGCTTCAAAAATGAAGACTAGAGCGCTCTAATCCAGGCGTCAACGGGCCTTTGCTGTCGAGCTACGGACCACCATCGAGACAGGCAACACGAGTTCCCGATCCGGTACCGGGGTTTCCCGCATCCGGTCGATGCTGCGCTGCACCGCCAGTCGGGCCATCTCCGCCGCGTCCTGCCGCACCGTGGTCAGGTCGATCCCGAACTGACCCGCCAGCCCACTGTCGTCCCAGCCGACGACCGAAACGTCGTCCGGCACCCGGACCCCGGCGAATGCCAGGGACTCCACGACGCCCACCGCGACGTCGTCGTTGTACCCGATCACGGCGGTCGGAAGGGACGCTCCGGCCAGCAGTTCACGGGTGGCGCGCACTCCGGCGCCGAGATGATCGCCCCCTCGCACCACACGTACCTGCGCGTCGAGGCCGTGTGCACGCATCGCGCCGCGATAAGCGCGGCGTCGCGCGGTCGCTTCCGGGCCCGGGCCGCCGTCGACGTGCGCGATCTCCAGATGCCCAAGACCGACCAAATGCTCGACCGCTTTGCGCATACCGTCGCCATCCGAGGCCCGGATGACGTCCACGGCGGCGTCCGACGTCCGCCAGCCGACCACAGTCACCGGAATCCGTCCCGAGAGCGCCGACAGACCGATCAGCCCAGGCTCGAGCAGGATGACCGCACCGCAACGGAAGTCCAGCAGCGTCGCGACCGCGGTCGCCTCGTCCCGGCTGGGGGTCAGCGCGGAAAGGATGAGCTCGTGACCGGCTTCCTGCGCAGCGACGTACAGTCCGTCGAGCAACTCGCTGTGGAACCGACCGGCCATCCCGAACACCACGCCCAACTGCCCGTTGCCGGCCAGGAGGCGCGCCCTGGTGTCCGGCCGGTAGCCGATCTCGGCGGCTGCGGCGAACACACGTTCGCGAGTCTCCGGACGTGATCCGGCTGCTGCACGGAACACGATGGACGCCATCGCCCGTGAAACCCCGGCCAGGGCAGCAACGTCTTCAAGAGTCGGCCGCCGAACGACCTGCCGATCACGCTTGTCCGCCATCTCTCGTCCCTGGTCCGTCGCCACTGCGCTCAGCCTGGCAGGTCCGACGGCCAACGGATCTCACGGGGTCTATGCGACTAGGTCGTGTTCACAAGCCACGAGGCTCTGGGCCTGACCGTTCTGGAACGGCCGGAGGATCTGGCGGGGACCGGGTGAGATCCGCGGCAACGCGATCAAAGACCTCGCTGCGCTCAACAAGGTGGAGATGCTTCCGTGGGACGAGTGGGGCCGCATGGACGCCTCCTACCGAGGCGAAACCGGAGCCGACTACGACGAACTGATGGACGCCATCGCCGACGTCTGCGCTACCGAGGACCTTTCGGCGATCGCCACCGTGTATGCCCACGCCGACCTGCCCGTGCCCTGCACCCTCATCTGCTGACCCCGCCTCAAGCGCGCAGGACCGCAGCCATGCTCTGGGGTCTGGCGGTGGACGACGGCAATACCGAGTTCCGCAAGCGATGAGGTCGGGTCGCCGACGCCCTGGCATCCGGACGGCGAGTCAAGGGTGCCAGGGCGTCGTCAGCAATTGGTCCCTGGTCAGGAGGGACCGTCAAGTAAGTGCTACCGGGCCAGGTGATCGAACTCGCCGTTGCGAACGCCGGAAAGAAACGCTGCCCATTCGTCACTGTTGTAGACCAGAAAGCCGCGTGCGGGGTTTTTGGAGTCACGGACGGCGACGTGACCGTCTCCGTACGGTGCGGCCTCCACGCAAGACGAGCTTGAGAATGACGACTTCTTCCAGGACAGGTCGTCAGGATCGATGGTGAGCACGTGAAGCAGTTCCTTTCGGGTTGTGGGTAGTGAGAGGGCGCGAAGCTCGTAGCCTCGCGTGGTGCCGTGACATCCTGATGGTGCAGGACATCCGGTATCAGGGCAGGCGGCTCAGGGCCTGGTCCAGAAGCTCATGCGTACGGTTCTCGTCCGCACTCGCGTCGTTTATGATCTTGAAAAGAGTGCGAAAACGTGACATATCGGCGGGTTCGTCGGTCAAGACGAAGCCGGTGTGTGTCTCCAAGTAAGCGACGTCCTTGGATGTAGGCAGCGTGAGGACGATGAAACCACCTCGTTGCCCCGGCGATGCGCCGGCGCTGAAGGGTAGAACCCGGAGGTCCACGTTCGGTCGCTCAACCACCGACATGAGGTGCCGGATCTGCCCGCGCATGTTCGGGCCACCCACGGCACGCATCAGCGTCGCCTCGTCTATCACAAAGGATAGTTGTACACCCGAAGTGGGTGCGAGTATGCGCTGACGACGCTGGAGAAGCTCCAGCCATTCCAGAATTTCGCTGTCATTCCAGGGCCGGGTTCGACCGGGATTGATGATCCGGCCCAGGAACGCTTCGGCGTACTCGGGGGTTTGCAGCAGCCCAGGGATGTACGAGGCGGCGAACTCGTGGATCTGCGTCGCGGCGCTTTCCAGACCGACGAAGTCGTCGTCGTTGATGTCGTAGGACTCATACCACCCTGGCTCCCGAGCGGAGGCGGTCAGTGCCATGAGCTCCGCCGTGCGCTCAGGAGGTACGCCGTAAAGCTGGCAGAGATCCCGTACGTCGCGTGGTGCGGGCAGTTGCTTGCCGGTCTCGAGGCGACTGAGCTTGGCACCCGAAGCATCCAAGGCCTCGATGGCGGCATGCTCGAGTGACATACCGCTCGCTTCTCGAAGGGCGCGCAGGGCGCCGGCGAGAGCGCGCCGGTCTGCGACAGGGCTGCTCGGCGGTTGCATGTGGTTCCTTCAGTCACCATGCGTAGCAATGCATGCGGAGGGTAGCTGCAACTTGCATTTCGTTAGAGGTGGTTCCGCAAAACGACATCTTTATCTTGCTTTCGGCAACTTACCACCGCACTATCAAAGCAAGGTCACAAAATGCCTCGATTCGCTGCAGCCACGCAACTTCGTAGCGGATGTGCGGGTCGAGCCAGCACGGACATCGAGGCGGGGAGGTGAACCTGATCCATCCGAGCGACCCATCAGCGAGCCAGCTGGGACGGTCGCGAGGGACCCGTGGCCCCCGAACAATGCGACTGGGTCGGCGTGACAGCGCCGACCCAGCGACTCTCCCAGGCCCATGGAAAGGATGAGAGACATGAGCAACACTACTCCGCATTCGATGAGTAGGCAGACCCTGTTCGCCGGCAAATCCCGTGGATCGGACAACGACCCTCGACCGCCCCTGATGATGTTGTGATGGACACCAGCCTGGTCATTGTGCTGGCCGTGGTGGCAGCCGTCACGCTGCGCGCCTTCTGGCGTCAGATCATCGAAATGGCTTTAATTTCAACACTGTTCGTCGTTTTCGTTGGCGTCATGACGATTGTGACCCAAGGTCGAGCTGCTCTCGGCCGATGAGCGCGTTGCGGTGGTCATGAGGTCCTTCGTGGGCCACCGCAACGTCGGGTCTTCGCACCCTGGATCGCGGACGTTCCCTTGGTGGCGGTGCGTTGATCGGGCCCAAGTCGTTGCGCATGGTTTCGTCACCCTGCGCTCTGCCTAGGTAACGGACGCGGTGCCAGCAGGGCCTTGACCGGAGCCCAAAGAAACCCGCTGATGAGGGTTGGCCGCCTAGGTTTTCAGCCGGCTGGCCCGGGACTCCAGGTAGCGTTGCTCAGCGAGGCTGGCGGTGGACTTCGCTGCCCGCCGGTAGTGCTCGAACGCTCCTGCCGTATCGCCGGTCTTCTCCAGCAGATGCGCCCGTACGGACAGCAGCCGGTGATGCCCGTTGATCCGCTCGTCACTGTCCAATGTGGACAGCAGCGCCAGACCGGCCGGCGGCCCCTCGGTTTCGGCGAGCGCGACCGCCCGGTTGAGAGTGACCATCGGGTTGGGCGCGATCCGTTCCAGGATCAGGTAGAGAGCGTGTACCTGCCGCCAATTGGTCATCTCGGCCGCGGTCGCGTCGGCGTGCGTGGCGGCAATGGCCGCCTGCAGCTGGTATGGCCCCAGCGCCGGGCCGGCCAGCGACACCTTGGTCAGCTCGGTGCCTTCGTCGATCAGCTCGCGGTCCCACTTCGTCCGGTCCTGCTCGTCCAGCGGCACCAGGTCGCCGGCCGTCGTCGTGCGGGCCTCCCGGCGAGCGTGGGTCAGCAGCATCAGTGCGAGCAACCCGGTCACCTCGCCGTCCTCGGGCAGTTGCGCGTGCACCATCCTGGCCAGCCGGATGGCCTCGTGCGCGAGGTCGGCGCGGTGTAGCTCGCTGCCCGAGGACGCGGTATAGCCCTCGCTGAAGATCAGGTAGAGCACGTGCAGGACCACCCGGAGCCGATCCTCCCGCTCCGCGCCGTCCGGCAAGCTGAACGAGCTGCCGGCGGCCTTGATGCGTTGCTTGGCCCGGCTGATCCTGGCTGCCATCGTGGCCTCTGGCACCAGAAACGCACGGGCGATCTCGGCTGTGGTCAGGCCGCCGACCGCCCGCAGCGTCAAGGCGGTCTGGGAGGCTGCGGTCAACGTCGGGTGGCAACACAGGAACAGCAGGACAAGCGTGTCGTCGGTGTTCGGTATGTCCTCGGGCAGTACGTCGGTGGCCGTCGCCGACTCCCGCTCGCGGCGCGCCTGGTCACTGCGTAGCTGGTCGATGAGCCGCCGGGACGCGACGGTCACCAGCCAGCCGCGCGGGTTGTTCGGCACACCCTCGACCGGCCACTGCACGGTGGCGGCGAGTACGGCCTCCTGTACGGCGTCCTCACACCCTTCGAAGTGGCCGTGCCGACGAACCAACACGCCGAGGACCTGCGGCGTGAGCTCACGCAGCAGGTCCTCGATGGAGGATGGTGCCGTCACGCCTCCAACGGCCCGTCAGCGAACATCACCTGGCGCACCTCGACTCCCAAACCCTCGATCGCGGTGTCCGGGATCTGCAGTGCCAGCTCGATCGCCCGCTCCTTGTTCTCGCAGTCGATCAGGTAAAAGCCGCCCAGATACTCCTTGGCCTCCAGGAAAGGTCCGTCGGTCACCACCGGTTGGCCGTTGCGGATCGACACCACAGCGGCTTGTGAGGGGTCGACCAGTGCCTGCGTGGTGATCAGTTCGCCGGACTTCTTCAATGCCTCGATGAACGTGCCGTGGCCCTCGCCGATCGCTGCCTTCTCCGCGTCGGTCAGCGCATCCAGCACGGCTGGGTTGATGTGCAGGCTGATCAGGAACTGCATCTGCTACTCCTTGTCGTTCGTTGGCCCGGCTGGGCCCTTCGATCGGTTGGTCGGAGCCGGCGGCGTTGCCTTGACATCCTCGCCCGAACATTTGCAGAAATCTTGTCGTCCTCATGCTTCCTGGCTCTGCCGAACCCAGCCGCTGCCCGCAACGCACTTTGCCCAGAGCGTGCTTGGTTCTGGGCCTCCGCAAACGACGAAAGAGCCCGACCCCCGGGCAAACGGGGGCCGGGCTCTTTCCTTCCGGAGCGGTGCTGTCTTACCTGAGGTGGATAACCATACTGGTAGGCGGCGACGATTCTCCAGATGATCAGGCCGTCCGCACATGAACAATGCGCCCTGTTGATCAGCGACTGGCGCTGGCGACCACGAAAAGGATCAGAGCCAGCGCCGTTGCCAGGACGGTAATCACGGCCGCCGTGATCAGGGACGCCATCGCCCACCCGCGGGCTCGGCGCGAGGTGGTGAGCGCTTCTGTCCACCGGCCGCCGAGCCAGAGGCCATCCACGCGTGAGGCGTAGATGGTTGAGACGACGCCCAGTGGGAAGAACCCGACGATCATGGAGGCGATCGCCAGGAAGAGGAAGTTCGACGGCTTCTCAATACCCGAGGTTGCGTCAGGTGTTTCGGACACGTGGCGCGCTCCTGCTCTGGGGCCGAATGGGCCCACAGTCTGCGGTCAGGCCAGGTAGGCGCGCAAGACGCATTGGGCATTCTCCCGGTGCGGTCCGGTGGTCCACAGCCAGGGCCGTGGAGCGGTTCTTGGGACGGACCACCGACCAGCGGAGCGACCAATGATGACAAAGCCGCCCAAGCAGCCAGTGAACGCTTTTAAGCATGCTGCCCGGGACAGGGCGGCGACATGATGCGGGGGTGGATACTCCCGACGAGGACGTGCTGGCGACCGTTGCTGCTCGGCTTCGTGGGCATCGCTCCAGCGAGTTCGACTGGGCAGTCGATCAGGCCGGATCCCATGCATGTTCCTTTGCCGAACCCGAACCAGTTGGCGTCCTGGAGTAACGAGATGCTGTTCGAATCGCTGCGTCCCCTCACCGTGGCCGATCCGCGCTCGAAGTAGTGGCAGTGCGCGAAGGGTTCAGGCGAGCTCATGCCCCAGTGGACGTCGTATTCGGCAATGACCAACGCGACCCCGTTCGCGGATTGCCCTTCCGCATTGATATGCCGATGTGCGTGCGTTCCGCCTGCCTGACTGATC
>JANNPJ010000371.1:0-9559 GCA_031400005.1 Kineosporiaceae bacterium | reverse complement strand
CCGAGCGGGAGCGGCTGCGGCACCGCCCGCGGGCGACCCGCAGTTGGGGTCGCCTGTTGCGCCGGTTGACCGGCGCTGGTGCGGGCACGAGCAAAGGGACCGGGACCGGCCCCGGCGCGAGCAAAGGCCCCGGCGCGAGCGCCGGCGCAAGCGCGGGCACCGGGACCCGACCGGCACCCTCAGCCTGATCTTTGCTTTCGCTTGAGTGAAAGCTGAGGGACCCTCAATGCCCGCTGGATACTCTCAAATGTGGCTTTCGGGCCCTGCCATCTCCCCGACGATCATGCGCGCTTGCCCCGGGCCTGGGTGCACGTGCGCATGATCGTCGGCGGACGTTCGGTCCGGCTCCGGTCCGGCTCCGGTCCGGCTTCGGCCCGGCTTCGGCCCGGCTTCGGTCCGGCTTCGGTCAGCTGAGGACCAGGTTCCAGGAGCCAGTGACGACACCGGCGACGGTCGCCAGCACGGCGATCAGCAGTCCGCCGAGCACGATCGCCAGGTCTCCGACGCCGAAGGTGCTCGGTCGAGCCCAGGTCCGGCGCCGGTCGACGCCGAACCCGCGCGCCTCCATCGCCACCGCCAGCACGGTTGCCCTCCGGATCGCCAGAACCAGGAGCGCGAACACCTGACCGCCGATCCGCCGGACGGCACCGAGGCCGAACCCACCGGCCCTGCCGAACCCGGTGTCGAAACCTCGCGCCCGTCGGGCCATCGTCAGGGCCTGCCACTCCTGTGCCAGGACCCCGAACAGCCGCAGTGCGGCAAGTGCCGACAGCACGAACCGGTGCGGCAAGCGGAGCACCTGGGCGAGCGCGTCGGCCAGATCCGTCGGGTCGGTAGTCACGATCAGGACGACGCCGGGCAGCCCGATGGCAAGGATCCGCAAGGTGATCGCGGCAGCCGCGGTCAGCGATCCGACGCTGATCGTGACCGGGCCGAGTTCGGCGATCAGCCGCCCACTATCCGCTGCGAAGAGCAGGGTGAGCAGCCCGGCCGGGATCGCACTGAGCAACACGATCCACCCGCTGCGCAGCAGGCGCCGCGGGCCAACCCCGCACCAGGGCAGGGCCAGCATCTCCAGCAGCAACGCGGTGCCCGCCGTCACCGGATCGACGGTGAGGATGAGCGCGATCGGAATCATCATCGCGACAGCTATTTTCGCCGCGGGATTGGCCCGAGCAAGCAGCGCCGGGTTGGCCTCGCGAGTGCCGGGAAGCGCGATCAAACCGGTCATAATGAGAGCACCTCACCCACGTCGGGGTGGCCCAGTTCGTCCACCAACTCCTGGTCGTGGGTGGCGATCATCATCGCTGCCCCTTCGGCGAGCAGTTCGGTGAGCAATGCCGTCAATTCCGCCCAGGTTCGCGCGTCCTGGCCGAACGTCGGCTCATCGAGCACAAGCACCCTGGGGGCAGTGGCCAGGACGGTCGCCACCGAGAGCCGGCGCTGCTCACCACCGGAAAGCGTGAACGGGTTGGCCCGGGCCAGGTGGCTCAGCCGCAATCGGTCGAGCAGTTCGTCGGTGCGGGCCGCGATCCGCTGCGGGTCGGGACGTCGGGGCTTGCGTACTTTCGCCGGGCCGACCGCGAGTTCCGCCGCAACGGTTGAGGCCACGAACTGCAGCTGCGGCTCCTGGAACACGGTGCCGATCCGGCTGACCAGGTCGCCCGCTCGCCAGTCGATCGGGTGCGGCCCTGCGCCGGCGGCCAATCCGGGCCCGGCGACCAGGCATCCGGCGGCCGGCCGGACCAGTCCGGCCATGGTCAGCGCCAGGGTGGACTTGCCGACCCCGTTCGGTCCGACGACACACAGCGCCCGGCCGGCGGTAACGGTGAGATTGACGTCGTGGACGGCGGGCTTGGCCTGACCCGGTCGGCGAGCGGCCAGATCGCTCGCCTGGAGCAACAGCTCCCCCTGCGTCACCTGAGCGGTCGCCGACCGGGCTGACGTCGTCCGGGCTGACGCTGTCCGGGCTGACGTCGTCCCCATTCGAGACCGACCGACCCGAACCCCCGGAACCCAGACCCCGGCCGCGGTCAGGGCCGCTGACTGCTCGGCGAAGACCACCTCCGGCCGGCCATCGGCCCGCACGCCACCGCCGGGTTCGAGCACGACAACCCGATCGATCAGGGACAACCAGGGTTCCACCCGGTGTTCGACGAGCAGGCAGCCGGCACCGGTCAAGGCCAGCACCGAGGCGACGCTCTCGCGTACTCGCCGGGCCCCTTCCGGGTCGAGCATCGCGGTCGGTTCGTCGAGCAGCAGCAGCCCTGGCCGCAAGGCCAGCACTCCGGCCAGGGCGAGCCGTTGCCGTTCACCGCCGGACAGCGCCGCAGTCGGGTGCGCGATCCCGTACGGGAACCCGACCTCCTGCAGAGCCTGCTCCACCCGCGGCCAGATCTGGCCGGTCGGGACGGCGTGATTCTCCAGCCCGAAGGCGACGTCGTCCCCACATCGGGCGAGCACGGTTTGGGCCTGCGGGTCCTGCAGCAGCAGCCCAGTCAGCGCCTGCCCGGCGCGCACGCCCTGGACCCGGGCGCGACGAGCGGGCACGCCGCCCAGCAGAAGTTCGCCTTCTTCGTCTCCGCCGGACTCGACCGGGTCGAGCAGCCCGGCCAGCCCGGCGAGCAGGGATGACTTGCCGGCCCCACTCGGGCCAAGCAGCATCACCCGCTCGCCGGGCTCGATCCGCAGGTCGAGTCCGCGCACCGCCCAGGCCTTGCGGGTGCCATGCCGCCAACCCCAGCCTCGGGCATTCACGGCGACACCGGTCGCGACCATCCCTGCGGGCAAGGTCAGACCCGCTCGGCGGCCCGGCCGGAGGCCATCGGCGCCAGCGTCCCGGTCTTGGCCAAGGCTCTGGTCAAGGCCCAGGAGCCCAGCCCGGCGATGATCACACCGGAGCAGATCGCGATGCCGATATAGGCCAGCCGACTGACGGTGTTGATCTCGGGGTAGTAGATCAAGCTGTCCATCAAGCCAACCGCGACCCCGGCGCCGGCACCGGCCAGGAGCGCGGTCGGTAGCCCGTAGCGGCGATACAACAGCAGCGCGAAGACCACCTCGGCGCCGAGGCCTTCCACCAGGCCGTACCAGACCGTGGCGAACCCCCACTCGTTGCCGACCAAGGCGCTGACCGCGGCGGCGACCAGTTCGGTGTAGACGGCGGCGCCCGGTCGACGGATGATCAGCGCACCGAGCACGGCTGGGAACAGCCAGACGCCGACGACGAGGGCCGAAGCGGGCGGGACCATCGCGTCCCGCATCGGTGCAGACGCGACGTTCCAGACGGAGAACACCAATCCGCCGGCCACTCCGAGCACGCTGGCGACCACGATGTCCACGATCCGCCATTGCCCGGCGGTCGCGGTCGCGGCGATCACCGCCACCGCCACACCGCCGACCAACATCGCCACCGGCAGGGTCAGATCAGACAGTGGGGTACCGAAGATCGAGGTGGACGACGGCAAGCCGACCAGGTAAATCGCTACCCCGGCCAGAATCCCGATCGCCGCCGCGGCCAATCGAGGCGGGCTCCACTGCTCGCTGGGACGAGCCTCAACGCTCTTGTCAATCATTGAACTCCTCCTTCTCAGGAGGGGGACCACAGACAGGGGACGGGCAACGTCGCTCGCGGCTAGTTACCCGAGCACCCCCGGCTATGGCCGAGATGGCTCGACTCCCTTCGCCGGCATGACCCGGATCAGGTTCGAGGGTCTGCGGTTGCCCGCACTCTCAGCGCCATCTGGCGCTCCCCTGTCGCTGATGTGACGTTACACCGGTCCCGGGCGATTGGCGGGGCCGGGTCCAGCGAACTCCAGAAGGACGTGCGAACCTGGGGTGATGTTGCGCATGCTCCGGAACCCCGAAGCCGGTGGACCCAATCCGCTGACCCGATTGATCGCGCTCATCGTCGTGTTTTGCCTGCTCGGTTTGAGCGCTTCTATCCTGATTCCGGTGTTCCGCTGGATCATCGACCTGCTCTGAGACGGTCGAGATCGGATGTGCTTGGGGCTCAGGCTGCCGTTGTGGCCAGGCTACGCAACGATGGACCCCGACGTGCGTGGCTGAACCACTGGTGAGGGGTAGACGATGAACGGGATTCTCTGGAAGGTGCTGGCTGCTGCGTCGGCAATTGGGGCGGCGCAAGCGGCGGACAAGACTCTGACCGTGATCTGGCAAGGTGCCACCGGCAACAAGCCCCCGACCGTCCCGGAGGACCCGGAGACGAACTGGACCGAGGCTCTGGCCTGGGCCGCGCTCTCCGGAGCGGTGATGGGCGTCGCCCGGATGCTCGCCACCCGGCAGGCAGCGCAGTACTACGTGAAATCCACCGGAAAGATGCCGAAGGCCTTGATCCGAGACTGACGACGTGATGACTGCTGTGCCCGAGACCGCCTTGCCTGAGGTGACGAGATGACCGCTGTGCCCCGACCGTCGCTGGCTTCCGCCCTGGCCGAGCGGCCGCTGGTGTTGGACGGCGGGCTGTCCACCGAGTTGGAACGCCGCGGTCACGACATCTCCGGTCAGCTCTGGTCGGCCCGGTTGCTGAAGGACGCTCCGGATGCTGTGGTCGAGGTGCACTCGGCCTTTCTCCGGGCCGGGGCCCAAGTGATCACCACGGCGAGCTACCAGGCGACGCCCGAGGGTTTCGCCAAGGCCGGCTACCCGGCGTCCGCCGGCGAGGCGCTGCTTCGCCGGTCGGTGGAGCTGGCCCAGCGGGCCGTGGACGAGACGGCCGCAGCGGCGTGGGTCGCTGGGTCGGTCGGTCCGTACGGCGCGTTGCTCGCCAACGGCTCGGAGTACACCGGTGACTACGGCCCTGAGGTGAATCTTCAGCGGTTGCGCGACTTTCATCGGCCCCGGCTGGACATCCTGGCCGCGGCGGGCGTCGATGTGCTGGCGGCGGAGACGGTTCCGTCTCTACTCGAGGTCGAGGCCCTGCTCCTCGAGCTGGCTGCCCTCGGGCATCCGGCCTGGCTGTCTCTTACGGTGACGACCGATGCCGACGGGATGGTCCGGACCCGCCGGGGCGAACCGGCCGCGGAAGCCTTCGCCTTGGCGGCCGATGTGGACGCGGTGATCGCTGTCGGCGTCAACTGCACCGAACCGGACGGGCTCACCGCCGCGATCGAGGTGGCCGCGAAGGCCTCCGGTAAACCGGTGATCGCGTATCCGAACAGCGGTGAAGGGTGGGACGCCGAAGCCCGCGTCTGGACCGGCACCCCCTCCGCTGGTTCGGGTTTCGACTCTGAGCCCGGCTCTGGGTTCGGCGAGACAGCCGTCCGGGACTGGTTGGACGCCGGTGCCCGAATGGTCGGCGGCTGCTGCCGAGTCGGCCCCGACCTGATCACCGGCCTCACCCGCCAGTTGGGGCGTCCCGCCTAGCGTTTCAGATCGCCCGGGACTGGTTGGACGTTGGCGCCCGAATGGTCGGCGACTGCTGCACAGCGCGAAGACTTTGTCGGTGATACGCCGACAAAGTCTTCGCGATCACGGAGCCCAGCGTAATCAACAACGGACGCACTACTGGTCATCCGCCAGTAGCGGAGAGATGGACGACGCCTGGCTACTGCGGTCACGGTGCCCTTGCCGCCGTGGGCGATGGGGCGTCGTCGACCGGTTTGGCGGCCAGGCATCGCTGCCCGGGATCGGGCTGGAAGCGGCAGAAGTAGGTTTCCGATCCGGCCGGGGCACCGCACTGATCCCCCGGTCCGAGCGTGTTATGTCCGTCCCCCGCGGCGCCCGAAGGGATATTGACGCCGATCGCGGCGACCGTGGGGTCGGGGCGGAAGGGGCAGGCGCGACTACCGGGCGGCAACACCCGGCGTAGCCCTTCCACCACGGAGGCATAGCCGGTGGCCCGGTCACTGGCCCGGGCCGCGCTGCGGGCGGCCGAGCCCGCCTGCTGACCGGTCGAGGTAGGCATGTTCGCGAGCGAGTAGAAGAACAGGTTTCGCATGTGCTGGAGCTGGGCTCCCCGGGCATCGCTACCCGAGACCGCACTGATTCCGCCCGGTCCGGCGATCACCACGGGAGCGCATTCACTCTTGCCGGCCCGGTCCATCTGGTTGTCCAACGCCGAAAGTTGATTGCCTCGGCCGGCGAAAAGCCAGATCACCCGGGCATTCGCTGGATCGCACAGAGTCTCGGCGATCTGCCGGAGTCTTTCTTCGCTGGCGGCTTCGCTCAGATCGATCGGCGCCGATGTCGCTGTGACACGCTGCGCGGCAAGGAATTTCGCCTCCATCTGATCATTGGTGCTGTGGTCCAGCAACCAGTTGGACAGATCATTGCTGAAGTATGTATCGCCCGGATCGCGGATGATTCGCAGTTCGGTACCGGCGAGCCGATCTTTCCCTCGAACTGCCGAGTCCGGAGTACGCTGGCCGACTGCGGTATCAGGTAGCAGAGACCCGGCCTGCTGGAGCAGATTCGGCGCCAGCATTGCCTTGGCGGCCTGACGATCGCTGGGTGCCACGCTCACGAACCGGCTGCCCAGATCCGGTTGCTGGCCGGTGATCAGGCCGTGGCGCATGTCGGTGCCGAACAAGCTGGCGCCGACGATCTGGACTTTCGGAAACCGGGCCAGTGCTTCCCGGGCGCTGGTTCGGCTCTGTGCCACTCCAACAACGGCTTTGATCGCCCAGTTGTCCGACCGCCGTTGAGGAAACGCCCGATTGATCGCCTGGGCCACGGAGACTCCCGAGGTGAAGTTCTCTCCGGAATTGGCCACAATCAACCGCACGTAGACCTTGCCATCAGCGTTGATCACCGCCTGAGCGGCCCGTGCACCGTCGAGCTGCCACAGCGCATTGATCGCGCTGCTGCCTGAGGTACGGGTGAGCGGAGCCAGAAAGAGCAGATTGGCGGTCCGGTCCGGATCCGGAATCCTGGCGTTCGCCCTAGCGATCTGCTGAAGGATCGCTGCCCGATCTCGTTCGGGTGCGTCGTCCGTTCTGGAGCCGCCACTCGACGTGAACGCATCGGGAATCGGTGTCTGCCGTCCGGCGCTGTGATCGAGAAGTACAGCAAAACCTACACATTGGCCGTTTTCCAGCCACACTGTGGAGACCGGCCGATCGCTGACCAGGTTGGGGACGCCCAATTCGGCCAAGCGGGTGCACGGCAGCCGGGGCAGCACCACCGCCGCGGATCCGGTGCAGATCAGCAGAGCGACGGCGGCAGCGCTGGACAGCACGATGGCACCGGGTAGCGAGGTGGCCGCTGCGGAACGGTGCTCGGGATCGGTTCGGGGACGGCGGTTCGGCCCAGGTGCTGGACCAGACCGAATCAGGTAGTCCTCCAGACCGGACTCCCGCAACCGGATCAGTGGGCCAACCGGGCGGAGCAATACACTCGCATCGAGCCAGCCGGTCCGGGCGGCCCGCCGTCCGCTGGTCTGATCCGTGCGCTCCAGGTCGAGGATCTCGATCACCGCTACCGGAGCAGAAGGGATCGGATGCCGTCGCAGTGCGCGCTCGAGCAATCTCAGCCGGGCCGCGTAACCGATCCCGAATCCGGGTCGCAACCGCAGCAGCAGCGGTGCGCCCATCCCTGCCCCGAGCGAAAATCCCCGTGCCAAGCCCACCGACGTGCTTGTCGAGGCGACGATCCACAGGCACTGGCCGAGCGTGGGCACATGTCCGGCGGCCGTGAACCACCACGACAAGACCCCGGAGACCAGGGCGGTGGCGACCCCGAGCGACAAGGCGACGGCCCGGCTGGACATCCGGTCGCTGGCGAACATGCTGGCCGGGGTGAAGTCGTCGGTTGCCCCCGCGCACCAGTGCAGCCAGGCCAGGACCAGCACGAACAGCGCTGCGAACAGGCCGCCCGCCCACAACTGCCCAGCCAGGTTGGACCCAGCCAGCTGCAGCACGAGGGCCACCGCGAGAACGGACAGCACGAGCTGCACCGCCCGACGATGCACTCCTTGGGGAAGGGAGCGGAGGTCGCGCCAGCGCGGCAAGCCGAGCCGGATGATCTGCGGCTGACCGTCGTCACCGTGTTCGAATTCCCCTCCGAACCGGGCCAACGACACGATGATCAGGCAGACCAGGAGCACGATTACCAGCCCCAGGTACACCGGGTTGGTCGCCAGCAGGTCGATCAACCCGGAGAGGCCCGGCGTCTGCCAGGTCCAGTTTCGGACGTCCTCCCAATTGAGGCCGGTGGCGCCCTGCAAGCCACGGCTCGCCCGGTCGTACCCTTGAACCACGCCGGCCATCAGCAACCAGATCAGGATCAGCACGCCGGCGGTGAAGGTAGCAAGCGCCCAGACGAGCGCCGAACGCGCCCGACGCCATTGGATCCACCGGTAGGCGGTTGCCAGGGCCGGATCGGTCCGGGCCGCCTGCGGCACCTGCCACCAGACGAAACGGGTGTTACTGAAGAGCTTTTCCCGGGCGATCCACTCCAATGTGCCGCGGACCCGGTCCGACGGGACCCGATTCGGCCAGTCCACGTGATCGAGTAGATCACTCCACAGGTGGTCCATCACCGCTGTCGGAGTCAGGATGGGATCGCCGGAGCGGGCCGGCAACCAATCGGGCAGCCGATCGTGATAGGCCTCGTTCAGTAGGTGGAGCAGCCGGGGATTGCGGCGCAGGCGCTCGGTGCTCACGCCGCCCTCAACCAGCCACCTGACCAGCTCCACGCCATTGGGCTGGCCTCGCCCAGTCAAGAAGAGCGCGACATCGACATCGGTCGGGGTGGCCAGCGTGAGTTCGGCCCAGACGTCTCGGGCGCGGCCGGAAAGATCCGGCCAGGTCTCGGTGCGGCAGGCCAGCGCGATGGAACGTCCTCGGGTTTCGTCCACAATCTTCTCCAGGAGCGGTTTTCGCTGATCCGGAGCAATTGTGTCGATGCCGTCGACGAAGAGCATCAGCTGGTTGCCGCGCAACTCGTCGCTGTCCCAGATCCGCTTCATCGCCTGCTCGAGCGAGTCACCGTGGGCGAGCAAGCCGGGATAATCTTGCTCCAGTCGGCTCACCGTCCAGCCGAGCAAACTGGTAGCGGCCGATTCCTCGGGATCCTCGGGCCAGCCGGCCAGCGAGACCCGCAGTGGCACCGGGAACCGTCGCCGTTCACCCGCCGCTCGTGCGGCGTCGCGGGCATGCTGGGCCTGCAGGAAGAGGGCCAACATCACGCTTGTCTTTCCGGTGTCCTCGGCACCGAGAATGACTAAGCGTCGGTGACTTTCGTGCAATCCTTCGACCAGTTCGGCGACGTTGGTGGCGCTCAGACCGGCCGAGGCCCCGATCGTCGGGTCGGCCGGATTATCCTGGGTCAGGGGCCAACCCTGCGGCCAGCTTTCGATCAGGGGCGTCGGGACTTCCGCTCCGGCCCAGACACCGCGGTCAGGGTGGTCGAGGTCGATGAATTGAGCCATCGTGCTCAGCGGGCGCCAGGCCCGCACCTGTACCTCATGCAGCCGTTCCAGGACCGGATCGAGTTCGCCCTCGTCCGTCGGCCGCACCGTCGTCCGCGCGTCCGTCGAGGTTTCGCCGCCGGCGAAGACCAGCGGGGCCAGGCCCGCGAGCAGTGCGAGCAGGCTGTC
>JANNPJ010000354.1:0-4365 GCA_031400005.1 Kineosporiaceae bacterium | reverse complement strand
TCCTCGGAGGCCCAGTCGCCTCTCCACTCGCGCAGACCCGCCATCGGGCATCCGAGCGCCTCCAGCCGTCCGACCGGGTTCCCGGTCGTGGCACTGGTCTGCAGCGTTGGCGGCGCGGACGCCCTGATCCGGGTCCTGGGACCGCTGCCGGCAGACCTGCCCGCCGCTGTCGTCGCGTTGCAGCACCTGGACCCCCACCACGCCAGTGCCCTCACCGCGCGGCTCGCCGGTGCGACCGCGCTGAGCGTGCGTACAGCCATCAACGGCGCCTGCCTTCAGCCCGGCGTGGTGGAGGTGGCTCCACCCGGCAAGCACCTGCTGTTGGCCCACGACGACCGGCTGCTGCTGGTCGGCAGCCGGGCTGTGCCCTCTCTGCCGCGACCCTCCGCCGATCTCCTGCTCGTCAGCATGGCCGTCGTACTTGGCCCTCGCCTGCTGGCCGTGGTCCTGACCGGGCGCGGAGAAGACGGTGCTGTCGGCGCTCAGGTTGTCACTCGCTACGGCGGACGCATTCTCGTTCAGGACGAAGCCACCTCACAGGCCTAAGCCATGCCCGCCGCCTCCCGCGACCCGGACTCCCAGGACGCGCCCATCGCCCTCGACGACCTCGCTACGGCGATCACCACCCTGACGGCTGCCGCGGCGGCCCGAGACAGCTGATCCGGTACTTCACCTTGGCCGCCGGATGGGAGGTTACGCAGCCGAGTGCGGCTGAGGCGGACTCGGTCTAGGCGGACTGGCGAACGACGAGCCGGACCGTCCCGGGGTCGAGGACGCCGTGCGCGGGCTGGGCGGTGAGCTTGGCGACGGTGATCGCGGTGAGGTATCTGGCGATGCCGAGCGGATCGGTGGCAACGGTGGTCAACGGCGGCACGGTCAGGGCGGCGGTGGGGATGTCATCCACGCCGACGACGGCGAGGTCGGCAGGGACCCGCACCCCCTGCCGGGCCGCCCCGGCGATCAGCGCCATCGCTGTCTCGTCGTTGTAGGCGCAGATCCCGGTGACGGCGGGATCGGTCCGCCGCCAGGTGCCGATCGCGGCGGCGGCGTGGTCGGCGTCGAGCCGGACCTGGAGCACGGTCGGTGGGTTCAGGCCGAGAGCCTGGCACGCGTGTCGGGTGCCGGCGAGGCGGGGTTCGGCGAATCCGCGGACCCGTGGATCATCCGGCCAGGCGTAGCCCAGGTGCTGATGCCCCGCCGTCGCCAGGTGCTCGACCTGCAGTCGGCCGGCGTTTTCCTGGGGTAGCAGGACGTCGTGGGAGGCCGTGCGGTCGTCGTCCAGAAGGGTGATCAGGGTGGGGTTGCCGCAGGTGTGCAGGAGGTCTCGGGTCTCGTCGTCGACGCGGTTGAAGGTGATCACGGCGGCCGGTCGGATCGCCCGGATGAGGTCCACCATGGACAGCGAGTTGCGGCTGGATGGGTGGACTACCAACGTCAGGCCGTGGGTGGCGAGCGCCGCGGAGAGGTGTTCGATGTTCGCGCCGAGGGCGGAGCCGATGGGCAGGTCGGGTAGCAGGTAGAGGACGAGATCGCTGTGGCCTCGGCGCAGGGTGCGGGCTGCTGAGGACGGCGTGTAGCCGAGTCGATCGGCGGCCTGGCGAACCCTTTGGCGGGTGCTCTCCGGGATTTTCTGACCGGGGGTGTCATTGAGGACGTAGCTGACGGTGGCTCGGGAGACCCCGGCCGCCGTTGCGACGTCCCGACTGGTGATTCGTCCGTGTTCGAGCATTGTGCTGGCCTTCCCCTTGCCTCCCGACGATCCTGCCTCTACTTTACTTACACGTGCAAGTGAATGGTGTAAGTGACGGTAGATAGTTTCCCGGAGGACTGACGATGCCGCAGCCGACGCTCGACTCGCGAACCGCAGAGGATCTCGACGCCCGGATCGGGCTGCTGACCCTGGAGCAGAAGGTGCGACTGCTCACCGGCGCTGACTTCTGGACGGTGTGGCCAGAGCCGGCGGTAGGCCTGCGGCGCCTGGTGCTCTCCGACGGCCCGGCCGGGGTCCGTGGCCAGACCTGGGATGAGCGCGACCACTCTGCCAACGTGCCTTCGCCTACAGCCCTGGCCGCCACCTGGGACGAGGCGCTGATCGAGCGGCTCGGCGGCCTGCTGGCCGCGGAAGCGCGGAACAAGGGGGTGGACGTTCTGCTCGCACCCACCGTGAACCTGCACCGCACGCCGTACGGCGGCCGGCACTTCGAGTGCTTCAGCGAGGACCCGGCGCTGACCGCCCGGATCGGGGTGGCCTACGTCCGTGGCGTGCAGGCCGGTGGCGTCGCGGCGACGGTGAAGCACTTCGTCGGCAACGACTCGGAGTCCGAACGGATGACGCTGAACGCCGAGATCGGTGCCCGAGCGCTGCGTGAGCTCTACCTCGCGCCGTTCGAGGCGATCGTGCGCGAGGGTGCGGTGTGGGCGGTGATGGCCGCCTACAACGGGGTGAACGGCTCGCCGATGACCGAGAGTCCCCTGCTACGCGAGGTTTTGCAGGACGAGTGGGGTTTCGACGGGGTAACCATGTCGGACTGGTTCGCCGCGCGGGACACGGTGGCCTCCGGGCAGAGCGGGCTGGATCTGGTGATGCCCGGACCGATCACTCCGTGGGGGTCGGCGCTGGTCGAGGCGGTGCACGAGGGGTCCGTTCTGGAGTCGGTGCTGGACGACAAGGTGCGGCGTCTGCTGCGTCTGGCCGGCCGGGTTGGTGCCCTCGACGGGGCGGACCCGGCCCCGGCCCCGGAGTTTAGCGACCAGGCGGTCAGCAGTCTGCTGCGTCAGCTCGCGGCGGCCGGATTTGTGTTGTTGCGCAACGAGAACGACCTTCTTCCGTTGCGGCCTGCGGATCTGAGCCAGGTCGCCGTGGTAGGCCCGAACGCCGCCCGCGGCCGCACCCTTGGCGGCGGCAGCGCCACGGTTTTCCCGCCGTACACTGTGTCTCCGCTGGCTGGTCTACGCGCCGGGCTCCCCGATTCCGTGCGGGTGGTGGACAGCATCGGGGTGCTCGCGCAGGCGCGGGTTCCGGTCGCCGACCCGGCGCAGCTGAGGGATCCGGACGGGGAACCCGGAGTGCTGGTCCGTTTTCTCGCCGCCGACGGCACGGAACTGGCCCGCGAGCGCCGGGTCGCCGGGACGTTCAACTGGATCAGCGGCTTCGGTCCCGACATTCCGCCGAACGTCGCCGTGCTCGAGGTGAGTGGCTCGGTGGTCGCGGGCGAGGCAGGGCGCTACCTGATCGGCGCGTCCGGCCTGGGCCGTTTCCAGCTGGTGCTCGGCTCACACCGGGCGGACACCCCGGCAGATCCGCAGTTCGACGTGGTGCTGGACCTGCTCCCCGGCGCAGACATCGTCGAGGCCCTGATGATTCCGCCGCAGCGAGTGCACGAGGTCGACCTGGTCGCGGGGCAGATCCTGCCGTTCACCGTGCGCCATCACCTCGCGATGCCCTCGGGCGGGCCGATCGACATCGGTCCGGTATTCCAGATCAACCTGCAGACCCCGCACGGCAGCGATGACGAGGAGATCGCCCGGGCGGTGGCCCTGGCGAGGGAATCGGACGTCGCGATCGTCGTGGTGGGCACCACCGAGGAGGTCGAGAGCGAAGGATTCGACCGCACCAGCCTGCGGTTGCCCGGTCGCCAGGACGACCTGGTCCGGGCGGTCGCCGCCGCGAACCCGCGGACCGTGGTGGTGGTGAACGCCGGTGCCCCGGTGCTGATGCCCTGGGCGGACGAGGTCGCCGCGGTGCTGCTGGTCTGGTTTCCCGGGCAGGAACTCGGCAATGCGCTGGCCGACGTGCTGACCGGAGTGAGTGAGCCCGGCGGACGGCTGCCGACCTCCTGGCCGGTCGATGAGCAGCACCTGCCGTCCCCGACTCCGATCGACGGTCATTTGCCGTACGACGAGGGTCTGTTCATCGGTTACCGGGCGCTGGACCGGGACGGCAGGACTGCGGCCTTTGCCTTCGGCCACGGCTTGGGGTACACCAGCTGGGACTACCAGGATCTGGCAGCGGTCCCGAACAGCGACGGCAGCGTCACGGTCACGGTCGGTGTCCGCAACAGCGGATCCCGGTCCGGACGCACGGTGGTGCAGGTCTACGCCTCCCGGCCGGTCAGCCAGATCCTGCGGCCCCGGCGCTGGCTGGCCGGTTTCGCCACCCTCGACGCCGCGCCCGGGCAGCACACGTCGGTCACTCTCACCGTTCCGGCCCGGGCGTTCGAGCACTGGGACGTCGAAGCCACCGGCTGGGCAACCGAGGCGGGCGCCTTCACCCTGCTCGCCGGGCCCGCCATCGACCAGCTCGCGTTGGCCAGCACGGTCACGGTCGGCTGAAGGGCTTCGAGCGCCGCCAGGGCTGGAGCCCAC
>JANNPJ010000349.1:0-6932 GCA_031400005.1 Kineosporiaceae bacterium | reverse complement strand
TGACGTACCGTCTCCCGAACGCGCTCGACCGCAGCCATCACGTCGTGATCTTAGGTGCCACGCCCGAACGGGCACATCCCACGCTCACAGCAGGGCTGGGTACGCGATGGGTGTAGGCCGGCGCCCTGTACCTGGGTGATATCTACTGCCATCGCGTACACCGTCGGCCTGCGTTCACTGGATGCGCGTCGGGCGGTACCCCCAGGAGGATAGGAGCCACCGCAGACGACATCACGAGCGAGGAATTCTTCATGATCGAAGTGGAAAATCTCACCAAACGGTACGGCACTAAGAATGCGCTGGATGGTCTTACCTTCACCGTTCAGCCCGGCGTGGTTACCGGATTTCTGGGGCCTAACGGTGCAGGGAAATCCACAACCATGCGACTGCTGCTTGGGCTGGAGAAGCCCAGCGCCGGCACCGCGACGGTCAACGGCCGTGATTATCGAGATTATGCGGCACCGATTCACGAGATCGGCGTGCTGTTGGAGGCACGCGCCGCCCATCCCGCCCGATCAGCGCGAAATCACCTGCTGGGAATGGCATACACGCATAATATTCCCACCCGCAGAGTCGACGAAGTCCTTGAGCTGGTCGGCCTTTCCGCAGTCGCCCGTAGTCGTGTCGGCGGCTTCTCCCTGGGTATGGGCCAGCGCCTGGGTATCGCCGCCGCGCTCCTTGGCGATCCGAAGACCATCATGCTGGACGAACCAGTGAACGGCCTCGATCCCGAGGGCATCCGGTGGATCCGCGATCTGCTGAAACAGTTCGCGGCTGAGGGACGGACGGTGTTCGTGTCCTCCCATCTCATGAGCGAGATGGCTCTCACTGCCGAGCATCTCATCGTCATGGGACGCGGGCGGCTCATCGCTGACCTGTCCGTCGAAACCCTCTTGGCCCGTTCGATCAGCAGTGTCGTGGTCCGTAGCCCTCAGGTCGATCAGTTGCGCCCGCTGCTCCTCGGCGTCGGCGGGACCGTTGACACCCATCCCGATGGATCACTCGACATCACCGGTCTGACCGCCGAGGAGGTAGGCACAAGGGCAGGTGCTGCCGGCATCACCCTCCACGAACTCACCACTCGACGTGCTTCTTTGGAGGAGACGTTCATGCGCCTGACCTCCGACAGTGTTGAGTATCACGGCAGCACCACCATTCCTCAGCACCCGAACTCAGCAAAGGCGGCATGATGAGCACAACGACGACGACCCCCGACACCATCGCCGGCGCGGGCCGCAGCACCGCTGTGACCCTCACCAGGCAAGCGCGCTGCTTTGGCGTACTGAGATCTGAATGGGTCAAATTCCGCTCATTGCGCAGCAACAGCGCCGTCGTGATCGGCGCGTCCGCACTCATGATCATCGTTGGCGTGACCTTCTCCGGCTTTGTCGGCGGGGTGTTCAACAATCCGGAGGAGGCCAACGAGTTCGCGAATGACCCCGTGGGCGCCACTCTCCAGGGAACCCTGTTGACACCGCTCATCATCGGTGTGCTGGGTATCCTGGCGATCACTTCCGAGTACGCAACCGGCACCATCCGGAGCAGCCTCACGATGGTTCCCCGGCGGCTGCCAGTCCTGTGGGCAAAAGCCACGGTCGTCGCTGGTGTCGCCTTCGCCTCCATGCTCGCCAGCACCCTGATCGTCTTCTTCGCCGGACAAGAGCTCATCGCCAGGGGCCCGGTTCCCCCCGCGTCCTTCGGTGACCCCGGCGTGATGAGGGCTCTCCTAGGCACCGCCGGGTATCTCACCGGCGTCGCCATTATCGGCCTCGGGATCGGCACAGTCCTCCGAAGCGCCGCGGCGGCGATATCCACCTTGGTCACCGGGCTGCTCATCCTGCCAGGTCTCGGCGGGTTGCTGCTGCCCTCCTCATGGCGCGATAACGTCTTGCAGTTTCTGCCCTCGAACGCTGCCGAGGCGTTCATGCACGTTAACCCCCCGGCTGAACTGCTGTCCCCAGGTGCAGGCTTCCTCGTGTTCCTGAGCTGGGTGATCGCCGCGTTGGCCGCAGCGGCCGTCGTCCTGCAGCGGCGCCCGGCCTGATACGCCAGCAGCGCCGAAATCGCTGCTGGAGCGTCACAGGATGGCGAAGAACTTCACCATCTGGGTGATCGCCTGATCTACATACTCCGGCACGTCGTACATCGCGATATGCGTAGCGCCGTCGACGACGAACAACTCTTTCGGACCGTTGGAGAGCTTGTAAGCTAGGTCGCTCCACAACTTGGTGTCCGCTTCCCTCCCGGCGATGAGAAGCATCGGCTGGGTGAGAAATTCGGGAATTCGATCGAACGTCGAGCAAGCGAGCATCCGGTCCATGCTGGTCAGCAGGAAACGACCCTTCGAATTGGGATGCGCGCCCCGGGGAGTCCGGTAGTAGTCGTACCCCTCGCGAAGCATGACCGGCGTGTTCTCGTCGATGTCTTCGAACTTTTCCGGGACGAAGGGGGCGTACATCGGTGCCCCTCCCCTCGCTTCCGCCGTGCGCTGCTTGCCCACCATTTCCAGCGTGGCGATGTGCTCGGCGGCCGGGACTTGATGCCCCATGAAGGCTCTGGAGCTCTCGCCCATCGGGGCCGCACTGACCGTAGCCACCGCCTTGAAGCGATGCTCGCTCTGCGCCGCCGCGATGGCGTAGCCGCCTCCGGCGCAAATGCCGTAAACGCCCAGTCGCTCCGTGTCGACGAAGGGAAGCGTGGTGAGGAAATCCGCCGCGCAGCGGGCATCTTCCACCCTGGTCGCCGGGTCTTCCAGCAGACGTGGTTCGCCACCGCTGGCACCCTGGTAGGAGGAGTCGTAGACCACGACGACGTATCCCTGCGCAGCGAGCCTCTGGGCATAGAGGCCGATGGTTTGTTCCTTCACTCCGCCAGCCGGGTGAACGCCGACGAGTGCCGGATATTGTTTGTCTTCTGAAAAATTTTCCGGCAGGTGAAGGTTTGCCGAGATCTCTACCGCCCGGTTCCTGAACGAAACAGTTCTGACCATGTTTCTGCCTCTTTCTAGGCCTCGCTTCCGAGCCTCGGCGTGCCGCCGAAGGCCCTCGAAGGGAAAGGTTTCATGCTGGCTGAGACCCATCCAGGGAAGAAACTGTCCCCCCTATACCCAAGGCAACACGCGGTCCTACACCCAAAGTCAGATCGGTAACGACCGGATCGCTTCAGGGCTGGATCCGCACTCGGGTCCGTTCAGGCTGATGGACTCTTCCCTTGAGGGGGGAGGATTCTTCCCTGGATGAAAGCGTTTCCGGATGGGACTCTCGCTGTGCGATGACAAGGGCGCGTCGCCCCCAGTGGTCGACGTGGCCGGCAACCCCAGACAGCCAGCATTGCTGAAACGGCAGGAGCAGATTCATGTCCGAACGCAAGCGTTTCGCACCTCCAGCGATTCAGGAGTTCGCTCCCAAGCTCGCTGAGCTGACCGATACGGTCCTGTTCGGCGACGTCTGGGAGCGCCCTGGCCTGTCCCCGCGCGACCGCAGCCTGGTCACCGTGACCACGCTCGCCGCCCTGTACCGCACCGACCAATTGGGCGTCCATCTGAGCAAGGCGCTGGAGAACGGCGTGACCCAGGATGAGCTGGTGGAGGCGCTCACCCATCTGGCCTTCTACGCCGGGTGGCCCAACGCCATGACCGCCGTCGCCCAGCTCAAGGCAATCGTCGAGAAGTCCGACTGAGCACCCGCCCTGAACGACCCGAGCAGCAAGGGATTCTGAGAGAGATGATGCGAGCAACAATCATTCACGCACCCGGTGACATCCGGGTGGAGGACGTCCCAGAGCCGAAGATCGTAGCTCCGACGGACGCCGTCATCCGCGTTGTCGCCACCTGCGTGTGCGGCTCCGACCTGTGGTTCTACCGAGGTATCAATCCCGTCTCCGAACCGCAGCCGATGGGTCACGAGTACGTCGGCATCGTGGAGGAGGTGGGGAACGACGTCGTGAACGTCAAGCCCGGCCAGTTCGTCATCGGTTCCTTCGTGGCTTCCGACAACACGTGCCCGATCTGCCGGGCCGGGTATCAAACCTCCTGCCAACGTAGGGCATTCCTCAGCGGCTGCCAGGCCGAGTACGTCCGCATCCCGCTCGCCGATGGCACCCTCGTCGCTACCCCGGAGCAGCCGACCGACGAGTTGATCCCCAGCCTGCTGGCCCTGTCCGACGTCATGGGGACCGGTTGGTACGCCGCCAAGGCGGCTGCGGTTGCGCCCGGCTCGACCGCGGTGGTCGTTGGCGACGGTGCCGTCGGCCTGTCCGGCGTCATCGCCGCGAAGGAACTGGGCGCCGAGCGCATCATCGTCATGAGCCGGCACGAGGCACGGCAGAAGCTCGCCCTGGAGTTCGGGGCCACGGACATCGTCACCGAGCGCGGTGAGGAGGGGATCGCCCGCGTGCGGGAGATGACGAAGGGCGTCGGTGCCGACTCTGTATTGGAGTGCGTCGGCACCCAGCAATCCATGCAGCAGGCGCTGCAATCCAGCCGTCCGGGAGGCAATGTCGGTTTCGTTGGCATGCCTCACGACGTGCAAATCGACGGCCAGCAGCTGTTCTTCTCCCACGTCGGGCTGCGCGGCGGGCCGGCCCCCGTGCGCGCGTACCTTCCCGACCTGATCGACAAGGTCTTTGGCGGCCGCATCAATCCCGGCAAGGTGTTCGACCTGACGCTGCCCCTGGAGAAGGTCGCCGACGGATACCAGGCCATGGACGAACGGCGGGCTATCAAGGCGCTGCTACGCCCCTGACCCGGTCCTGACCTAGTGGCCCGACGCGCCGACCGGCTGCGGACGCGATGTCAGTGCGGTCAGCCTGCGGGCGTACTGGTGGTGCGAGCGGGGGCGTTGTCGGCGGTCCAGGCAGCAAGCAAGCGCAGGCCGTCGCTGGAGGGGCTGTTAACTTCGGCGGTCCAGACGATGATCTGGAGGTCCGGTTGGGCCGCCCAGGTGACCGCGTTCCAGTCCAGGGTGAGGTCACCGACGACCGGGTGGTGCAGCTGTTTGGTGCCGGTACCCCGGGTAGCCACCTCGTGATCTGCCCACCATTGCCGGAACTGGGGGTACCCGGCCGACAACTCGCCGATGAGAGCGGTGAGTTGGGCGTCACCGGGGTTGGCGCTGTTGTGCATACGCATTTGCGCCATGGCCAAGCGGGTGACGCCTTCCCAGTCGGCGTAGCGCTCCTGCATCGTCGGGTCGGTGAACAGGAGCCGGATGTAGTAGCGCTGGTGCTCCGGGATCTTCGCGAAGTCGGTGATCAGTGCGGCACCCATGGCGTTCCACGCGACGATCTCGGTGCGGGGGCCGATGACGAAGGCGGGGGTGTGCCTCATGTCGTCAAGCATCCGCTGCAGCGGGGCTTGGGCCTGGTATCGGGCGGGACGGTGGTGCGGTTCTGGTCTGTGCCGGCTGGCGAGTTCGTGGAAGTAGGCGTGCTGGTCCTGGTCGAGGCGCAAGGCCTGGGAGAGCGAGGCGAGGACGGAGGGGGACGCGTGAATGCGGCCCTGTTCGAGTCGGGTGTAGTAGTCGATGCTGATTGCCGCCAGCACGGCGACCTCCTCCCGGCGCAGCCCGGTTACCCGCCTGACTTGGTCACCCACAGGCAGGCCGACGTCGGCGGGGCTCAACTCGCTGCGGCGGGCCTTGAGGAAGTCGCCCAGGTCGTTGCGGTTCGGATCGCGGGTCATGATCTTCGTTCAGCGCTCAGCCAGGATCCGGTCACGGGTCGCGGCGAGGGCGTGTGCCATCGCTCCGGCCGGCCGGTCGAAGGTCGAGGCCGAGATCCGCGCGGGCCCGGTTTTGGCCGAGAATGCGTGCGGGTAAACGAACTCGCGTAGTCCTTCCTCGCCGTGCTTACGCCCGTAACCGCTGTCGCCACGGCCACCGAACGGTAGTGCCGAGTTCATCGAGAACGTGAGGGCGTCGTTGATACTGGTCATGCCGACTCGCAGGCGGCGGGCGATGGCCTCGCCGTTCCCGAGGCTGAACACAGCGCTACCCAGCCCGTACGGTCCGGCATTGATCAACGCGATCGCCTCCTCCACGTCGGCGACCTTGACCACGGCCAGCGTCGGCCCGAAGGTCTCCTCGGTCGCGGCGAGCGCGTCGGCGGGGACATCGACCAGGATGGTGGCCCCGACGTAGCGGTCACCGGCCACCGTGTCCAGACCGCCCACTGCGGCTCTCGCGCCCCGCCCCAGAGCGTCCTCGATGTGTGCGCGGATCACCGGGATCTGGCTGGTCAGCGGAACCGGTCCGAACTGCGCGTCGTCGCCGCTACCGACCCGAACCTGCCGGGCAAGGTCACTGACTTTCGCGACGAAGGCTTCGTACACGGACTCGACGACGTAGGCCACTTCGAGGCTGATGCAGCCGTGCCCGGCATTCCCCAAAGCGCCCCAGACGATGTGCCTTGCGGCGTCGTCCAGGTCGGCATCTTCGGCCACAATGACGCCGTCGTTGCCGCCGAGTTCCAGCAGCATCGGGGTCAAGGTCCGCGCGCATTGGGCCGCCACCGTCTTGCCGGTAGCGACGCTGCCGGTGAAGGCAACCTTGTCGAGACCGGCCGCGATCAGCGCCTGGCCAGTGGCCCCGTAGCCGATCAGGTACTGCAACACAGCCGAAAAGTCGGGAACAGCACGCTCCCAGGCCCGCACCAGCCACTGCCCGACGCCGGGCGTGATGTGGCTAGGCTTGAGGATGACGGCGTTACCGGCGGAGAGCGCGTTGATGACGATGGCGCCGGGGGTCATCAGCGGGAAATTCCACGGGCCGATGACACCGACCACCCCGTACGGCTGGTACTCAACCCACGAGCGTTGGTTGGGCGCGGCAGGCGCGACCGGGACGTCCTGACGTCCCAGAACCGACTCGGCGTGGTCAAGGGCGAACTGCAGGTGCGCGACCGTGGCGAGCACCTCACTGCGGGCATCGTCGACC
>JANNPJ010000291.1:0-30343 GCA_031400005.1 Kineosporiaceae bacterium | reverse complement strand
CCCGTCGCGGAACAACTCGGTGTCCGCTTCGTCACACCGGCCGAGGCCGGCGGCGACTGCGACATCGTTGTGCACTGCTCGGCGACAAGCGCCGGTCTCAGCCGGGGCCTGGAACTGCTCGGCGACGAAGGCGAACTGGTGGAGCTGTCCTGGTACGGCGATCGGCCGGTCGAGGTGAACCTCGGAGCCGACTTTCACGCCCGGCGACTGAGCATCCGGGCCAGTCAGGTCGGCGTGGTCTCCGCCGCCCGCCGGGCCCGTCGCAGCTACGCCGACCGCCTGGAACTGGCACTGGACCTGCTGAGCGATCCCGCCTTCGATGCGCTGATCTCCGGTGACGGACCGTTCACCGACTTGCCGCAAATGATGCACCGGTTGGCCACCGGTGAGTTGAACGGTCTGTGTCACGTGGTGGACTACGACCCGAAACCATCAATGGTTCATTCCCGTGTCCAGGAGGACTGATGTACCGCGTCACCGTGCGAGGCCATGCGATGGTCGCCCACTCCCTGCCCGATGAGTTCTTCGGTCCGGCCCAGGCGCTGCATGGCGCAACGTACGTGGTAGAGGCCACCTTCTCGGGTCGAGAGCTCGACTCACACGGCACGGTGATCGACATCGGCGCCGCCGGGGACGCGCTCGGGGCCGTGCTGGCAGACCTCAACTACCGCAACCTCGACGAGCACCCGGCGTTCACCGGCCGGCTCAGCACCACCGAAGTGATCGCCCGGCACATCGCCGACCGACTGTTGGACGGCCCGCTCACCGCGGGTCTGGCTCGACTCGACGTCGTCCTGCGTGAACACCCGGATGCCTGGGCCGGCTACAGCGTTGACCTGGACGAGTCGGTCGGAGGAGCGGACGCGGGGACGACGAGCCAGTGACCCGGCTCGTCCTGGTCATCCCCGCCGATCTTGATGCCCCGAGTGGAGGTAACCGCTACGACACGTCACTGGCCAAGGCGCTGGCCGAGCTCGGGACCGAGGTCGAGCACCGCCCGGCACCCGGTCGCTGGCCGATGGCCAGCTCCGCCGAGCGCGATCACCTAGCCGAGCTGCTGCTCGGCCCAGACCCGGTGCTGGTGGACGGCCTACTGGCGTGCGCCGCGCCGGCCGCGGTGGCCGGCGCGGTGGACGCCGGAACCCGGGTGCATGTCCTGGTGCACCTACCGCTCGGGCTGGAGACCGGACTCAGTGCCGAAACCGCTGCGGACCTGGAGGCGCTGGAGGGACGCGCCCTGCATGCCGCCACCGGGGTGCTGGCCACCAGCCACTGGGCCGCCGACGATCTGCGCACTCGGCATGGTCTCGACGGTGTCGCGGTCGCGGTGCCGGGAACCGATCCGGCGCCGCCGGCAACCGGCTCCACCCCGCCACTGCTCCTGCAACTGGCCTCGATCACGCCGCGTAAGGATCAGCTCACCGTGATCGAGGCGCTGGCTCTGATCCGGGACCTGCCGTGGACGGCGGACCTCACCGGTCCACTGGATGGTGATCCGGAGTACTCCGGGCAGGTCCAGGCCTCGATCGACCGGCACGGCCTGGCTGACCGGGTGCGTCTTACCGGCCCGCGAACCGGAACCGCGCTGCACGCGGCGTGGGCCGCGACCAATCTGCTGCTGCTTCCCTCACATGCCGAGACCTGGGGAATGGCGGTGACCGAAGCGCTGGCTCGGGGTATTCCGGCCATTGTCGGCCTCGGCACCGGCGCCGAGGAGGCGCTCGGCCACGCACCGGACGGCTCGCTGCCCGGGGCAGTCGTCCCCCCCGGCGACTCAGCCGCCCTTGCCGCCGCACTTCGCGATCTGCTGGGGCCTGGACGAGAACGAGCCAGCGACGCGGCCGGCGCCCGTGGTCGCGGGCTGAACCGATGGCAGGACACCGCTCGTGACGTACTGGAGGCTGTGCGATGACTGAACTTCCCACCCGACCGATTGAGGCCGGCTGGCTGGCGCTGCGCGAGCCCGCCGATGCCCTGGCCCGGGACACCGCGGCCCCGGTTCTGCTCCCGCCGCTGCTTGCCCACCTTGCCCGGCTCGAGTCGACGTCCGGGCTGCGGATCGTCGACCTCGGCGCCGGCACCGGTGCGAACCTCCGCTGGCTGGCTCCTCGACTGCCGGAGCCGGACCGCCAGCACTGGATGCTGGTGGATCACGACCCCGGCCTGCTTGCCCGCGGTCCGGTGCAGGCCACGCCGGTTCGAGCCGACGTCGCCGACCTGGCTCGGGTCCTGCCCGAGTTGGGCGGTGCCGATCTGATCACCACGGCAGCCCTGCTGGACCTGCTTGACGTTCCCCAACTCACGGCGATCGTGGATGCGGTGGTGGCCGCGGCAGTACCGGCGCTGTTCAGCCTGAGCGTCACCGGTGAGGCGCGGCTCACTCCGCCCGACCCACAGGACGGTCCGCTCGCGGAGGCCTTCGACGCCCATCAGCGGCGCGACGCCCGCCCCGGGCCGGGCGCCGGTGCCGTGGTGGCCGCCCTGTTCCGAGACCGTGGCTGGGCCGTGCTCGAAGCTGGGACGGCGTGGCAGTTGAGCTCCAGCAGCGACGCCGCGTTGATCGATGCCTGGCTGACCGGACGGGTCGAGGCGGCCGTGGAGCACCGCGCAGATCTCGCGGCTGCGGCCGACGGCTGGCTCGCTCGCCGTCGCGACCAGCTCACCGCTGGTGTGCTGGACGTGACTGTCGGGCATGTTGACGTCTTAGCGTTACCGAACTGAGTCAAAAGGTTCTGCGTGCAACTGAACCAGTCGGGTCCCGGGTGCGTGTGGTGGGACATGAGCTCTTTGCTGCGGTCGACCGCCAGTCACCGCCTTACCCGCACCCTGCGTGCGGTGGTCCCGTTGTTGCTGCTCGTCGCCCTGGTGTCGCACCTCGGCACCAGCCCGTTCGAGCGGTCGCTGGACGTGCTCACCACCTGGCCGATCCTTACGGCCCTGCTCCTGGGTGTGCTCACCACCACGGCACAGGCGCTGCGCTGGCGCACCGTGGCGCAGGGGTATGCGGCGGCTGACGGTCTGACCCGCACCCGGGCGGTGGCTGAGTGCTATCGCGCGGCGCTGCTCAACGCGGTGCTGCCGGGCGGGGTGCTGGGTGACGCGGTGCGGGTCTGGCGGCAGCGGCCCCAGCGCGAGCGTGGGCTGCGCTCCAGTGCACAGGCGGTGATCGGTGAGCGGGTGGTCGGCACCGTGCTGCTGGCGCTTGCGGTGGCGGCGGTGCTGCTGCCGCTGGAGCCGATGATGTCCGCGATCGCGCTGGCCGGTGCCGTCGGCGCGATCGGGGTCGCTGCGCCCACCCTGAAGCGGCTGTCCCTGCGCGGGCAGGTCAGCGTCTGGGGATGGTCGTTGGTGTCGCTGATCTCGTTGATCACGAAGTTCGGGGTGGCGGCGGTGGCGCTCGGCACCGTTTCCGACCTGACGAACGTGGTGACGTTGGCGCTGATCGCGCTGGCCGGAATGTCGATCCCGCTCGGCGTCGGTGGCTTCGGTCCCCGGGAGGCGGTGACGGCGGTCGCGTTCGCCGCGGTCGGTCTTAGCGCCGACGCCGGGGTGGCGACCGCCGCCGCCTACGGAATGCTGGCGGCCGTCTCAGCACTGCCCGGCGTTGCGGTCATGCTGTTCGACCTGCGTCGCGACGGCCGTGCCAAGAGCACCAGTGTCATCGAGGGCAGCCAGACCATGGAGAACGTGTTGGACGCCGACAGCATCCTTGATCTGACCGAACTGGCTGAGCTGACCGACCTGGCCGAGCTGACCGAACTGGCCGAGCTGACCGACCTGACCGAACTGACCGACCTGGCTGAGCTGACCGACCTGACCGAACTGACCGACCTGGCTGAGGTTGCCGAGCTGGGTGAGGTGGTTCGGCTCGATCTGGTCGCCAAGGGTCGGCGTGACCGGTTGGCGAGCGAGGCCCTGCTGGCCGGCCGCAGCCAGATCGAGTTCGAAACCGACGTCTTCGCCGAGCGTGAATTGGCGCAACAGAGTGCGTAGGCCTGCACCCCGGCACGGCAGCGGCCCAGCTACGAAGGCCGGTGCTGGCCTGATGACGGGTTGACGGTGTCGCGCAGGTTCATCACCGCCAGCAGCACCGCCCCGCACACGATCGCGATGTCGGCGACGTTGCCGACGAACAAACCTGCGTAGTCGATGAAGTCGACCACCCGGCCACGGGCGAAGGCCGGCTCCCGAAACAACCGATCGAGCAGATGCGTGGTCGCCCCGCCCAGGACCAGTCCGAGTCCCACGCTCCAGCCCGGTGATCTGACCCGCCAGGCGAAGATCACGACAGCGACCACCATCACGGCGGCGATCACGGTGAACACCCAGGTAGAGCCTTCCCCGATGGAGAACGCCGCCCCCGGGTTGTAGAGCAACCGAAACTCCAGCAGCTCACCGATCACCGAGATGGACCGGCCGCCGGCCAGCGCGGACACCGCCCACAGCTTGGTGCCCTGGTCTAACACCAGAACCAGACCAGCCAGTCCGAAGCATGCCGCGCAGCTGTCCGACGGTCACGAAGAACTCCATTGCTCGGCATCTGTACTGCACCGAAGGTACTCAGCGAGCCAGCGGGTCGGAAGCCAAGAACCTGCCGAAAGCATGACGTGGGAGGTGCATGACTTGGGAGGTAATCGACGCCACGGCCGATCGGCGAAATAATCCTTGTGTCCGGCATGCACCTTAATCACCCGTCCACCGGGAGGACACGATGACCGCCTACGCTTTTGCCCACCTACGTACCGTCGACGTCAATGACGAGATCCGCGAATATCTGCGGCGAATCGACGACACCCTGGCACCGTTCGAGGGAAAATTCCTCGTGCATGGCTCATTACCCCAGGTCTTGGACGGCGACCTGCCCGGCTTCGTCGTCCTCATCGAATTCCCCGATCAGGAACGAGCGCGCGCCTGGTACGAATCACCGGACTATCAGGCGATCTTGCCGTTCCGGGCGAGGAACAGCGAGGGCGCCGCGGCACTGCTGGAGCGGGTGCCCGAGGGGTATCGGGCCGCCTCGTTCCTGGAGACAGTCGGCAGCTGACGGCAGAGCACGCTGCTTCACCCATCGAGCGACTACGTGACCGGCGCCGATGGACCAGGGTTGATGAAAATGAACACTCTGTATCCATAGTCGACGACAACGCCTCCGGTATGTCCGTTGTTCGGCTACGGTGAGTTCCAAGATGAGCGAACCGATGAATGCCGGACGACGACGTGCGCTTGCCGTGGCGGCCTGCACTCTGCTGCCCGCGATGCTGCTGATCGGATGTTCCGATCCGCAGGCCGGGATCAACCCCACCGACCCGGGCATCAGCACGGGCCCGGGCAGCAACCCGGGCACAGGCAGCAGGGGTGTCGCGACGCCGTCCACACCAGCGGCCGTGCCCACCACGACCCCGGCGACGCAGTCCGTGCCGAGCGCCCGCCGTCATTTCCGCAAAGCTGATCGCCTCACCGGTGGCCTCACCCCGAAGTCCGTCGATTCCTCGGCCGAGGGTTACGTCGTCGCCCAGAACATGATCTACACCCATACCATTTCGGTGTTCGGCCCCGACCATGAGCTCGTCACCACCATCGACGACCGGATCACGCCCTCCGACTTCGGGTACCCGCAGTGGACGAAGCCCGTGCAGGGTGGCCCCGTCGAGGCCTCGTTCAGCCCGGACGGCGCGTACGTCTGGGTCTCCAATTACTCGACCTATGGGCCCGGCTTCTCCAAGGAGGGGCACGATAGCTGTTCTCCTGCATCCGGATACGACCGCAGCTTCCTGTATCGGATCAACACCGCCACCTGGAAGATCGACGGCGCCGTCCTGGTCGGCTCGGTCCCCAAGTACGTTCAGGCCAGCCCCGATGGCAAGACCGTCCTGGTGACCAACTGGTGCTCCTACGACCTGTCCGTCATCGACACCGCGACGATGAAAGAGACCGCGCGGATCCCGATCGGGCGCTATCCCCGCGGCATCGCCATCACGCCCGACAGCAGCCGCGCATACATCGCCGTGATGGGCGGTGGGGCGATCAAGAGCGTCGACCTGACGGCCGTCGCCGAGGGCAAACGCGGCCGCAAAATCACCAGTACCGTGTCTCAGCCCGGCCGCTCACCTCGGCACCTGAACCTCTCCCCCGACGCCGCCACGCTCTACGTCACCATGAACGGTGAAGGCACCATCGCAAAGATCAACACCAGCACCGGTGACGTGCTCGATACCGTCCGCACCGGGCAGGCCCCGCGCACCTCTGCCCTCTCCCCCGACGGAACTGCGCTGTTCGTGGTGAATTACGAGTCCGACACCGTCAGCCGGGTCCGGACCAGCGACCTGACGGTGCTGGAAAGCACTCACGTCGATCACCACCCGATCGGCATCACCTACAACGCCAAGACCGAGGAGATCTGGGTCTGCTCGTACATCGGTGTGATCAACATCTTCAGCGACAGCACCCGCACGGAGAATCCCACCGACACCGAGTGAACTTCCTCCGGCGGCGGAGCGGACATACCGGCCCGACACGCCCCGCCTCGTTGACCACTCCTGTCACCTAGGGTTCCGGTCCTCTACCGTCAGTGCTCATGGTGGCCTCGACCGAGGGGTGTCACCCGGACGAGCGGATCGGGAGAATGGACACGCGGAACGGACTGAGCGCGCGACTGCTGAGCGGCCTTGCAATCCGGCCAGCCGGACCCGGCCTGGTGCTGGTCGTGGCTCTCTTGGCGGTGGCGGTCTCGGGCCAGTCGATGACGTCGGTGACCTGGTTCTGGCCTGCCTGTGCGGCACTCGTGGTGCTGGCCGTCGTGATCAACGCCATCCGACAGGATATTCGGCGCCACCTGCAAGCCCGCCAGCACAGGCAGCGGATGGACACCGCCAACACCCTGCTGAATGACCGCCCCTCACTGGCCGATTCGGAGGCTGAGATTTCCGGATCACTCCGCGAATTGGGCGGCCTGGTAGAGGTATTCGGCCACAAGTTGGATGACCTCTTGGCCGAGGTACACGCCGAGAAATCTGCCGCCGAACTCAGGACCGCAGCGGCCGCGAACAAGCACCGGGTGTCCCAGCGAGGAGACGGCATGACCGGCAGGATCGGGCAGGAGCAGATATGAGCGGGGTTCACTGGACCAGCGCAGACGTCGCCCTGGCCGGCCAGCTTGTCAGCGCCACAGCCCTCGCCGTCCATCTACTCATCCTGCGACCCCGCGCAGCCGGCCAGGACCTGCTGCTGGACGCTCGGATCATGCAGGATGAACTCGACTTGGCCGAGCGCCTCGGGCACGTCTCCTCGACCAACCTGGAAACCATTGCCTTGCAGCAATTGTTGCGTCGAATTCGGCGCAATCCTGGATCTGCTGGCCTGGTGCTGGAGCGGATTCCAGAGCTTGCCCAGGAAGCCGAATTCGACAGCAGGCCAACGGAGGCCGAGTACCTGATCGGTACCCTCGATCGCTTGAACGACGCCGGTCGGCGATATCTGCGCGCGGCCTGGCCTCGGGCCGGCCTCCTGCCCGCCATGTCGACCCCCGCGCCGACTCCTCACCGGGACGCCGACCCGGAAGCACTGCGCTATCTGGATGATCGCCCCGGCAATTTCGGTGCCGAGGCTATCGACGCAAGCATCATCGCCAGCATCAATGGCGTCCAGGTTTACGTCGTCGACCCTGCCGACCCGAACAACCCTGCCGACCCGAACAACCGAGACAACCCCGTCGATCAGCACATTGACGTCGACGAGATGGACGACGAGATTGACCTCGACGATATCGATGACGAGCTTGACCGTGTCGATTTTGACCGTGCTGAGTTCTTCCGCGACGACTTTTACCGCGATTCCGAGGACTTCAGGCCGGCGGAGAAGACCACCGTCCATCCGCAAGCACCGGGTGATGATCTTGTCCTGAATCTCCCGCCTGGCCCAAGTCCGGATCTCGCTGAACCTGGTCGTACTGACTCGGGTCGGACTGGACCTGGTCGGACTGAAGCTGGTCGGACTGAAGCTGGTCGGACTGGACTGGATTGGGCACCGACATGGGCCGACTTGGTCCGAGCCGAAATACCTCGCCGCGACTCAGGTTTAGCCTTGCCCGACCGGCACGCGCGACCGTACCGGCCGGCGAGATCATTGGCCGAGCATGCGTCGTCGCACAGAGTCGAGCGGATGGACCGGTCAAGCGTTTTGCCTCGCTGAAAGCTGACGGCCCCGGGTCCGAGCGCGGCGAGCCGGGGCAAGTGTGCATGATCGCGGGTAGGACGAATGTGGCCGCACCTGGCGCTCACCCTGCACTCCTCCGGTCTCCCGCGATCATGCCCGGTTGCTCGCGTTGGCGTGAGGCGTGCTGGCCCTTCTCAGGATGATCTTGGCGCCGTGAAGTGGATGCCGGTATTGACCTGGTGACTGGGTCGAGACCGGCAACTACTTCGCGGGTGGGGTGTGGGTTGGTGCTAGGCGGAATCGCCGGGGAAGAGCGCCGGGCCGACGCCGACAACGACCTGGTTCCTGGCCAGTTTCAACACTGCGGCCGTCGCCTGCGCGGCGGAGTCCGTCGTGCGGGCCATCCGTTCCGCGATCAGCCCGGCGACCAGCGGTGCCGAGAATGACGTCCCGTCCCACCGGGCCATCCCGTCGAAAGCCTGCGTCGCGGGTGCTTTCGGCGGCTCGTTGTAGGTGTATTCGCCTGTTGCATAGGCGTTGACCATGCCCTCGCCGAGCGCGTAGACGTCCACCCAGCGACCGTGGTTGCTGAACCAGGCCCGGTGTTGCTGATCGGTGGCCAGGGCTCCGACCGAGACTGCCCAGTCGAAGGCGGCCGGCCAGAACGGCCGATCCGTATTGTCGTTGCCGGCAGCCGCCACAAAGGCGATCTCCGGGTGCCGGCGCTGGAAGAGACTGAAGCCAAGACTGGCCCAATCGTTTCGGGTGTAGGTACCGGCGGACAGGTTGATCACGTCCGGTTTCTGCTTCGCCAGCTCCAGAACCTTGCCGATGATTTCGCTCTCCAGTTCGCCACCGGAAGCGCTGAAGTGGTCGTTCACCAGCACCCGCGCTTGCGGTGCCTGGCATTTCGCAACCCCGGCGATGAAGGTGCCATGGCCGGCGTACTCGGCGATCTGCGCCAGCCCACCGGTGGGCGAGGCAACGAGCGGATCCGGCTCGCCGGTTACGTCGCTCAGCCAGGGATACCGGGCCGGGTCGAGGTTCTCCAGCAGGCCGGTGTCCGAGACGCCGATCAGGATCGTCCGGGACGACCGGACCGGAGGTCGTTGGGCGGGCCACGGTGTGACCGGGTGACCACTGGGAACCTCGGGCTCGGTGGCTGGGCAGACTCGGGCGACGTGCACGATGTGGTCCGGCGAGGCGGCCGGTAGACGGTTCGCGGTGAACGCCGGGTTCCGGTTTCCCAATCGCTGGTCGATCTCGTCCAGGGCCTGCGGCACCGTGATCTCATTGCGCGCCAATGCATCGGTGGTGAACACCGTGAGTTCGCCGTCCGCACGGAGGTCTCGCTGTACGCCACGGAACCCCGGCAGCATCGTGCCGAGCATCGACAGGTTTTCGGCGGTGGCCAGGGCCAGCAGTTGGCCGGGCCGGTACAGGTAGTCGGCCTCGCCGTCGGGCCGGCGGGCTACCTCGATCTGGGTCCCCCGGCGATCGAAATCTGCTTTCATCAGACGGAATTGTGCCTCGAACACCGCGTCCATCATTTTCCCTTCGTCGTAGTCACAAAATGAGAAAATTCCCGATGCCCTGATACATTCGAGCGGTGAACATCTTCGTCCTCCATCCTGCCCGCCGGACGTAGAACCAGGATTTAGGACCGGATGCATTCGGACGGGGCAGTTGAACGGCGGGTGATCACCCAGGCAGACCAGGCGGAGGAACTGCTTCCGCTGGCGCTCTCCCGTCCGCACGAGGCGGTCGATCTGGCTCGCGCCCTGCTCGCCGCAGATCCCTCACCGCTGCAGGCGTCAATGGCCCGGCAGGCCATCGGGATCGTCCTGCGCGAGTTCGGCGACATCGATGCAGCAATCGAGGAACTGCGCTCCGCCCTCAGGTTGGCCAAGCTTTCCGGCTCCAGCGAGCGCGAAGCCGATGTGCTCGGAACTCTCGGGGTGGCACTGGTCTTTGCCGGCCGGACGGCGCCCGGCCGGCGGGCGCTCGACACCGGGGTGCACTGCTCGAGCGGCCGCCAACTGGGGCGCAGCCTGCTGCGCCGGGGCGCGATGCTGCTCGTGCTGGGACTGCATCGAGAGGCGCTGGCCGATCTGAACACCTCGATCGGCGTGTCCCGGGCAGCCGGGGACCAGCTCTGGGAAGCGCGAGGGCTGACCTATCGCGGATTCAGCCATCTGGCCCTGGGCGCGATCCATCGGGCGACCGCCGACCTGCAACGCGCCGAGGAACTGTTCACTGCCAGCGGGCAGGCTCTGGAGTCCGCCGACGCGACCGTGCACCGCGGCGTCCTCGGGCTCCGGATCGGTGACTTGCCGGCCGCGCTGACCTGCTTCGATGAGGCCGCGGACCGGTTCAGCGAACTGGGCACGGTCGGCACCGACCTGAGCATCCACCGGTGTGACGCCCTGCTGGCGGCCGGCTTGCCGCAGGAGGCGCTGGTCGAGGTGGACGCCGCGATCGAGCAACTGGACGAGGTTCGCGGCCCTTCGGCGAAACGCGCCGAACTCCTGCTCAGCAGCGCAGTCTGCGCGCTCGCGGCCGGCTGGCCGCAGCGGGCGCTCGAGCGCGCAACACAGGCGTGCCTGCTGTTCGACCAGCAGGACCGTCGTTGGTGGCGAGCACACGCCCGATTGGTCCTGGTACAAGCGGGTTTCGCGGCGGGACCGGCGACCGACTCGATGCTGCGCGAGGCGAACCGCTGCGTCCGTGAACTGACCGCTTTCTCCTCTCCCGAGCTACCACTGGCCCGGTTGCTGGCCGGCCGGATCGGCCTGGCGCTGGGCCGGACCGCAGTCGCCGAGGAGAACCTGGCCGCAGCTGCGCGGGGCCGACGCAGTGGTCCGGCGCTGTCTCGGGCGATCGCCTGGCTGGCGGAGGCGTTGCGGGCCGAGGCCGCCGGCAACCCGCGGCAGTTGATGCATGCCTGCCGTCGAGGACTTGATGTGATCGACGAGCATCGCGGCGCGCTCGGCTCCTCTGAGTTGCGCGCGCAGAGCACCGCGCACGGTGCCGAACTAGCGCTCCTGGGCCAGCGGCACGCACTACGGCGGGGACAATCGCGGCTTTTGCTGGCCTGGAGCGAGCGATGGCGAGCCAGTGCCCTGGCGGTGCCGCCGGTGCTGCCACCCGACGACGAGCAGTCGCAGGCCGACCTTGGTGCGCTCCGCGACGTCACCAGCCGGTTGACCAGGGCCTCCGCTGAGGGGTTAGCCACCGCCGCGCTCCATCGGGAGCAATTGCGGCTCGAACGCGCGGTTCGGACCCGAGCCCTGCGCACCCGCGGTTCCGGTGCCGCCCCCCAATCGGGTGACTTCGACGTCAATGAATTGCTGGCTGAACTCGGGGCCGATCGACTGGTGGAGCTGGTCGATACCGATGGTCAGCTTCAGGTCCTGGTCTGCGGCGGTGGGACGGTCCGCCGGTACCCCGCCGGCCGGATCGAGCAGGTATCCCGGGAGGTCGAGTTCGCCCGGGCCACCCTGACTCGGCTGGCGTACGGAATGTCCACGACGTCCGCAGACCGGTCACTCGACCGGCTGGCCCGCCTCGGGGCCGCTCTGAACCGGTCATTGCTCGGCGAGGCCGGTCGACATCTGGGCGACGGTGAGGTGATCGTCGTCCCCCCGGGGCGACTGCACGCCGTCCCGTGGGCGATGCTCACCGATCTGCGCCATCGGGTGTTCACCGTCGCACCGTCCGCCACCTTGTGGTTGCGAGCTCGGTCCGGCGACCACAAGGATAGGAAAAGGGCACCCGTGAGAAAGGGACCAGCTGGGGTACACAACGGCATGGAAGCAGACAAAGACCAGGACAGCGACGTTGTCTTGGTGCATGGTCCCGGCCTGTCGACCGAGCAGGCCGAGGTGCCGTCGCTGGCGGCGCAGTACGCCGGCGATGCCGGTGTCGAGGTACTCGGCGGCGGAACCGCGACGGCCGCTCGGGTGCTGGCGGCCATTGACGGTGCCCGGCTGGCTCACATCGCAGCGCACGGCACCTTCCGGGCCGACTCCCCGCTGTTTTCCGCGCTGCAACTGGACGACGGTCCACTGACGGTCTACGACCTCGAACGGCTGCACCGCGCACCCCGGCAAATCGTGCTCTCCAGCTGTGATTCAGCAGTGGTGACACCGGCCGGAACCGATGAGTTACTCGGTCTGGCCAGTGCGCTGATCCCGCTCGGAACCACCGGAATCGTCGCCAGCGTGGTGCCGGTCAATGACACCGCAGTCGTGCAGTTGATGACCGTTCTGCACCAGCACCTGCGTTCTGGGGCAACGCTTTCCGAATCGGTGCACCAGGCCCGGATCGGCATGCAGTCGGATCCGATTGAGGCGGCTACCAGCCTGTCGTTCCTCTCCCTGGGGACGGGGTGACCGACATGGACCGGGTCCGGAACTCCCATGCACAGCCCCGCGACCGCGAGGACGAACTTTCCCGGCTCGTGCAGTTGGCCGCCGACGGCGATCAACGGGCGTGGAACGACCTCGTCGACCGATACAGCGGACTGTTGTGGGCCACCTGCCGGGCCTTCAGGTTGAGTCCGTCGGACGCCAGTGATGTCTGCCAGTTGACCTGGTTGCGGCTGCTGGAGCATCTGCAGTCGATCCGGGATCCGGCCCGGCTGCCGGGGTGGCTGGTGACGACCTGCCGCCGCGAGTGCCTGGTGGTGCTGCGACGCAACAAGCGGTTTCAGCCGGTGGACGACGACCGGCTCCTGCACCTGCTGAGTTCCGACCAACCGAGCACCGGCCAGCTGGCTGCGGACGTTGCTCTGCTGGTGGCGGACCGAGACGCGCGGCTCTGGCAGGCGTTCACTCAGCTCAGCGCGCGCTGTCAGCAGGTTCTGCGACTGCTGGTGGTGATCCCGGAGAACGGGCCGCCGTCGTATCAGGTGGCGGCCCAGGCCCTCGGGCTACCCACCGGCAGTCTGGGGCCAACTCGGGGCCGCTGTCTGGCGCAATTGCGGGATCTGCTGGACGCTGAAGGTATCAGCGGCTCGCTGAGCGACTCGTGATAGAGGCAGCGAACGACAGCACCCCGACCGATGGATGACCACTCGATGACCACTCGATGACGGGAGAGGCGCCATGCACGACGAGGACGAGCTCTTCCAGCGGTTGACGGAAATGCTCTCACCGCAGCACAACCCGCCGGCGATGGTGACGGAACTGGCAAAGCAGAGTTTCGGGCTGAGAACGGTCGATGCGGAACTGGCGGAGCTGACCGCTGACTCGCAGATCGAGGGGACGGCCGCGGCCGTGCGGCGGGGAGCACTGGCCAGTGTTCCCCGCCTCCTGACCTTCAAAACGCCCGAACTGGTGGTGGAGCTGGAAATCGGCGGCTCGGGCCGGCAGCATCGAATCCTCGGCGAATTGATGCCGGCCGGAGCGGCGACGATCGAGCTACGCCAGCCCGGAACATCCGGCTCCGGCCCGATCCCCGTCGATGCGGACGGCCGCTTCGTGATCGAAGATCTGCACCCCGGGCCCTTCAGTTTGATCTGCGGGCGACCCGGGCGAAGCCCGGTCGCCACCGAGTGGACCAGCCTGAGCTGACGCTCAAGCAGGGGATGCCTGCTGTCGATCAGGGACAGTGCAGACCCGTGCCACCAAAGCCCTCGACAACCCCGCCCCAGGCCAGGGAACCGGCCCGGGGCGGATCGTCACGGTGCTCCTCCTGGTCGGCGTGCTCGCGGTGTACCTGGTCTCCTTCGGATTCCGATCGACCGGCTACTCGCTGACCATTGATGGGCTGCTTGGCAACGCCGTGCTGGCGCTGCCCGCGATCGTCTGCCTGGGCCGGGCGGTGATGGTCGCCGCCCAGCGACTCCCCTTCGCGTTGATCGGCTTGGCGGCAGCGTCCTTCACGGTCGGCAATGTGATCTACATCTTCAAGGTCCAGTTCCTGTCCCCGGTCCCATACCCCAGCCTGGCGGACATCGGTTACCTGCTGCCCTATCCGCTGCTGCTGGCCGCCGTCGCCGTTCTGGCCTATCCGCAGCTGCGCACGCTGTCGGTAGGGGCCTTCCTGGACGGCCTCCTCGGCGCCCTCTGTTGCGCGGCCGCTGGGTCGGTGCTCACCCTGCAGCCGGTGCTGAACAGCCTCCAGGGCTCGATGGCCCAACTGGTGGTGGGTGCCGCCTACCCGGTGGCCGACCTGACACTGACCGCGTTGATCGTCGGGATCATGACGCTGCGCAGTGGTCGGCCCGGGGCGACCTGGCTGTGGCTCAGCGCCGGCATGGTCACGTTCGCGGTGGCTGACAGCCTCTACCTGTACCGGGTAGCCACCGACAGCTACGCGGTCGGCACGCCGCTTGACGCATTGTGGGCGGTCGGCCTCACCCTGATGGCGCTCGCGGCGACCCTGCCCTACCGACCGGGCTGCACTGCATCGACACAGTTGTCGCAGGCGCTGGTGCTGCCGAACGTCTTCAGCCTGGTCGGCGTGGCCATCCTGATCTACGGCAGCCTGTCCGATCGGAAGCTGCCGTTCTACGCCGTCGTCCTGACCATCGCGACGTTGCTCACCGCGGTCCGCCGGATCGCGATCGGCTTCTCCGCCCTGCAGCAGCTCTCGCTCAGCCGGCGCCAGGCCCGGATCGATGAGCTCACCCAACTGCCGAACCGTCGGGGCTTCGACGAGCACGTGCAGCAGGCCCTGACAGACCGGCCGGAGGGTCAGCGACTGGCCGTGCTGATGCTGGACCTGGATGACTTCAAGGCGGTGAACGACACGTTCGGGCACCACGCCGGAGACGAACTGTTGCGCCAGGTCGGGCCACGGCTACGCCGGGAACTGCACGATGGCGACCTGCTCGCCCGGCTGGGCGGGGATCATTTCGGGCTGCTCCTGCTCGACAGCGATCGGACCGCCACGCTTGCGGTCGCCAACCGGTTGCTCGCCAACCTCGCGACGCCGTTCCTGATTGACGGCGAACTGCAGAGCACGGCGGCCAGCATCGGCATCGCCTTGTGTCCCGATGACAGCCTCGATCTGGCCGTCCTCTGCCAGCGGGCCGATACCGCCATGCGGGACGCGAAGTCCGGTCGACACGGCGTCCGTGCCTATGATCCGGACCGACACGGCAATTCCCTGCACCGGCTGAACGCCTGGGAAGCCCTCGCCCGGCATGAAGTGGTCCTGGTCTACCAACCGCAATTCGATCTGCAGAACGGTCGCATGGTCGGTGTCGAGGCGTTGGCCCGGTGGCAGCACCCGAGCCGCGGGCTGCTGCTGCCCGATGCCTTCCTCCCGTTCTTCGAACAGGCTGGTCTGATGGCCGAACTCACGATCCGGGTGCTGGAGCTGGGCGCGGCACAGATCCGGCAGTGGCGACGCGCGGGAACGGAACTGCACCTATCGATCAACCTCGCGCCGTCAGCGCTGCTGCGCCCAGAACTGATCGACTCGATCATCGACACCTTGGTCCAATACGACCTGGCGCCCGGCAACCTGACCGTGGAGATCACCGAGAACGCCATGATGCTGGATCTCGACCGGTCTCGGCGAGCCCTCACCGAACTGCGTGACCTCGGCGTCCAGTTGTCCCTGGACGACTACGGCACCGGTTACTGCTCGCTGACCTACCTGCGCGACCTGCCACTGGACGAGGTCAAGATCGACCGATCCTTCGTGATGGGTCTGGTCCCCGGTTCGACCGATGCGGCGATCGTCGCCTCCACCGTTGAGCTGGCCCGGACGCTCGGTCTGCGTACCGTCGCCGAAGGGGTGGAGGACCCGGAGGTGCTGGACTTCCTGTCCGGCCTGCGGTGCGATATCGGCCAGGGATTCCTGCTCGGTCGCCCGGTCGCCGCCGAGTACCTGCTGGCAGCCAAGATGCCGGCTCAGCGGGTGAGGTGAGCTAGCTGTCCAGGTGAACGGGGGTCCGACCGCGCAGCTCGAGCGGGAGATGACCGATGTCGTTGTACCCGATCAGGGTCACCGGCTGGTCGGGATGCTCCGGCCGATAACGGATTACGGTCAGTCCGGCGTTGAACGGGTTCAGCCCCATCCAGCGCCGGGGCGGGGTTTCCAGGGCGGCCCGGACGAACCAGCTGATCACGAAGGCATGGGTGATCAGCAGCTGCCGACCCTTGCCCAGGGAGGAGAAATGCTTTATTGCAGCGGTGATTTCGATTCCGCCCGGATCGCTCTCCTCGGCGGGAACGTTCGCCAGCCAGCTCAGTTCGGCCTCCGAGTAGTCGCCCATCTCGGCCGGCTCAGGCACCGGCGTCCGATCCCGCAGCAGTTCACTGGAGTACACCTGGATATCGGGCATGGTCTGCGCGACCACGTACGCGGTCTGCCGCGCGCGCGTCGAAGGGCCGTGGTGGATGCCGTTAAGCTTTGCCTGCCGCAGTCGCTTTCCGAGCAACCGGGCCTGGTCCTGACCGAGGGCGCTGAGCCCCGCCTCCGGGTCTCCGTTCGGCGTCAGTTCCTGCTCGGCGTGCCGGGCCAGATACAGCAGTGTCGTCATGGTTGGCCTTTCAGTGTCGTTCAGAGCGGCCAATCGCTCAGCGCCCGATTCAACCACGGCGCGACCAGCACCACCGTGGGCAGTACCAGGACGCCGAGCGCAAAAGCGTAGACCGCCAGCCGCAGCACCGCCAATGGCACGAGGTCTCCGCCCGCCGCCGAGGCGAGCCGGTCCAGCCGACGACGACGTTCGGCCTCGCCGTCACGTCCCTCCGCCTCCCGCCCTTCGGCCCGGGCGCTCACCACCAACGCGTCCGCCGCGCCGCCCATCGTGGTCAGTGCCGAGCGCAGCGGCTCGGCCCCGAACCGCCGGCGGGCAGCATCGTCAGCGAGCATCTCCAACAGCACGTGGACGGCGTCCAGCGAGGTCCGACTGCGCAGCGGCCGGGGCAGCGCCCGGTACAGCGCGGTGAACGCCGCCATCACCAGGTCGTGCCGGGCGCGTAGGTGTGCCTGCTCGTGGGCCAGCACGGCGGCCACCTGCTCCGGCTCGAGTACCTGCAGGGTGCCACCGCTGAGTACCACCCGGGGTGAGCGACCGGGCAGGCAGTAGGCGAACGGCACGGCACCGTCGAGCACCCGAAGCCGATCGGCTGGCACTACCAGGTCGAGTTCACCGTGCTGCTCGGCCCGGTCCAGCAGATCGACCAGGATCCGATGCCGGAACCGGCGGGCTCGCGCGTGCCAGGTCACCTCCATCAGGGACAGCAGCAAGCGCAACACGATCAGCGCGGCCACCGCGAGCGTGCCGAGCAGGACCCAGACGGCGGTCCGGCGCTCGGATCCGACCGCGCGGACGAGTTCCTCCGGCGCGGCGAGCACCACCCCGACGGCGGACAGCACCGAAGCCAGGGTCACGCACTGCCAGAGCACCACGGCCGCCTGCGGAGCACGGGCCGGCCAGTGGGCCGCCGCCAGCAGGTTCGGCACCAGCAGCGACAGCACCAGTCCCAGGGCACCGAGCAGCGGAGCCGTCATCTGTGCCGTTACTCCTGGTCGGCGGCTTCGAGCGCGGCTCGCAGAGCGGCTGCGCCGGACGGGCCCATCTGACCGACGAAGTGCATCAGCGCGGCGTCCCGGGCCGGGCCATCCGGCGTCGCGCCCAACGCATCCAGCATCAACGCAGCGGTCATCTGTTCTCGAGTCTGCACGGCGGAGTAGCGGTAGGCGCGATCGGCTCGCTGCTGGAGCACGACGCCCTTCTTCGCCAGCCGATCCAGCACCGTCATCACCGTGGTGTAGGCCAGATCGCGGCGGCCGGCGAACCGCTCGTGCACCTGGCGGACGGTAAGCGGCTCGGCGGCATCCCACAACTGGTTCATCACGTCGCGCTCGAGCTCGCCCAGACCACTCACCAGACCACTGTAACCGAACTCGCACCCCCCTACGACGAATCACGTACTACGCTCCGTAGTATGTACTACAGGACGTCGTAGGAGAGGACTGAGATGGCGCTCGACGTGCTCGACCTGACCCGGCTGCAGTTCGCGGTGGTGACGATCTACCACTACTTCTTCGTTCCGATGTCGATCAGCTTGGCCTTCGTCACGGCCGGACTGCAGACCGCCTGGGTACGCACCGGGAACGAGCATTACCGGCAACTCACCCTGTTCGTCGGGAAGCTGCTGATGATCACGTTCGTGGTCGGGGTGGTGACCGGCCTGGTCCAGGAGTTCCAGTTCGGATTCGGCTGGAGCGACTTTGCCCGCTTCTACGGTGACGTCTTCGGCCCGACCCTGGCGATCGAGGGGATGCTGGCCTTCTTCCTGGAGGCGACCTTCCTCGGGCTCTGGTACTTCGGCTGGGGGCAGCTATCGAAAGCTGTTCACCTGGCTACTATTTGGGTGGTCGCGGTGGGAACTCTGCTCTCGGCCTTCATCATCTTGGCCGGGAACTCGTTCATGCAGAACCCGGTGGCCTACGAACTCGACCCGGTGACCGGGCGAGCCCGTCTGACCAGCGTGGTCGACCTGGTCCTGAACAAGGTCAACCTGGCCGCTTTCCCGCACACCATGGCCGGCGCGGTGATGGTCGGTGGTGCCCTGTTGCTGGCGATCGGAGCCTGGCGAGTCTGGGCCCGGGACCCGAAGGACGAGGACAGGGCTGCGTTTGCGACCCTGGCCCGGCTCGGCGCCTGGCTGACGCTGGCCGGCGGTGCCCTGACAGCGATCACCGGCGACCATCTGGGCAAGGTGATCACCGAGGTACAGCCGATGAAGATGGCCGCGGCCGAGGCTTTGTACTCGACGACCACCGGCGCGCCGTTCTCGGTGTTCGCGATCGGGAGCATTGACGGCGGCGAACCGTTCTTCAGCCTTCGAGTGCCACGCCTGCTGTCCATTCTCGCGGCCGGCGACCCGAACGCGACTGTGCAGGGCATCGACGACCTCCAAGCGCAGTACGTCGCCGAGTACGGACCAGGCAGCTATATCCCGATGGTTCCGGTGGCGTTCTGGGCTTTTCGGGCGATGATCGGGGTCGGGCTGGTGGCCGCCGGGTTGGCCCTGGCCTACCTCTGGTTCACCCGCCGAGGTCGGGCGCTGGACCTGTCCCGCCGGCTACCGCGCTGGTTGCTGCGCGTCGTCCCGCTGCTCCCCCTGCTGCCGACCGCGGCCAACAGCTTCGGCTGGATCTTCACCGAGACCGCCCGCCAACCCTGGATCGCCTTCGGGATCTCCACCACCGCCGAGGGGATCTCCCCCGGCCTCACCCGCGCTGAAGTCGTTGTTTCGCTGCTCGCCTTCACCGCGCTGTACGGCCTCCTCGCCGCGCTCTGGCTCCGTCTGGTCAGACACCTTGCCCGGGAGTCGTTGAGCTCGTCCGATACGTCTTCTTCCGCAACATCTTTCAAAACTTCGGCAGCAGACCTCACACCTACCTACTGACCGGCGTTTACCCACTGACAGGAAGGATCGCTGATGGATCTGGTCACCATCTGGTTCGGCTTGATCGTGCTCTGCTGGGTGATGTTCTTCGTCCTCGAGGGCTTCGACTTCGGTGTCGGTCTGCTGGCCCCACTGCTCGGCCGCGACGAACACGAACGCGGGGCCGCGATCCGGACTGTCGGCCCGTTCTGGGACGGCAACGAGGTCTGGCTGGTCGCCGCGGTCGGCATCACCTTTGCTGCCTTCCCCAACTGGTACGCCGCGATGATGTCCGGCCTCTACCTGCCGATGGTGCTGCTGCTCCTGCTGCTGGCCGGTCGCGGGGTCGCACTGGAGTTTCGCGGCAAGCACGACGACCCGCGGTGGCGACGCCGATGTGAGATCGCGCTGGCCAGTTGCTCGGCCGCGATTGTGCTGGTCTGGGGCGCGGTGCTTGCTACGTTCGTCCGCGGTCTGGCCCTCGGCGCAGACGGCGAAGTGATCGGCTCGGGTGGCCGGTTCGGTGGCCTCGCCCGTACCGTGCGGCCGGTGCTCGGCTGGTCGGCCGCCAGCGGTGCCGGGCTGGCGCTGTTCGCCGCCGTCCTGCTGGGTGCCACCTTCCTGGGGCTGCGCACCACCGGGCCGCTGCGTCAGCGGGCTCGGCTGCTCACGGTCGCGCTCGCCTCGGGCGGGGCCGGGGTTGCAATCCTCACCGCCGTGTTCGCTGCCGGGCACGCGCTCTGGATTGCGGCATCCCTGGCTGCGCTCTGCGCCCTACTCGCGGTGACGGCCTGGACCGGGCACGAAGCCCTGGCCTTCGCCCTGACCAGCCTGATCGTGGCCGGGGCCGTGGTCACCGTCTTCACCTGGAACGGTTCGGTCGTGCTGCCCAGCATCCTGGACCCGGCCTGGTCACTGACGCGATCCGGCGCGGCGGCGACCGACAGCGCGCTGCGCCTGATCAGCCTGGTTGGCGTTGTCGTGCTACCCGGAATCCTGGTCTACCAGAGCTGGTCGTACTGGGTGTTCCGGCGTCGGGTGGCCAGCGAGCGGATCGCCTGATGGGCATCAGGACTGAAGTGAGCGTCAGCACTGAAGCCATCGAGCCCCGACTGCGCCGAGGGCCGGTGGATCCGCGGCTGTTGCGGCACTCTCGAGCCAGCCGGAGCGGGGTGCTGCTGCTTGCCCTGCTCGGAATCGGCCAGGCGGTAACGACTCTCGCCGTGCTGTTCGGGCTCAGCCGGATCGTCGTCACCCTGTTCGAAGGCTCCCGTTCTGCTGATGGTTTCAAGCTGGCGGACGGCGATCTTTGGTTGCTCGCCGGTGGCTTTGCCGGCCGCGCGCTGCTGACCTGGGCTGAGCAGGTCACCGCCCAGCGGACGGCCACGGCGGTCGCCCAGGAACTGCGCGGCGCCCTCCTGAGAGCAGCTGTGCGCCACGGTCCAGCCTGGGTCGCGCAGTTCGGCAGCGGGCGATTGGCCACGCTGGTGATCAGCGGGATGGACGCGCTCCGGCCGTGGTTCGCCGGCTACCTGCCCTCGCTCGTGCTAGCGGTGGTGCTGCCACCGATGGTCGTCGTCGTGCTGGCGGTGATCGATCCGGCGTCCGCGCTGATCGCCATTCTCACCCTGCCGCTGATCCCGGTCTTCGGCATCCTGGTCGGCCGGGCCACCGAGCGCCGAGCGCAGGAACGCTGGGCGGCGTCGGCGCGCCTGTCCGGGCACTTCCTCGACGTCGTCCGGGGGTTGGCCGCGCTCCGGTTGTACGGCCGGGCACAGCGCCAGGTCGACGTGGTCCGGCAGATGACCGACCGGCACCGGGCCGCGACCGTCCGGGTGTTGCGGATCGCCTTCCTGTCCAGCACCGCGCTCGATCTCGTCGCCACCGGATCGGTCGGCCTGATCGCGGTCGGCGCCGGTCTACGGGTGGCCGAGGGCAGCCTTGACCTCGCGCCCGCCCTGCTAGTGATCTTGCTGGCGCCAGAGGCCTACCGCCCGTTACGCGAGGTCGGCACCCGGTTCCATGCCGCCGCCGACGCCGGCGCGGTGGTGGCTGAGGTGGACGCGGTGCTCGGCACGGACGACCGGCACGGCTCGGCGGGCAGGGCCAATCGTTGCTGCGTGGCGGGCGACGGCGAGCCGTCGGTGATGGCCGCCGGGCTGCGGGTACGGCACGCCGGGGCCGGGATGGACGCACTTCACCTGCCGGCGCTGCGAGTGCGAGCCGGCGAGTTCGTGGCCCTACGCGGCCCTTCCGGCGCGGGCAAGACGACGGCGCTACGAGTGCTGGCCGGGATGCACTCGCCGAGCGCCGGTTCGGTCGAGGTCACCGGCCCACGCCCGGTCTACCTTCCGCAGCGGCCGACGCTGCCACACGCCCGAACCATCGCGGACGCCCTGCTTCTGGACGACGAGGAGAACGGCCGGTGGACGCCGGGACTGGATGACGTCGGATGGGCTGCCCTGACGGTGGTCGGGTTGGCGGACGAGGTCGCCGCCCTGCCCGGCGGTCTGCGAGCACCGCTCGGTGAGCACGGTCGAGGGCTCTCGTCCGGTCAGCGACAGAGACTGGCCCTGGCTCGGGTGCTGCGAGCGGCTCGGGTTCGACCGGCCGTGCTGCTGCTCGACGAACCGACCGCGCACCTGGACGCCGTCGCTGAGCAACGGGTGATCGCGGAGCTGCGGGCGGCGGCTCGCCGCGGTTGCGCTGTCCTGGTCGTCGCGCACCGACCGGCCCTGCTGGCTGCCGTGGACCGCAGCGTCAGCGTAGAACCCAGCCTCACCCCCCCACCCCCGGCGCCACCCCCGGCACCGGCACCGGGTTACCGTGAAGATTCCGTCGGTCATGCGCCGACGAAATCTTCGCGATCACGAGTCCGAACCGGGCGGAGCCCCGTGCTGGCGGTGGGGCTCGGCGCCTCGGCCTGGCTGGCAGGGATCACCCTGACCGGGGCGGCCGGCTGGCTCCTGGTGCATGCCGCGACCTTGCCGCCGGTGCTAACCCTGTCCACCGCGGTCGTCGTCGTCCGGGCCAGCGCCGTGGCCCGGCCGCTGCTGCGCTACCTGGAACGGCTCACCGCCCACGAAGTCGGGTTCGCCCGGCTCGGCACGTGGCGGGCGTCGGTCTATGCCGACTTGATCCCCCGGATGCCCGGTGCCGGTCTGCATCGCCGCGGAGAACTGCTGAACCGGATCGTTGCGGACGTCGACACCCGGGTCGATGGTCTGCTGCGTGGCCGGTTACCGACCGCCGCTGTCGGGCTCGCGATCGGCATCACCGTCGGCACGGCGTTGGTGCTGCTGCCGTCCGCGGGTCTCCTGCTCGCGCTCGGATCCGGTCTGCTGGTTGCCGCCGGGATCGCCCCCGCACTGGCGGCCCGGCGAGCCTCCCGGCAGGACGAAGCCACCGCGCGGGCCCGCGCCGAGCTCGCCGACGCGGTGCTGGAAACCGTTGAGGGGATGGACGAACTGGCCGGTCGCGGGATCGGTGCGGCGCTGCGAATCCCCGCGCAGCGAGGCCTGGCGATGGCCCGGATCGAAGCCAGCGCCGCCAGGTCGGCGGGGGCGGCCACCGCGCTGGCGCACCTCGGCTTCGCCGTTGCCGTGATCGGCACCGCGCTCGCCGTCGCGCCGTCCCTTGGGGGAATCGACCCCGGTGGCGCCGAACTGGCCGCCGTGCTGCTGCTCGGCATCGTCACCCTGGCCGAACCAGTGCTCACCTTGCCGGACGCGGCGATCGCCCGACGCCGGGGCGCTGGCGCCGTCACCAGGTTGGCCGCCTTGAGTAGCCGACCCAGGTCCGTCGCGCCATCGGACCAGCCGACCGCCCTCACCACCGGCCTCACATCGACAGGGACCATCACTGTCCGTGGGTTGGTCGCCGGCTGGGACCCGGCCCGGCCACCGGCATTGAACGGTCTCGATCTGGATCTACCGGACGGGTCACGGGTTGCCGTTCTCGGCCAGTCCGGCTCCGGAAAGTCCACCCTGGCAGCTGTTCTGGCTGGGTTGCTCGATCCACAGGCCGGATCGGTGAGTGGGCAACCGCGCCTGATCGGCGCGGTGGCGATGGTTGGTGACGACGTCGACCATGTGTTTGCCTCGACGGTGCGGGAGAACCTGCGGATGTCTCGTCCGGGAGCGAGCGACGACGAACTTCGTGCCATCCTGACCGAGGTTCGGCTCGGCGACTGGCTATCCAGATTGCCGCGCGGATTGGACACCTGGCTGGGCGCGGGTGGGGCGACGATGTCGGGCGGTGAGCAACGCCGACTGGTCACCGCCCGCGCGCTGCTGGCCGAACCGGATCTGCTGGTGCTCGATGAACCCACCGAGGGCCTGGACGAGCCAACCGCTGAGGCCCTGATGACCGATCTGCTCCGGGCGACGCGCGGGCGGCGGGTGCTGTTACTGACCCACCGCCGCGAAGGGCTCGACCAGATGACCGCCGTCCATGAACTGGCTGATGGTCGACTTCACACCGAAACCCTCTCCGTTAGCTAACGCTTCGTGGTTTCCACGTGCGAATCTCGGCGCTGATCGTGGCAGCCAGCGCGGCAGCGGCCGGCGGACTCAACCGAGAGGTGACGAACAGGCCGATCACCTGGGCAACCAGGAGGTCCACCCGACGCGCTTGGGTGCCCTCGACCGAGTCGAGGTCACCATCCCGGGCCGCCTGCGCGAGCACGGCACGGAACACCGCCGCCATCCGCTGCCGGTAGCTCTCCACCAGGACGGCGGCCTCCTCATCGAGGACAGCGAGTTCCGTCGCGGTGTTCAGCAGCAAGCAGCCACGATTGGCGACCTCGGCCGGTGCTTCCCGCATGAACTGGCCGAGATTCTCGAAATATCTTATGAGAGAAGCCAATCCAGCACCGGGGAGGCTCAGCGGGGCCAACTGAGGATCGATCACCTCGGCCAGGTATGCCGCCTGCACTCGAGCGAACAGCGCCCGCTTGCACCACACTACCCGAAGCGGACCGATCGGTCCGGAAACATCTCCGGACCTGTCCGGCCGCTCGAGGAGCTCGTACCATGCTGATCGCCGCCCAAATCTTCGCCACCGTGGCCGCCGTCCTGCACGTCGTCTTCTTCATCTTCGAGAGCGTGCTGTGGTCCAAGCCCGCGGTCTACCGGCGATTCGGCGTCGCCTCCCAGGAGGCGGCCGACACGCTCAGCGGAATGGCCTACAACCAGGGCTTCTACAACCTCGCGCTGGCGATCGGGGTACTGGTCGGCGTGGTGATGGCCGGGCTCGACGGCGATCAGGCCGTGATCGGCAAGACGCTGATCATCTTCGGCACCGGTTGCATGGTGGTAGCTGGCGCGGTACTCCTCAGCACCGGCATCCGCATGCTCCGCGCGGCCTCCATTCAGTTCGTTCCGCCGGCGCTCGCGCTGATCTTCCTCCTCGCGAGTTAAGCGCCGGGAGCTACTGGACCCCTCCCAGCAGATCGACGAACGACGGCGGATTGGCGAACGGATCGACGGGGGCGGAAGGGGCCGCCGAGCCGGTCCGGGCCAGCAGCCCGGCTAGCTCGGCGCCGGCCCGGTCGATCCGCTCGGCCAGCGCATTGCTGCCGCCGGCCGTTCCCCAGTCGGACGACGCGGCGTAGACCGAGGTCGGGACAACGATCGCGTGCAGATAGCTGAACAGCGGGCGGAGCGCGTGCTCAAGCGCCAGCGCATGCCGCTGCGAGCCACCGGTGGCACCGATCAGAACCGGCTTGGCGCGTAGCAATTCCGAGTCCAGCACATCGAAGAACGACTTGAAAAGCCCGCTGTACGAGGCATTGAAGATCGGCGTGACCGCGATCAGCGCATCCGCGCCGGCCACCTGATCGATGACTCCGGCCAAGGCCGGCGACGGGAAACCGGTCAGCACGTTGTTCACCACGTCGTGCGCGAGGTCGCGCAGCTCGACGACATCGGTCTGGACCGTGTCACCGGCCGCCTCGATCGGCGAGCGGGTCGCCTCGGCCAGCCGTTCACCGAGCAACCGCGTGGACGACGGCTGACTCAGGCCCGCGGAGATGACGACCAGCCGAGTCATCGCCCCACCAGCGTCTCGGCGCTCTCGGCACTGATCTTCGCGGCCAGCAAGCTGGCGTGCGTGGGGGCGGCCGGCACCGAGGCGGGGCGCATCGCATCGAGCTCGCGGCGCAACACCGGGATGACCTCTGCACCAAGCAGCTCGAGCTGCTCCAGCACGGTCTTCAGCGGCAGCCCGGCGTGGTCCATCAGGAACAGCTGACGCTGGTAGTCGCCGAAGTGCTCGCGGAAGGTCAGGGTCTTGTCGATGACCTCCTGCGGGCTGCCGACGGTCAGCGGGGTCTGGTCAGTGAAGTCCTCCAGCGACGGCCCGTGACCGTAGACCGGCGCGTTGTCGAAGTACGGCCGGAACTCCTTCACGGCGTCCTGGCTGTTCTTCCGGATGAAGGCCTGGCCGCCGAGGCCGACGATCGCCTGCTCCGGCGCGCCGTGCCCGTAGTGCGCGAAGCGCTCCCGGTAGAAGTTGATCAGCCGAATGTAGTGCTCTTTGGGCCAAAAGATGTGGTTGGCGAAGAAACCGTCGCCATAGTACGCGGCCTGCTCGGCGATTTCCGGGCTGCGGATCGAACCGTGCCAGACGAACGGCGGGACATCGTCCAGGGGTCGCGGAGTGGAGGTGAACCCCTGCAGCGGGGTGCGGAACTGGCCCTCCCAGTCGACGACCTCTTCACGCCAGAGCCGACGCAGCAGCGCATAGCTCTCCACCGCCAGCGGGATGCCCTGGCGAATGTCCTGACCGAACCAGGGATACACCGGGCCGGTGTTGCCGCGGCCCATCATCAGGTCGACCCGGCCTTCGGCCAGGTGCTGCAGCATCGCGTAGTCCTCGGCGATCTTCACCGGGTCGTTCGTGGTGATCAGCGTCGTCGAGGTGGACAGCAGCAGTTTCGACGTCCGAGCGGCGATGAAGCCGAGCATCGTCGTCGGCGACGAAGGCACGAACGGCGGGTTGTGATGTTCGCCGGTCGCGAACACATCCAGCCCTACCTCCTCGGCCTTCTGCGCGATCGTGACCATGGCCATGATCCGCTCGTGCTCGGTCGGGGTCCGACCGGTCGTCGGATCGGCCGTCACGTCGCCGACCGTGAAGATTCCGAACTGCATCGCAAACTCCTGTCCATCCCTGACGCGAGTCCTTGAGACTCACGGTAGTTGCCTGTACAACTACTTTACCGGTGGAGTCATTCCCGACTGGGAGCGGCCGCCCGGGTCGAGCGCCGTCCGCACCAAGTTCAGCGCCTCACCGGCCTCGATGCCCAGGTCGTGGGCCAACTCGGCGTACTGCCGGGCGGCGGCGAGCAGGCGCTCGCGGGCGCGGTCACCGGCTGCGCTGACGATCGTGCCGCCGCGCCCGCGAGTCTCGACCAGGCCTGCGGCCTCCAACTCACGGTAGGCTCGAGCAACGGTGTTCGCGGCCAGTTGGAGGTCGTCGGCCAGCCGTCGGACCGGGGGAAGCCTGGTCCCTGCGGCCAGCTCGCCGCTGCTGATCTGGGCCGCCAACTGGGCCCGGACCTGCTCAAATGGTGGCGTCGGGGAGGCGGGGTCAAGTGTGATCACTGCGCCATCATTGCCCCATCATCAGGAACGACATCTCACCCAAGCGGATCACTTCACCCATTATGCTCAAGAGTCCTGCTGGGCGGACAGGGACGGAGACTGCAGGGTGAATCAGGTGCCGGAGCAGATCCCGGAATGGGCTCCAGAGGGAATCGATCTCAGTAGAGCCTCGGCCGCCCGGATGTACGACTACTACCTCGGAGGCGCGCATAATTTCGCCGTCGACCGCGACCTCGCCAGGCAGGCCCTGGCCTTGTTCCCGGACGGCCAGCTGATCGCTCAGGCCAACCGGGCGTTCCTGCACCGAGCTGTGCGGTACCTGTCCGGCCAGGGCATCCGGCAGTTCATTGACGTCGGATCGGGCATCCCAACCGCGGGCAACGTCCACGAAATCGCCCAAAAACTGGATCCCGAATCCCGGGTGCTCTACATCGACCACGATCCGGTCGCAGTGGCGCACAGCGAGTTGATCCTTCGCGACAATCCGGGCGCTGGCGTGCTGGAGGCCGACCTGCGCCGCCCCGAAGAGATCCTTGAGGCACCGGTCCTGACCGAACTGCTCGACCTGACCCAGCCGGTGGCGCTCCTGATGGTCTCCGTGCTGCATTTCGTCTCCGAATCCGACCGGCCGCAGGACACCATCGCCCGGTTCCACGACCTGCTCACCTCCGGCAGTTATCTGGTGATCTCGCACTTCACCGCTGAGGGGCGCCAGGCCGAGGCCAAGCAGCTCCAAGAGCTGTACCGGTCGACCAGCACCCCGCTCACCTACCGCACCCGAGAACAGATCGCCGGCTTGTTCCACGGGTGGGAGCTGGTCGAGCCGGGCGTGGTCTGGCTCTCGCAGTGGCGACCCGACTGGCCGGACGAGGTTGGTCTGAACCCGGGGTCCTCCGTGATCGCCGGCAGCGTCGGACGGAAGCCATGACCGAGGTCCCCAACCCCCGCCCGGCCGCACCGGCCGTCCTGCCCGGGGTCTCGATCACCCCGATGGCAATCGATGTCGAGGCCATCGACACGGCACTGTTCGCCTGGGAATGGTTGCGTCTGCTCGCCGACACCAGCTTCGTGGCCGCCGACCGGACCGAACTGGCCGACCAGTTCCGGGGACTGACCTGCCGGCTGATCCAGGCCCTGACCGCTGAGCCGTTCGATCCTTCGGTCGGGATCGCGATCGGGACGGACCTGGTCGGCATCGGGTTCGACTCCCCCGACGCACTGGCCCGCACGACCACCCTGCTGACACACCGGTTCCTGACGGACCTCGGCCTCGTCCCGAATTCGGCCGCGATGCAACCGGATTGGGATGGGCTTCCGGCGTGGACCGACGACCAGAACGCGAAACTGACCCAAGCACGCACCGCCCTGCTGCGCGAGCACCTCGCGATGCTGGCCGGAACGGTTTGCCTGGGCTTCGTCCGGGCGGTCCGGGACCGGACACTGGCCCAGCAGGAGGCAATCCGCAGCTCGGCGTTGCTGGCCTGGCAACGAGCCCTGGCAGAGCAGCGCGATGCCGCCCGTCACGATCCGCTCACCGGGCTGCTTAATCGGACCGGTTTCGCCGACCGGCTCACGCGCCTCGCCGGCACGTACCCGACGGCCGTGATCGGTGCCTGCCTGCTGTCGCTGGACGGATTCGATGCCTTGGACCGCGGGTTGGGCAAGGAGACCGGGGACCGCCTGCTCGCGGAAATCGCGGCCCGGTTGTCCACCCGTTTCACGGGTGAGCACGAACTGCTGGCCCGAGTCGGGCGCGACGAGTTTCTGGTGGTGGGGTTCGACGGCAGCCAAGACAGCGGTCCGGGTGATGCCGTGATCCGGCGGCAAGCCGACGCACAGGCGGCGATCGGGGAGCCGATCCTGCTCGGCGACCGGCCGATCATGATCACGACGTCCTGCGGGTTGCTCGCCCGTCCTGCGGTCCAGGTCGACCCGGACCGGATCCTTCAGGACGTCGATCTGGCGGCCTCCTGGGCCCGCAAGCGAGGACCGAGCGGTGTGGCGGTCTTCGAAAGCTCGCGAGCGGTCCGGCAGATCGACGACCTGGCGCTGACCGCAGAACTGCCCTCCGCGATCGAGGACGGCCGACTGTTGCCGTATTACCAGCCGATCGTGGCGCTGAACTCGGGGCGGATCGAGGCAGTCGAGGCGCTGGCTCGCTGGCCGCACGCGGCACACGGCGTGATCACTCCGGATCGGTTTCTCCCGCTGGCGGAAAGCGCCGGTCTGATCACCACCCTTGATCGCGCCATCCTGCACCGAGCCTGCCGCCAGGCCCGCATCTGGCAGACCACCCTGCCACGATCGCCGCTGGTCGCCGTCAATTTGGCCGCCGTGCGACTGGCCGACCGGCGTACCGTCCGCGACGTGGTGTCCGTGCTGGAACAAACCGGTCTCCCACCGGACCGGTTGCAGTTGGAGATCACCGAGAACGCCGCGCTGGACTCCCCCCACACCCAGCAGATCATCCGTGATCTGGCCGGGTGCGGCGTCCGCCTGGCGCTGGACGACTTCGGCACCGGACACGCACATCTGGCCCAGCTGGCGGAGTTGCCCGGAAACGGGGTGCGCACTCTCAAGCTCCCGGCCGATTTCCTGCGGCGGCCGACGGGGGGTGGCGCGATCGCGGAAGATCCAGCGCGGATCCGGGTATTCGCCGCGATCATCGACCTGGCTCACGATCTTGGCATGCAGGTGACGGTGGAGGGCGTAGAGACCCCTGTGCACCACGCCCTGGTTCGGGAGCTCGGCGCCGATCTGGCCCAGGGACGGTACTACGCCGCGCCCGACACCGCCGTGGCGATCGGCGCGCTGCTCAGCGAAGATCACCGAGAGGCATAGTGCTCTGTCCTGCACCAGGGTCCGGTGCGGTTGAGTACGAGCCATCAGAAGGGTGGCTCTCCGGGATCATCGTCGGGTGACGAGTGCCCTGGACCGGCGGGACCGCTCGATCCGCTCGATCCGCTCGATCCGCTCGGTCCGCTCGGGTCATTCGATCCGGTGGGTTGGGGTGGGGGTTTCGGTGGTCGGTCGTATTGGTGGGGGTAGCTGAGGTAGACGTGCCCGGTGGGGCTGATGATTGCGATGGTTCCGGGTGGGTGTGCTGGGTCGGTGGAGATTTGGTGACGCCATCGGCCTTCATGTTTGAACCGGTGGTCGCGGTCGCATTTGCAGTGGAGGTTGGGTTCGCTGGTGGCTCCGGCGGGCCAGGAGATCAGGTGA
>JANNPJ010000283.1:0-3500 GCA_031400005.1 Kineosporiaceae bacterium | reverse complement strand
GCATCCACGTCAATGGCGGAAGAGGTATTGACCTTTACTAGAAAAATGCCAGATATGTCATGTTTCGACACCCCTGCTTTCTCACCGCAGGTGGCAGTCATGGTCCGTGCATGCCCCGGCGCGCCCGGACGCCGATCCGCTATCGGAACCCGAAGGATGATCTTGGTGTTCGAAGTGCCTGCCGGTTTCGGCCTAGCTCGTGAGCCTGCTGGTTTATTCGGAACCTCGGGATCGGTCCCCTTGTGCCGTGAGGGTCAGTGCGTGGGTCGAAACCGGCAAGGACGTCACGGGTGCGGGAGCCTGCACTCCCCCATGGGCCGAGGACTAATGCGGTGGTTCACACGAAGTGAAATCTTCTCAAGGCACATCGCTCAGACACCGCCTGCTACCGAGATTGCTTGCCCGGTAATGCCGGTGCCGGCTGCTGAGACGAAATACACTACCGGCTAAGCGATCTCGATCGCTTCGAGCAGTCGGCCAATCGGTGCGAGCGCGCTGAAGTGGCAGCCGTCCTTTCCCAACGCGAACACCGCTGAGCACTCGGTGAGTGTATGATCGATAGCTGGTTTTGCCTGGGCGTTCAGGTTTCCTAGGCTCCGGCCTGGACTCATCGCTGGTCTTCCTCGACCGGGCTCGCGCTGACGCCGTCGCCCGCGGCGTCAGCGTCGACTACGTAGCCGGCGACATGCGGGATCTTCCGTGGCGCGATCACTTCGACCGGGTGGTGAACTGGTCAACGGCATTCGGCTATTTCGACGACGAAGCCAACCGCGGCGTGCTCGCCGAGATCACCAGCGTACTGCGGCCGGGAGGTCGCCTGGCCATGGATCTGAATAATCTCGTTGCCCGGTTGTGCTCATTCCAGCCGTCCCGCGTCCTTGCGGGCGAGGGGGATGATCGGCTGGCCGACCGATACCGACTGGACCCGCTGACAGCCCGACTGTGGGTGGAACGAACGGTGATCCGAGATGGCCGTGCCCGCCAGATATCTTTCGTGGTCACGAATTTGCCATAGCGGTCCACCGGGTCATAACGGGCCCAGCACGTTCAGCGGGTCGGCGTCGAGGGCAAGAGTCTCCAGCACCGAGAGGAGTTTACGTTCCTCGTAGCGGAAATGGGATTCCATGATCGCGGCAATGCCTTCGAGGTGTCGGTCCAACTCGGCCGGTATCGCCGAACGACCAACGGCGTCCTGCAGCCCCGCGAGTAGGTGCGCGATCATCGAGTGGTCCTGCTCCAGGTAGCGCAGGGTCTCGCGCAGTTGCGGATACTGCTCGGCGATTGCTGGGAACAGCTCACGGTCTTCACCTTCGTGATGCCCAGTAAGGGCAGCGCAAAACCCACGGCAGTACAGCAGAAGGTCACGGGTGTGCGATGCGGTCACCTGCCCTGCATCGGCTGCTGCACGCGTGACCTGCAGGGCCTCGCGTAACCGTTCGTGAACGGCGCGTAGCTCGCGGCTCCAGGCAATTAACCTGGTCGTTTCGCCCTCAGCCACAGCTGGAGGGCGAAGGGGTCGACGGCATCATCGTCGCTCTCCTTCGATCCGGCGCCTCCATGCCCGACACGGTCTGCCACCGGCACGCGACGCTGCTCACAGCATAACGAGCCGGCGTAGACGTGCACACATCGGGCCCGATTGCGTCACTTGACCTGAACCGAAGTAGGCCCGGCAATCATCGTCGGCGGGTCGTCAGCCCAGGTGAGTGTCGAGTTCGTTGAGGTCGGAGATGAACCAAACGTGTTGGCCCCGATTGGATTCGACTACCAGGTCGCGTAGCGCGGTGCTGGCCGCGATCTGCACGGAGATGTCACCGACGACCGCCAACCGCATCCGGTAGTTCGTGAATTTCTGCATGATCTCCCCAGCTAAGCCGGTGCGCAGAACAAAGAACTGTTCGTCGAATCGGCAGACAGGCACCGCCACGACGTCCGCTCGGGAGAACGCGGCACCGATCACGTCGAGCGCGTCCTGCGTACTGGCAATCGGCTCACCGTCGTCACCACACACCAGGACGGGGACACCTCGGCGCTCGATCACAACATCAGCCATGCCGAGAGGTTAGTGCGTTAGCGCCTGCGGTTCACCTTATTTCGGCAGGCAGCAAACACATGCCGCAAGAACCTTCACGTCGATCCCGGCTCGCGGACGGTTCGACAGCTCACCGGCAGGACGGTCAGGGCAGGACGGTCAGGGCAGGATGGAGTCGACGTAACCGCCGTCCACGCGTAACGCTCCGCCGGTGGTGGCCGAGGCCTGATCGGAGCTGAGGTAGACCACCAGATTCCCGATTTCGTTCGGCTCGATCAGCCGCCCGATCAGCGAATTCGGCCGGTGCTCGGCCATGAACTGGCGCTGGGCCTGGTCCCAGGGCAGGTTGTCCCCGACCAGTTCACCGACGAACGCCGCTACGCCGTCGGTGTGCGTCGGTCCGGCAATCACCGAGTTGACCGTGACCCCGGTGCCCGCCGCCACCTTGGCGAAGCCACGAGAAACCGCCAATAGCGCGGTTTTGGTTGTCCCGTAATGAATCATTTCTACCGGGATCACGACCGCCGAGTCACTGGCGATGTTCAACACCCGCCCCCAACCGCGTTCCATCATCCCCGGCAGCACCGAGCGGATCAGCCGCACCGCCGAAAGCACGTTGACCTCGAAGAAATGTCGCCACTCATCATCAGTAATCTCCAGAGCCGGGCGCGCGCCGAAGATCCCTAGGTTGTTGACCAGGATGTCGATCTGGTCCACAGCCGCCAGGACTGCCTGCGCGCCTTCGGCCGTGGCCAAGTCGGCCGCGACCGGAACGAATTCCGCCGGCGGATGTTCAGCTCGCAGTTCGGCTACGGCCTTCTCGGTGCTCTGCACGCTGCGGCCATTGACCACCACCCGGGCCCCGGCGCGCGCCAGTTCGGCGGCGATCGCGAAGCCGATGCCCTGAGTTGAGCCGGAAACCACTGCGGTACGGCCGGTGAGGTCGATGTTCATGCCGCCATCCTGCCGAGACCGACGAATTCCGCATCCGGGAACCGGCACGCCATCCCCACTCCCCGCCGCGGCTCACTGCACCTGAACATCGACGTCCCTTCCGGGCAGATCGCCGTCCTTGCTGCACTCACCCGGCGGGCAGGTACCCGGATACGGTCATGACCATGACCGTTGCCCGTTCCCTGCTGTTGTTCGCCCTGGCTGCTCTGGCCGAGATCGGTGGTGCCTGGCTGATCTGGCAGGGCTGGCGTGAGCACCGGGGCCTGTGGTGGATCGCCGGTGGGATCGTCGCCCTGGGTGCCTACGGATTCGTCGCCACCTTCCAGCCGGACCCGAACTTCGGGCGGATTCTGGCCGCCTACGGCGGGGTCTTCGTTGTCGGATCCCTGGCCTGGGGAATGCTTGTGGACGGTTTCCGGCCCGACCGGTGGGACATCGCTGGCGCCCTGATCTGCCTGGTCGGCGTCGCTCTAATCATGTACGCACCCAGGGCGACTGGTCACTGACCTGGCTG
>JANNPJ010000237.1:0-2894 GCA_031400005.1 Kineosporiaceae bacterium | reverse complement strand
ATCTCGTGCGCGTCCTCGAAGTCGGCGATGGTGTAGCAGATGTCGTCGGCCGCCTCGGTCACCGCCGACCCGGGTGGTCTTCATCCGCCGGTTCGCGGCCAGGTCGGCCGGGCCGAGCGACAACCCCTGCATCCGTGGGCTGGCGGCGCAGATCTCCTCGACGTTCGCGACCCCACTGGCCGTCTCCAGGATGGCATGCACCAGGATCGGTCGGTCCAGGCCGGCCTTCGCCTCGAGCTGGGCCAGTAACCGATCCACATAGTGGATGTCCGCCGGACCCTCCACCTTCGGGATCATCACGACGTCCAGGGCCTCCCCGGCCTCGAGTACCGCTGTGGTCAGATCGTCCAGACCCCAGGGGGAGTCCAGCGAGTTCACCCTGGTCCACAGCTGAGTGTCCGGGGTGGACCAGGCCTTCGCCACCTGCACCAGCCCGAGCCGGGCGGCCTCCTTGTCGGCGGCCGGCACACCGTCCTCCAGGTTGGCCAGCAGGACGTCCACGGTCGGAGCGATGTCCGGCACCTTGGCGACCAGCTTGGCATTCGACGGCGGGAAGAAATGGATCATCCGCGAGGGCCCGGCAGGGATCTCCCGCAGGGGCTCGGGTGCTCCGACCGCCAGTGGCCGAAAAAAGTCCTTGGGGCTGCGCATGGATCCGAGCCTAGGCGCTGCACTCACCTCGCCTCCCGCCCCGCAGAGAGACACAGAGCACAATTTGTCGAAGGGCAGCCGACAAATGCTCGGTCGAGACGCGAACCCGCGATCAAGGGCCTAGCCTCGGGGAGCATGACGTCATCTGAGCGGAGCGGGCCGGAGCGCGGGACGGAACCCGGTCGGCAACTGATCGGAGAATGGGCGGTCTGTGCGATCGCCTCGGCGGCGGCGCGGTTCATCCCGGTGCCGCTGCTCGACGACGCGGTCAAGTACCGCGCGATCCGGATCGCGGTGCTGCGTACCCTGCGAGCCCACGGTCGGACCTACCCGGCCGACACGGTAGAAGCGCTGTACGCGGGGGTGGACGCGGCTTCAGCCGGGATGGCCCGGCGAGCCCTCGGCTACCTCCGGACGGTGCCACGCCGGGTGGCGCTGTTCCCGGTTCGTAAGTACGTGGCCCTGTTCGGCTCGGTGCGTGGCGTCCCGACGGACGTGATGACGGCGCTGCTGCTGTCTCGGACCGTGCATCGCTGCCTGGTCCAGGGCAGGCTCGCAGGCCAGGACAAGGACCAGTTACGGGCCGAGGCCGGGCAGATCCGTGCGGCGTTCGACCAGGCCCTGGACGGAATGGACCTGCGCCTGTTCACCGGAGCCCTGTCCGACGGACTTTCCCAGGGCCGAGGGCTGACCACGGCGGCGGTCGCCTACGCCCGAAAGAATTTCGGCCGAAAGGACGCCGGCAGTCACGACCAGGAAGGCGAGGGCACCGAGCTGTCTCCGGGCGGAGCCGTCGGCGAGGGCGCGGCCCAGGTGCAAGAAGTTCTGCGTCGCCCCGAAATCGCCCGCCTGCTGACCGAATTCGATGCCCGGTTCGACGCTGTTCTGGCCAAGTCACAGCGCCCGTAGCGGACCAGCCTGGGCGGCGATCAGAGGTGGATGCCGCACTCCGACTTGGCTTTACCGGCCCAGCGGCCGGCCCGGGCGTCCTCGCCGGGGGCGACCGCCCCGGTGCCCGGAGCGCAGCCCATCGAGCGGTAGTTCATCTGCAGCAGCGGGTTGCTCAGCACCTCGGGGTGCGCGTCCAGGTAGCCGTCCACGTCGTCCTGGGACCAGGCCGCGATCGGGGCCAGCTTGAGCAGGCCGCGCTCGGCGTCCCAGCGCACGGTGGGGGTGTCGGCCCGGTCGGGGGAGTCCTCCCGGCGTAGCCCGGTGGCCCAGGCGCGATACCCGCGCAGGGCATTGTCCAGCGGCGCCACCTTGCGTAGCGCGCAGCAGGCGTCCGGGTCGCTCAGGTACAGCTGGCCGCGCTTGGCCTCGTGCTCCTCGACCGATTCCTTCGGCCGGATGGTCAGCATTCGGAGCGGGTAGGAGGCCTCGACTGCGGCGGCGGTCCCGATCGTCTCGGCGAAGTGATAGCCGGTGTCGACGAAGATCATGCTGGTGCCGGGCACGGCCCGGGACGTGAGGTGGGCGAGCACGGTGTCGCCCATCGCGGCCGTCACCACCAGAGCCTTGCCGAAAGCCCGCCCGGCCCAACCCAGCACGGTGAGCGGGTCGGCGCCCTCGAGCACCTCGTTGGCCTCGGCGGCGAACCGCTGAGGGTCGTTCTCCAGGGCTGCTGCGACGTCTTCGGGTCTACTGATCAATGATCCAATCATGATTTCTCCAAAGGTTGGGCCGCCGGAGTCGAACCGGGCAGCACCGGTTGGTGCAATCCATGAAAACTGATGCTGAACACCCGAAGACAGCTGCGACAGTGCCAACCACCGCGGGTCAGGCCGGGGACCGCGGCGCTTTCCAGCGGACGCAGATCCTCCTCGGTACAGAAGGGGCAGCAGTACGGCACGGCACGCTCGCCCTGCTGTCCCGAACCACCGCCCGCGGCCACGTTCACCGCAGGTCGTCCTCGGTCGCCCGGACCACCCAGGTGGCGAAGGCCTCGTCGTCGGCCCGCTCGGCCAGCCAGCGCCGGACGATCCGTTCGACGTAGTCCGGCAGGTCCGTGCTCGACGTCTTCAGTCCGCGCAGCTTCCGGCCGAATCCGGCGTGCAACCCCAGGCCACCGCCGAGGTGGATCTGGAAGCCCTCGACCGTCGGGCCCTGCGGGTCGTCCGGGTTCGGAACCTGGATGCCCTTGAGCCCGATGTCGGCGATCTGCGCTCGGGCGCAGGAGTTGGGGCAACCGTTCATGTTGATGCTGAGCGAGGGCCCGTCCAGGGTGAACAACTCCGGGATGTCGG